>CAZKIN010000125.1:0-5416 GCA_964552515.1 uncultured Phycisphaeraceae bacterium
ACGGGCCTGTTTTTGTCCAGACTACCGATTGCCGCGCGGACTGTCCAACGGGCGCGCACAAAATGCGACGGCCGAATGCAACCGCCGCGAAGGCACCAGGAACACAGAAGAAAGAACTGTATGCCGCTGAGTTTCGGCGGGCTGCCTCCCACAATTTTGTGATCGGTCAGGACAAGCCACGTTCAGGTATCAATCGTGGTTCGCGCCCTCTGACACGCGTGGAATCTCAGTGCCGCATTCGGGGCAAATGCCGGAGATGTTACCGGTAAGGTTGTAGGCACATTGCCGACAGATTCCCGCAGTCTGCTGTGCTGCACGGTGCGCCTTGCGGGCAGCAATGCCGACGATTGGAAGTACCGCCAGGACCATGAGCACAAGATGCGGAACTTGTACTGCTCCCCCACGCGGCCCCATTTGAAAGTGAAACGTTCCGAGTGATGGAACAAAAAACACCGGTATGGACGAACCAAATCGGAATCCACCACGTTCATAAGGGGAACCGATCCCACTGGCGGCGCACAGCAGACTCACGCTTCCTCCTTGGGATTCCAGAAAAAGGAGCCGACACTCCTTGGAATTGGTTCTCAACATCCATGACGCAAATTCATGCCGCGACCAGCTTCGCACCCAATATACCAGCGTCGTCGAATTGAACAGGATGGTCATGAGCAGGAGCCAACGACATTTCCCTGTCACCGCCGACTGGCAAAGCAATCCCACTGGTCGCTGCCAACTCGGTCGGAAGTACAATGTAAGCAGGAGGAAAACCACTGGAAGAAGAGTGATAAGGAAGGGCACAATCAAATCCGCCGGCTGGTCGTGCCAAAACGCGACCCGGGCGAGCAGCGCGCCCGCCGCAGCCCATACGAGGAGCGGTAACGCGACCCAACGAATCGGCTGTGTTAATGCTATCGACACTCAGTCTATTCTCACTGCGCCGTCGCTGCGCAAATCAGTGCGGTCCGCCGTTCCGCACTCTAGGCAAACGCCACTCATGTTGAGAGCGAGGTCGCAAGCACAATTTCAACACTGACCACGCTTGGAAAAGTACCTTCAAAGCACAGAAATCGGAAGGATCGAAAAGAGTACGGTCGGAAACCAAAAAGGAATTCGAACAGAAGCGGACACCTTGCTGACAGCAGTGGATTGCTGATGGCTGGAATGGACAAATCCCCGACCGTCCTTTGCCACGGTCGGCGGGGCCGCGCCTGCTTCCGGCAGTGGTTTTTGGAAAAACAACTCCTCGGGTAAACCGCCACAATTGGATGAAGCAGAAAATATTGGAGGACCGACGATACCTGTTGTAATGTGCAAACTGTAGGCAAATCCTAGAATCGTTCCTGACGATTTGACTTCCGCAGCCGGTGGAGGATAGGAAACCCGTCTCGTTTCCCATTCCACAGCCCCGTTGTTGAATGCCCAAGTCGAGTTTACTAAAGGCCTGGTTCGATATAATTCAGACACCCGCATAGGCGCATCGGGCAATAAGCCATACTCCATGTGCCACGATCTGGCAGCTTCGAATTTTGGAAACCCAATAGAAACCAATGGGGTAAAGTGACTGTCGACTATAGCTCCCGAGGCACCCGTAGTTCGCAGCGTGTTCAAAAGACATATCAGTATGAGAACTACTTTCTTCATGGACAACCTCCGGCAAATTTCGAACCAAATCCGGCGATGATTCATAGTGAACAGCTCATTTCAGGGTCCGTTCGCGCACGAAACGCCGGACAGCCGCACTGAAAAACGGCAACATCAAATAAACGGATCCCGTTCTTGGCCGACCCAGGTCATTTCTGGTACGCCTGACTTGTGCCGCTTGTTCCGGATTGTGCGACGTTTATTGCCGTCCCGCACTCCGGACAAACGCCGCTGATACTCCCCGTCAAGTCGTAATCGCAATGCAAACAGTGATTCGCACGGCGACGACGGAAGTGACGAATCCCTCGCCAAACAATATAGAGAACTGGATAAGCGCAAAGCAGTAGGATCGGAAGAAACTCATTGACCCGTACGAAATGCAGGTGCATCCGCCCCAGCGACTCCCCATGCCAATTCGATGGCCAGGTCAGATATTTCCAATACTCAATTCTCGAACGATCGCTGATAAACTTTCCGTCGCATCCCTCGTAAATCGAGTGTCGACGAGAGCACACTCTGCAGCGCCCTATGTGGGTCCATCGAAACTCCAGCGAGTTGCCGTCCTGAAACTCTACTCGATCCGCCCAGAAGTGCATGACCTCAGGGCTCGTAATGTCGAATGTGCCTCGCTTATGCCACAACGCAAACCACGACAGATAGGCAGCCGTCGCCAGTGAAAGCACCATTGCCAGAATCGAACCGAAAGTGATAAATCGCCTGCGTTTCACGCCATCCAGCCTATCGGGCCCGCCATGCACCCGCAAAAAAAGTGGACTCAATCCCCGGTTCTCCGGGCCACTCGCCCCACCACTTCCCTCATCCAAAAAATTTGGTATTACTACGCCGCCATGAAAATGATACCCCGGCAAAAACTCTGGCTCGCCTTCGTGCTGACCGCCAACATTCTCCTCTGGGCCATTCCCAGCGATGTGGTGGAGCAGATCGCCCGGCAGCGCGACGTGCTGCTCGGCCGCTACTCCAAGACACACTTTTATTGGATCGTCGCTGTCGGCATCGTGTCACTCATTTCTTTCTACATCGACTGGTCCACCGGCGCCACCTACAAACGCCGCTGGTTTCAAGCGATCGCTTTCGCCCTGTTCTTCTTTCCCACTTTTTTTGTCATGGACTTCGTCCTCCGCACGCCGGACGAAATGCACTACTCCCGCGACACCTTCGCTTACCGCCGACCGGCCAACTGGTCGATCGAAGCCCTCTGGAAGGATAAGCCCGAACCGGCGAAGTCTTTCCCCCATGCCCCGCCCGGCTATCCCGATGTGTCGGTGAAGTTAAGCACCGACGCGCGCGGCTATCGCAACCCGTCCGCGCTGGAGCAGGCCGACGTGGTGACGCTTGGCGATTCATTCACCGAAGGCTCCAAGGTCTCCGACGAACACCCCTGGCCCGTCGTGCTGGAGGGATACACGGGGAAGAAAGTCTACAACCTCGGCATGTCCGGCTACGACCCGCTGCACTACCGCGAATCCCTGAAAGACATCGGTCTGTCACTCAAACCCCAGTTCGTTTTCTGTATGCTCTACGAGGGCAACGACTTCCGCTCGGCCTCCGCGGATAAAAAACGGCTGGACCCCAGCCTGTCGAAACGCTTCGCGGAATACATGGACCGTTCACCCCTGCTCAAGGGAATGGACCAATTCCTCGTACGCACGTTTGGTCCGATGCGCGCGGATGCCCCCGTTCGCGGTATCGAACTCCTCGATTGGCTGCCGCTGGCGATTCCCGCCGGCGCGGATGCAAACTATTACGCCTTTGAGCCGAAGCAGCTCCGCGACCTTTATGGCAGCAAGGATGACTTCGAAATCGACAAGCACTGGCTCAATCCACGTGCGCAGATCAAGGAAATGCACGACCTCGCCAGCGCAGCCGGCGCGCGCTTCGTGCTGGCCTTCGCCCCCACCAAGGCGCATGTGACCCTGCCGCTTGTTGCCACCAGCCTGTCACCCGACAAAGTGAAACAATTCGCCGCCATCAGTTACGACGACCCGCTGCCCCCCGCGCCGGAATTTCTGGAAACGCTCCTGGCCCGTCTCGACGCCCGCGAGCAGGTCATCGGCGAATGGTGTAAACGCGAAGGCATTGAATTCGTCAGCCTGACCCGTCCACTGCGCGCGGCCGCGCAGGCGGGAACGCAAGTCTATTACACTTACGATCAGCACTGGTCCCCCGCCGGACATGCCGTTGCGGCCGATGCCATCGTCAGGCTGATGAGCGAAGACGGCGACATGCACGCGCAGCGGTGATTCAACGGGATGCCGAGTAGTGCCAGGCAATGGCACCACGGCGACCGGTCACTTCGGCCCCTGTTCCAGCATCGACCGCGCCATGTGATTTCCCGGCTCGCGCCGCAGCACTTCTTCAAACTCCGCTTTCGCCTCGTCCCACTTGCCTTGATCGCGCAGTACCAACCCCAACGTCACCCGCGCCTCGACGAACTCCGGCGCGACCCGCAGCGCTTCCCGAAGATGCCCCTCCGCCGCCGCGAACTCCCCGCCCACCGCCAGCAGCGTCGCCAGATTAAAACGCGGATTCGGCGCGTCTGCTTTGGCCGCGATCGCCGCCTCAAACTGTTTTCGTGCCAGTTCGGTGTCACCCGTTGCCGCGTACACATTCCCCAGGTTGGTCAGCGTGTCCACATCACCGGGCGCGATCTGCTCCGCCTCTTTAAGCGTCTGCAGCGCTTCGTCCAACTTCCCCGCACCGGCCAACTTCTCCGCCCGCCGATTCAATTCCCGCACGTCCTCCGCAACCACCGGCGACTGGTTCGCCAATGCCGGCCCCCGCTGCAACTCCGCCAGGTTCTCCCGCGCCAGGTCAAACTGCGGATCAGCCGCAAGCGCCTCCCGGTATTTCTCCGCCGCCGCATCCCCATTCCCCTGCAATGCCAGCACCTGCCCCCAGTTCGTCAGCGCCTCCGCATCATTCCGCTTGATCTTCAGCGCCTCCTGAAAATGCTTTATTGCCTCTGCATGGTCACCAAGCTGCGCCAGCACCACGCCGAGATTGTTATGCGCTTCCCGCCGACTCGGATACAGCGCAACGGCCTTCCGCAGCGCATCCGCCGCCTCGGCGAGCCGTCCCCGTTGCGCCAGCGCTTCGCCCCACCGATACTGCGCATCCGCCGAATCCGGCGCTTGCCCCGCCAGTTTCTCCAGCCGTTCAAACTGCGTCGCCGCCCCACCGCGCTGGGCCATCGCCAGAAAAATCGCGGGCACCATCACCGCCGCCCACCGCGCCCCGTGCGCCGCCCACCGTGGTACTCGTCTCGGTGCCACTATCCTGGCACCATCCGCCGATATCCCCAGGTTCCCCCGCGTATCCGCCTCGCGCACCTTCCAGATGAACCCGTCAAAATAAAAATGCAGCAAGCCCGACGCCACCAGCGCCCCCTGGAACGAGTGATTGATCGTATCCAGCGAAAACCCCGCCGCCACCAGCCCCAGCATCCCATATGCAAACACCAGTCCGACATACAGCCCAATCAGCGCCCCGCTCCGCCGAAACAAAAACCGCGTGAATCCCCCGACCTCCGCGTCCTTCTCCGCCCGACTGCGATTGAATATCCATACGATCGACAGATATTGCACATCATGAAACACTTCGAACAGCGCCACGCCCACCAGCAAATCCGTCACCGTTACATGCGTATACCACCAGAATCCGAAGCTGATCGCCATCAGCATCAGCTTGATCCAGTTGACGCCCCGCCCGTGAAGTGCCAACCATATGACATGGGCGACAAACACCACCGTCACCG
>CAZKIN010000125.1:5516-7124 GCA_964552515.1 uncultured Phycisphaeraceae bacterium
CCCCGCCCGTGAAGTGCCAACCATATGACATGGGCGACAAACACCACCGTCACCGCCACCGTCAGTCCCATCCACGCCGATTGCATCATCGGCACGGTCAATCCCGGCGGCAGCCACCCCGCGCACTGCACGTGATACTTATCCAGCAGCGTGAACAGCCGCGACGGCGACAGGATAACCCCCGCCCCGAACCACACCACGCACATCAGAAAATCCAGCCACGGCGTGATCCGATCGCGTAGTGCCACCTTCGCGTCATAAATCCGCGCGAAGCCATACGTCTGCATCAACCCATGCCACACGCCCCAGATCACCGCAATCAGCGACAGCACCGTCAGCCCGTTCTTCGCCGAATACACACACGCCAGAACCAGCACCAGCGGCGCGAGCAAGAACCGCGTCCGAAACCGGTTGAACAGCGCCCGGTCGCCATACGCGCGCATCATCCCCGGCAGGTGATGCCCCAGCGCCCCGAAGGCGGCCACATACAGCGCCACGTCCTGCAGACTCATCACCTGCCCGGCAATGCCGAACGCTGGCAGAATGAGCAGCGGCGTCGCCACAAACAGCATCAAGTCCGCGCGCGAATTTAAAATCCACCGCTGCGGACTCGACGCCCTGCTCACAACTCCAGAATCTTCAGCCATACTTATACTGCTACCTGGCCTATGGATTTCCCGCAAAAACCAGCTTGACGCTTATCTTACCAACCGACCGGTGGGCTTCTCAAATTTCCAACCCCACCGGGCCACCCGCAATCGTGAAACTCACCCCAAAAATGCCCTTTACGTGCCGGTTGCGGCCACATGAACCCCGGCTATAATGCGGGGCTTCGTACAGGTGCACGAAGGTAATCTTTTTTCACAGGGTCGGTATATGCCGAAGATGAAAACACACAAGGGCATGAAGAAGCGGTTCAAAGTGACCGCCAAGGGCAAGATCAAGCACAAGCGCCCCAACGCGGGCCACTTGATGAGCGGCAAGAGCGGTAACCGCCGCCGCAGCCTGCGCAAGAACGCCGTGCTCAATAACGTGATCGACAAGCGCATCCGCGTGGCATTGGGCTTCGGCTCGGCCTCCGGCTGATTTTGTAGGGTACGCTTCAGCGGGCCAATTCGTAGGGTCCGCTATTGCGGACCAGTTCGTAGGGTACGCTTCAGCGGACCAATCAATGTGCAGTGCCCCGCGTCAGTCACCGGGGTTTAGATAAGAGGAGTTCGGATCATGGGACGAGCAACATACGGCGCAGCCCGCCACCGCAGCAAAGTCCGGGTAATGAAGGAAGGTCGCGGTCGCCGCGGCGAACCCGGACACAATTATCGCCTCGTCATGGAGGCCATTGTCCACGGCGGCGTCTATGCCTACAAAGGCCGCAAGCTCCGCAAGCGTGAATTCCGCGCCTTGTGGATCACGCGCCTTACCGCCGCATGCCGCATGCGTGGCATCAGCTACAGCCGCTTCATCTTCGGGTTGCTCGCCGCCGATATCGAACTCAACCGCAAGATGCTTTCCGAAATGGCCATCCACTCCCCCGCCGATTTCGACGCCGTAGTCGAAATCGCCAGGAAGTTCGTTCCCAAGGGTGCCGTGGCCGCCTAGTTCACGCAA
>CAZKIN010000125.1:7224-10782 GCA_964552515.1 uncultured Phycisphaeraceae bacterium
GTGCAGCGCATGACCAACTTTTCAAATCGACCCCGCGAAGTGCAGGACCAGCCCTACATTCCTGTCGATCCCGCCACTGTGCAGACCGTCCCCGCCTCCACCTGGGCGCGCGGCCGCTTCACCAGCATCCAGGTCAACGTAAGTGCAGGAAACAACGACATCCTTGGCGATGCCGCCAACGAACCCTCGATCGCCGTCGACCCCCTCAACCCCAACCGCCTCGTTGCCGGCTGGCGACAGTTCGACACCACGGCAAGCAGTTTCCGCCAGGCCGGTTACGCCTACAGCCACAACCGCGGACTCACCTGGACCTTCCCCGGCGTGCTCGACCCCGGCATATTCCGCCGCGACCCCATCATGGAATCCGACAACTCCGGCGCGTTCTATTACAACAACCTCACCAACTCCCCCGGCTTCATCAGCAGCGTCTTCAAATCAATCGACGGCGGCGTCTCCTGGAGCGGCCCCTTCTTCGCCTATGGCGGCGACAAGCAGTGGTTCACCATCGACAAGACCGGCGGTATCGGCGACGGACACCAATACCAGATTTGGAACCCCGTTTTCGACTGCCCCACCTGCGCCGGCGGCTCGTTCAATCGCTCGATCGACGATGGTGCCTCTTATCAGACACCTCTCATTCCGCCCGACGACCTGCGCTGGGGCACCAACGCCATCGGCCCCAATGGCGAAGTCTATATCGTCGGCATCAGCAACCTCACCGGTGATATCGTTGTCATGCGCTCCGACGACGCGCGCAACCCCGCCGCCACTCCGACCTTTCCTGTCGTCTCCGTGGTTGACTTGGATGGCACACTCGACGCCTCCGCCGGACCCAACCCCGGCGGCCTGCTCGGCCAGCTTTGGATCGCCGTGAACCATAACCCCGGCCCCGCCCTCGGCCACGTCTACGTCTGCGGTTCCGTCAGCCGTTTCAGTAATGCCGACCCGCTCGATGTGATGTTCGCCCGCAGCACCGACGGCGCACAAACCTGGAGCGCCCCCGTGCGCGTCAACGACGACCCCGGCCTCACCGCGTGGCAGTGGTTTGGCACGATGGACGTCGCCCCCAACGGCCGCATCGACGTCATCTGGAACGACACCCGCGCTAATTCCGGCGTCGTCAACCTCTCCGAACTGTACTACGCCCATTCTGACGACGGCGGTGCAACCTGGTCCGCGGGCGAACCGGTCAGCCCGGTTTACAACAGCCACATTGGCTGGCCGCAGCAGAACAAAATCGGCGACTACTATGACATGGTGTCCGACAACGCCGGCGCCAACGTGATCTATTCCGCCACCTTCAACGGCGGCCAGGATGTCTACTACGTCCGCGTCGGTCTGGACTGCAACGGCAACAACGTCCTCGACGAAACCGACATCGCAATGGGAACCTCCGACGACATCAACGGCAATGCCGTTCCCGACGACTGCGAATTGGTCGGACCGCTGCCGCCCCCCGCGCCGCACGATCGCCGCAAGAACCGCTACGTCTCCTTTACGCCCGGCACCCTCCTGCCCACGGCCATCCGCGTCGACAAAACCACCGCGCCTGTCGGCACCTGCTGGGCCGCCGCGCCCGATGTGCTCGGCAGTGCCAAATGCGTGTCAGCTCCGGTCTTCCGTGTCTGGAGCGAACCCGTCGTTCACGTCGGCGATTGCGAAATCACGCCGGTTGCGACCTATGAAATCCGCGCGACCGCCGACGGCGCAACGTTCACGGGCCCGCTCACCGTCAGCACCATCCCCCTCCCCGCGCTCAACGCCAAACTCTGGGGCGACCTCGTCGGCACCAACAACGGCCTCGAATGGACCCCGCCCAATCAGTTCACCAACGTCAATGACGTCCTCGCGATCCTCGCGCACATCAGCGGGGCGGCAATCAAACCAACGTTCCAACAAGCCAACTTGCAGGCGATTTCGTCGCTGGATCCCTGCCTCAACGCCTTCGTCAACACCGCTGACGTCCTCGCTGCCGTCAAAGCCGTCGCCGGAGACCCTTACCCCTTCACCACCAATCCGCTAAACTGTCCAGCGTGCCCGTAGGAGCCAATCTTGTGGCACCGGTTTCTACCTGGTGATCCACCTCTCGACGGAGCCTGTCATGCGTCGCCTACAGATCACCGTAGCATGTATTGGTCTGCTGCAAATTCTCTGCCCGTTGCAAGGAATGGCGCAGGTATGTCCCATCGAAGCGCCGGATAACTGCCAATTCCCGGAAAACTGTAACTCGTATTACTACGCGGATCGATTGTACGAAGCACGAGTGGCCGATGACTTTCAGCCGGTAGGCGATACGATTTCGCAAGTTTGCTTTTCACCTTGTTTTATAGGCCACACCGAATCAACCTTTTACAATTGTGATGGAACCGCTGCCAATCGCGGAACACCACCTCCCGATGATTTCATTCTGAAGATTTATGAGGATGACTTCTACCAACCGGGCCCGCTCGTGGCCGGATTTCCGAAGGACGGACTCTCGCTGACGATCGATGCCAAGGCTCCCCTCACATCTTGTACCCCCAGCCGATGCTGGCAGTATTCCGCCCCAGTGAATCCGCCGAATGGAATCGCTGTCGTTCCCGGTGAATGCTATTGGTTGGAAATCACGGGACTTGGCGACGTTCAGGTGCAGGGTCCATGCCGTGTAGGCTGGCAGCTCGCTGCTCCCGGAAATCGCATAGTCTTGGTGGATTTCGACAATGAACTCCCTTTTGATTTTTACCAATTCTCAGACATGAGCTTCTGCTTGGATTCCGGCATGGCCGTAGCCTCCGCACCTCCAAATTCGCTGGACGGCGGCTGCGGACTGATCCCGGTTGCATGTTGTAATTGGCAGACGACTTGCACCGACAACGTACCGTTTTCCGAGTGTGCGGAAAATCCAGGCGGTCGCCTTTTTCACCAGACCAGTTGTTCGGATCCGATCATCGCATCCACCTGCGTCGTCCCCCCGAACGATTTGTGTGCGAACGCGTTTGAACTTCCCGCTTGTCAAAATATGCAGCCCGACCCTGACCTTGGTTCGTGTTCTGTTCGTGTATGGTCTTCTCCGCTGCCCGAGGTCTGCCGCATAAGCGCTCAGGATTGCCTGCATCCGGATGCTGCCTGCCAGCCGTTTGCTCCGCCTCGCAGCGTTTATTCCTGTGACTTCCCGGTAAACAATTACTTCGCGCTCACCGACGGGCCTGGGGGAGGTGGGGGCGGTTGTGCTGGCGGAGGCTCCAACGGCGCACGTTCGGATGTCTGGTACACCTATACTGCCCCCTGCACCGGATCGCTCGTACTCGAAGGCTGCCCGATCGATTCGGGATTTGACTCGATTGTTCATATCTATGGCGATCATACGCCAACGTGCCGCCCGTGCCCGATCACCAATAATGATTTCTCCCTAGGATGTGACGACGATGGCTGCGAGGCGGATGTGTCAGGTGGCGGCTCATTGCACGGTGCATCCGTCACGGCCGGTGCCTGCTACACCATTCGGGTGGGAGGCTTTTCAAATTTCGCCGACGCATCGTCAGCCCATCAGGGCGAAGGGTTCTTCACCATCGACGTCAT
>CAZKIN010000126.1:0-10728 GCA_964552515.1 uncultured Phycisphaeraceae bacterium
CTGCATTCGGCCAAGCTTCCGTCGCCCGGCAGTGGAACGAGCAACTATTGAGCGCCATTCGCCGCGATCTCGCGCGCCCGACAGTGCACGCGCGGAATCTGTTTCACGTATCTGTGGCGATGTGGGACGGCTGGGCAGTGTACGACCCGACGGCCGACACGTTCCTCATCAGTGAGCACGCGACCGCAAGTGACAGTCAGGCGGCGCGGGAAGAAACGATCAGCTACGCCGTGTACCGCGTGCTCCGCGCTCGATTTGCCACGTCTCCCGGTGCGATGACTTCGCTCGCTTCTTTTGATGCCAAGATGGCGGCACTCGGCTACGACAAGAACTTCACTTCAACAGTTGGCAACTCACCCGCCGCACTGGGCAATCGCATCGCCCAAGCCGTGATCCAATTCGGCCTCGCTGACCATTCCAATGAAGCGCTCGGGTATGCCAACCTGCACTACGCGCCCATTAATCAGCCGCTCGTACCCTCACTGCCTGGCAATCCGAGCTTGACCAACCCCAACCGCTGGCAGTCACTTTCGTTGACCTACTTTGTGGACCAGGGAGGAAACGTTATTCCCGGTGGCTTTCCTCCGGCGCTAAGCCCGGAATGGGGACAGGTAACGCCTTTTGCACTGACTCCGGCGGACTTGACCATCTATAATCGCGGCAACTTTGATTACTGGGTTTACCACGATCCCGGGCCACCCCCCTACATCGGAGGAGTTGGCGACGATCGCTACAAATGGGGTTTTGAGCAAGTAGCCATTTGGAGTGGGCAGCTCGATCCTTCAGACGGCGTGATGTGGGATATTTCGCCGGCTTCGCGCGGAAACGCGCCTCTTCCTGACCCGGCCGACTACGCAAGCTATTACGACCAACTCAACGGCGGTGACACCAGCACCGGCTATACCGTCAATCCGGTCACTGGGCAGCCCTACCAGCCACAGATTGTACCACGTGGCGACTTTGCAAGGGTCCTCGCGGAATTCTGGGCGGACGGGCCGAGTTCGGAGACACCGCCCGGTCACTGGTTTACCGTGCTCAACTATGTTTCTGATCATCCGCTTTTCGAGAAACGCTTCGAAGGTACGGGCCCAATCGTTGACGACCTTGAGTGGGATGTGAAATGCTATTTGGCTTTGGGCGGGGCGATGCACGACACCGCGGTGGCGGTATGGGGGACCAAGGGATGGTACGACTACATCCGCCCGATATCCGCCATCCGATATATGACCGACTATGGTCAATCGTCTGATCCTTTGCAGCCGTCGTATCATACAACCGGCATTCGCTTGTATCCCGGTTACATTGAAGTGGTGACGGCCGCCTCCACGGCAACCGGCGAACGACATGCACACCTTGCTGGACAGGAAGGCAAGATTGCGATCCGCGCGTGGCGCGGGCCGTCAGCGATTCTAAATCCCATGACCGATGTTCCTGGTGTGGCTTGGATTCTTGCGGAAAATTGGTGGCCGTATCAGCGGCCGACTTTCGTGACGCCACCCTTTCCCGGCTACACTTCGGGTCATAGTGCGTACAGCCGTGCGGCGGCGGAAGTGCTGACACTGCTCACGGGCAGTCCGTATTTTCCCGGTGGACTGGGTGAGTTCCATTGTCCGCAGAATCAATACCTGGTGTTTGAAGACGGTCCCAGCGTGGACATCACACTCCAATGGGCAAGCTATTACGACGCAGCGGACCAGTCGGCCCTGTCGAGAATTTGGGGAGGCATTCATCCTGGCCAGGATGATCTACCCTCCCGTCAAGTGGGAGCGGTCATTGGCCCTGAAGCGTTCAATCATGCAACCCAGTTGTTTACCGGCGCGATCGGGTCGTGCCCCTTGGGTAATGACGACGTTGATGCAGATGACGATACGGTGGCAGATGGATGCGATGTTTGCACAGAAACGATTGCAGGGGCGCCGGTTGACTCGGACGGATGTCCGCCGTTTGTTGTAGGAGACTTCAATCGGGATGGAGATGTGGACCTTTCCGATTTGGCAGCATTTCAGCGGTGTTTCGGAGACGTTGGTGTGAGCCTTCCCTGCTCAAACCTTGATGCCGATGCTGACCAACACATTACTTTGTTGGACGTCGCTCAGGTCGTGTCGGCCTGTGATGGCCCCAACGTATTGGCAACCAGTCCAAAGTGAAAGACAGACGTGGTATTACTTTCTGTCCACTCCGAAAACTTCATCCGGTGTGATTCGCGATCGAGGGGCAGGGATTCGGAAGCGTGACATCGTGGACGAAGCCGACGCCGCGATGGCATTCGGACGAATACGACATCGCGTCCTGCTTATGCTACCGTTTTGATACCGTTTTGCGCTGCGAATACCTCGTCAAGATACCTCAAAACGCGAAACCTTGCGATGGCTTGCGAAATGCCCTCTCGAACGCTAATTACTGCTCAATACAGAACTTTCGTGGAATTAGCCACAAATTGGGACTCATTTTCCCAAGCTGGACGTCGCCGGTTCGAATCCGGTCGCGCGCTGTGTGATATAAAACCTTTGCCGAACGCTAGTTAAGCGTGCCTGCCCGTGTGGGGTAGTGCGGCCTCAAAATTCCGATCAAAGCCGTAGAACACGGCTTTGCGAGAGACGGAGTCCCGCGCATGCCCAAACTTCAAAACAGAGCCCCCAAGTATTCAAAGCACAAGGCGTCTGGTCAGGCCGTCGCCCACTTGGATGGAAGAGTCCACTACCTCGGTCGATTCGGATCCAAAGAAAGTCGCGCACGCTACAATAACTTGTCACCTTGGCAAAAGTCGGCGGTAATCAAAAACCTATTCCGTCATCTGGCGATTCGAGATGCGACCCTGACGATCGCGCGGACGAATACGCTCGGCGAGTCGGCGCGCCGAGACCCATCACCCCTCGACATATCCCGGGGGATTCTTCGACCACGGATAACCGTTGCGGGCCAATTCGGCAGCGACATTGAACAGCTTTTGCATGTACTTGCGGTCAAATGGCTCCTTGGCCACCTCGTTGAAGTGCTCCGGGATGCACGCGAGATTGAAGTCCATCTGGTCGCGCCGCGCTGTCATGAACATCCGGTTCAGATCTCCCAAACCCTGGCTGTGAATGAGCGCTGAGATCGCCCGACCCGCGATGCTGAATGTCTGCCGCTCCACTGCGGCCCATTCCGGATCCACGCGAGAGTTGCGGATTACGTACAGGTGCCGGTCTCTCGTCACTCGCGTGGGTTTCGCCAGTTCCAGCGGCACGAACGAAGTTGGATAGAGAAAGACCTCGTGCAGACAGCCGCCGTCTACGTGCATCTCCTGGTACTTTCTCCCGCCTGCCTCCACGTCAATCATCACCGGCGGGAAGGCCGCCGGAATTGCCGCCGAGGCAATGAGGATGCTCCGGACAAGATTTAACGCTTGAGGATCCTTGGTGGCTGCGATGGCCCCGATATTCCAGACTACCGAACGCTGCGAGTCGAGATTCACCGTGCCAATCATGAGCAGCCGACCTTTTCCGTATTCCACGGCGATGGCATCGAGCATCGGCTGGTCTACGTACTTGCTCATCAGTTTCCAGAGTGGACGATTGTCGGCGAGTGCATCGCTGAAAAGCCCGCCTACCAGGCCGCGCTTTCTCAAGATGTCTGCGGTGGAAATGCTGGTGTAGACCTCGCGCAACACCGGATCGTATTTTGGCCCCAGGAACGCGAACGGAGCGATTAAGGCGCCGGTGCTGATGCCGGAAACTGCTTCGAATTCGGGGCGATCGCCCTTTTCCGTCCAGCCGCACAGCAACCCGGCCCCAAACGCGCCGTTGGCTCCACCTCCGGAAATGGCCAGAAGATGGCCCGCGGGCGGTTGCCCGGCCATTCCTTGCGCGGCCCAAATCGCCTGCTTGCGACCCAGTACCTCGACCGTGAGAGTTTCATACCACTCTTTGTTAATGACATCCCCCCAGGTTCGGATGCCAGGCATGCCGGGCACCATGGCCTGATCTTGCAGATCCTTGGGCACGGCCGGCCGCCGGCCAACTCCCGCACACCCGGGAATTGCTCCGAACGCCATTAGCCCTGCCAGTGCAACACACACCCAGTGCCGTTGATTGCAGACCATGTCATTTGCTCCTCTTGTAGGATCGATTCGCTCCCGCGTTTAAGATTCCGATGACGGGTAACTCTGTCAAAAGGCGTGCTTAAACGTCGCTTTGAGCACGTCCCTATTCTGGTGTCGCCCCAAGTTTCTGCGACGCCCCGCAGTAGCCTGCATGAGGGAGAGCCTTACTCACGTTGGAGCCGATCCCAAAACATCCGACCAACTGTGAGTACCAGCTTCAACTTCAATGCTTACTCGGGGCACACCCATGCGGATACTGGTATGCATTGCCCTTCAACATTCCGAGCATTAGGACTCTGTCGGGCAAGCGGTTTCATTAAGGCTCTCCAAGAAAGCGCGACCTTGCTGCTCGCCGTCCCGCATCAATCGCCGAATGAGCTCGGGCTGACGCGACAGCTTGGTGACATAGTCCAACCTGTCCATGAGTTCCTCAGACATGCGAACGAAACGTGCCTTTACCGGGTCGCGTCGGGTGAAACCTAGTTTTCTCACGGCCTCTTCGTCAACGAGCTTTTCTCTTAGCAGAAGATTTATGTACGCAAGATACTCCAGACTATGGTGAAACGACACGTTTCCGATCATCTGGTTGCGACGATCGGCAATCTCCGCCGGTCTTGTTGGAACCTCCTTGCAAGTTGTCGGGTTGATCTGAATGATCCAGATCTCGTCGGGGACATGGTCATCCCCAATCACGATCGGGCGGAACAACTCAACAATGGGTGGATTGTCGGAGAACAGGCCGTCCCAATAGTAATGATCACCGATCCGAACGGCTGGAAAGAGGGTTGGAACCGCGGCTGAGGCGAGAATGGCCTCCACGCAGATTTCGTTTTTATGAGAATAGAACTTCTTGAGTTCGCCGGTGAGTACATCTGCCGCGCCGACGACGAGAATGGGACTGTTGGAGCAGACCAACCGACGTGCTTCTGCGAAATCGACGTGCTTCTCGAGCATCGACTTCAGGTCGGTGAAGATTGGCCGCGGAAGGACAGCCTGGAGCATGGAAAGTGCCGTTTGCATGGGCAGGTCAGACGGACTGAGCTCAAATGTCGGCATCCATCCCTTCTGTGCCATTCGAAGGGACTCTGAGCACCAGCGATCGAGAAAGATTTCCTCTGGATGTTGCGCGGTCAACTCCTCCCAGAATGCGATTAAGCGACTCTGAATAGGTTTTGTGTCACCCCGAGCCGCCTTGAGTAACCCGTACCAAGCGAGCGCGGCGCAAACGGCCCCACCCGAGGTCCCGCTGAAGCTCATGATTTCGTGTGTTTGATGAACTCGATTCTCAAAAAAAGCACTCAAGACACCAGCGGTGAAAGCGGTCTGGCTTCCGCCTCCCTGACAGGCGATAGCAATCTTCGTCGCATTCATGGCTGTCTCATCCCCTTCGGCATATCCCAGCCCGAGGGAACTATGCCCGGGCTGTCCATCGCTGAGCGCTATTCCATAAACCAGCCATGGCTGACAATGAGTGACTGGCCCGTCAATGCAGCCGTTGGAAACGTAGCGAAGAACAGCGTCGCTTCGGTCACGTCGGCGACTGTAGTGAACTCGCCGTCGACTGTATCTTTAAGCATCACCTTCTTAATCACATCCTCCTCGGAGATACCAAGAGCTTTGGACTGTTCCGGAATCTGTTTGTCCACGAGCGGAGTGCGTACAAAGCCCGGGCAGATGACGTTTGCGCGAACGCCGTGTTTAGCGCCTTCCTTGGCCACGACCCGCGCGAGCCCAAGCAGAGCATGCTTGGCGGCCACGTATGGTGCCTTTAGAAGTGACGCTTCCTTCGAATGGACCGAGCCCATGTAGATGATGCTGCCACCCCGTCCCGACTTGTACATGTGCGGAATGCACGCCCGCGTCGTCAGAAACGCGCCATCGAGATGGATGGCCATCATTTTCTTCCAATCCGCGTAGCTGAACTGTTCAATCGGACGAACGATCTGAATGCCGGCGTTGCTGACGAGAACATCGACGCCACCAAACTTAGCTACCGTTGCCTCGACGCCATCGTTGACCGCTTGCTCGCTGCTGACATCCATGGCGACACCCAGAGCCGATCCGCCCGCGGCGGAGATCTCCCGGGCAGTCGCAGCCGCGGCGTCTTTATTGAGGTCGGCGATAACGACATTGGCACCCTCGCGACCGAAGCAAAGTGCAATCTCGCGTCCGATGCCGCTCGCCGCACCAGTAACGATTGCGGTTTTATTTCTCATTTTCATGGTTTTCTCCGATCGGGCACAAGGTAATCATGCACGACGGTGCCCAAGTCCAATGTCAGGTCCGACAAGATATGAACACCTGAAATCACGTCGAGAACCGGTAGAGCCGCCACCGGAGCGAGCGCATGGTGGAACAACTCCAGCGCCGCCGGTCCCTCCCAGGCGCCTTTGACGTTGACGTCCGTGAGAAAGTAGCGAACTAGCTCACAGATGCGAGGTGAGCCGTTCACGTGCGGAATGATCTTCAGCAGATAGTTCGGTGCCGTCAGCGACTCTCTTACCTTGTCCACAGGCAGCGCGCGGTGTTTGTATCCCATGGTTGCAACCGCGACGTTCCACGGACCGAACTTGAGAACCCCACATAATGTGTCTTTTTCGACGGTGAGTTTTGGCGATGCGAGCTTCTTGGGAAAACCCCAGAGCTCCCGCCCGCCGGCTATGGGCGGATCGCAATCGAGGTACATGGCGTGAACATAACCCCCATGCTGGCCCCGGTAACTGACCGGAATAACCTGGCCGGATTCTGTGTAGTCGCCAAAGCCGGTTGAGTCCGGCATTCGAATGAACTCATATTTGACAATCGGATCCGTGAATTCCAATGGCGCGGGGATCACGGCCCGCAGTTTCTCCGGGTCCGTTCGATACGTGACAATGAAAAACTCGCGGTTTACAAACCGATAGGGACCCGGCGGATAGGCCGGGCTGGTCAACGGCATGGCGAAAGCTCGCTCTCTGACCTCAGCTTCATTCAAGAGCCATCTCCAGGGAAAGAGCCGCCCGCGACATCACTTTACCAACTGCCAGGTCTTGTCGGGGTTATACTCAGTCATGGCCTCAACTACTTTGGCCGTATCCGGTCCGAGGTCCTTCTGAAACAGCTTGCCTTGGTGGCTGATCACAAACGTCATGATTCCGGACGCGCGGTAATCGGCGGGCCAAGCGACCATCGCAAATCCGGCGATCATATTGTCGTTGATGATGTACTCGTACTGGCCGCCGGGCGGGTCGGCGCCCTGGCGCGTGAGGATCTTGAAGTAGTAGCCCATCCGCGGAGCGCCGGGTTTGGATTCCTTCACGTCGCCGAAACTGTCGGGCAGCAGCGCCTCTAACGGACTGGGCCGCTCGCTGCTTGCTGCATCCCGCTCCCAATACAGGCCGTCGCGCTTACCGACGGTACTGACGAATTTCTGTCCGTACTCGCGAACCTCGTCCCCGTCGCGGTCCAATGCCGCGTAATCCGCTTGCATCCGAACGTACTCGTGGCAAACATCGATGACCGCCAGCTCGTTCTCACCGATGCGCCTCGCCAGCAGTTCCTCAAGCCCCGCGTCCGTATCAAACCGCCAGCCCGCGGGTTCCTTCACGAGGGGGACCGGCAATGGCCAGAGTTCCTTGCCGACGACGAGGATAGCCTTGGCGTCTCCTTTTTCTTCGATTTTCAGTTGGGCGTGTGCCTTCTCGTAAAATGCCTTCCGATGCTGCCGCTCTTCAGCGTCGTCGATTCGCTTGAGCTGTTCGCCATACCGCGTCCCCAGAATCCGCACTAGCGCCACCGAGTCGTTGTTTTTGAAGGCCTCCAACAACGCATCTGCGGCGGCCCGTGGTGTTGTGAAAGTCTGCTGTGCTGGCTCTGAGACTGGATTCTGGCCACGTGCTATACACGTGAGAACCAATGTCAGCAGCGTTCCGATGCGAATTGAGCTGTTCATGTGCTGCTCCTTCTTTGCGTATTGAACACGAAATTCAAATGTCGCCATCGTCCTCTTGACAAGAACTCGTTGCGATCAAGGCAGAGCAATGTCCGCTATCGGCGGCCGCCGCGCCCGCCACCACTCATGCTGCTGCGGCCACGGCTGCTCGCCTGGTTTGTGCTGTTGCCACTCGACACTTTTCCCATCGAGCCGCCGCTACTGCGTGCCGCACTTTGTCCTTTTCCGGATGCACTGGCTGCGTTACTGCGCGCGGGAGTTTGTCCGCTGGCCGCGGCGCGACCAGTTCCGGAACCCGCGGCGCCACCTCCAGCGCCAGCCTGCGCGCCGGCACCTGTACGACCTGCGTTGGTTGCGCTGCGCGGGTCAGCGACCCCACGCGGATCAGCGATTCCCCGTGGATCAGCCACGCCACGCGGATCGGCGATTCCGCGTGGATCAGCCACGCCGCGCGGATTGTATGGATGCGCAGGGTGAGCCCATGTTCCGTAAGGAACGGCATACGCCCCATGAACGACATAGCCGCCATACCAGTCGCAATCGTCGTCCGCCAGAAGTGCACCCACGACGACGCCGGCCGCGAACCCGACCACTGCGGCCGAAGCCGCATCGTCATCGTGGTCGTCCTCAACAATGATCAGATCCGGAGAATACGTGGGCACGTAGATCACCTCTGGATCTGCCGGGGCAATCGTGATTACTTCCTGTTTGACGACGACATTCTGTTTGTCGTTGGACTGCAGTGCACCGTTTGCCATCGCCGTCTCGCGAACGTCCTGTATTGCCTTCATCACGTCCGCCTGTTGGGCAATGACGGCCCGGCCAAGTTCGTCGGTCCAGTCCAGATTTTCATCCATGTGATACAACACCTCGGGGAATTGCAGCAGCACGAATACACTCGTGTTCCACTTTTCGTTCGGCTTGGGTTCCGCCTTGCCATTGTTCTTACGCAAGAAACGCGCGGCCTTCACCACGTCCGAGCTGGCCGTCGATGCAGGCAGGATGTGAGCAACGAGTGCATCAGGATAGAGCGCAATTGGCGCCACGAGCGTTTCCAGTTCGGCCGAGCCGAGCTTGATCGGCGCTGGCGCCACGTCGTTACCCGCCGCGGGTGCTTGAGAGAATGCACTCTCCGCCGTACCCAGAGCGATCCCGGCGACCATGATCCCAATAAGGTGCAGTTTCGATTGTTTCATCGTGTTCACTCCTTCAAATCGTGACCGGCGGGCGACCCGCTACTGCGATCCCTTAGTGTCTTCACCGCACGCGTCAGGAAGTCGACGCCGGCCCGAGATCGCGCAGTTTCTCGCGGCCTCCAGATGCTCTAGCCCTTTGATTTCCGTTACCCAGCACACTCGAAAGTTGGGCGGCTCCGCCGCATTTTCCATGAGCGCCAGCAACCGAGTGTAGTGGTTCGAGCGAATCGACCGATCCAAATCTTCTGCGGTAAGCCATTCTTCCAGATAACAAATCGCGTTGTCGACTTCCACTTCCTGGAGTAGGCGACAAGATACGAAGCCCGGCTCCGCTTGCAGCGGCAGCATGAGCGATCGCAGCGCCTGCATCGTCTCCTGCATGCGCCGCTGACTCACGATGATGGTTAACATGACCTGGACCATCACCCAGTTCCCATGCACTCTCAGTGCCAAGCGGGAACTTGAATTCTCAGACTCGATTTTCAACCCAATCTGGTTATTAAGAAAGGTAGAGAAGGTGGAACGTTTTAACGAACGGCGAGCGCCTCCGAAATATTGGGGATGCCTCCGTTATTTCGTGCGACCCTTGGCATTGCGGGCGATGCCCAGCTTGGCCATTCGGCTCTCGAGTGTAGTGGGCTTGAGCCCAAGCAGTTCTGCGGCACCTTCCTTGCCCCGAATCCGCCAGCCGGTTATCTCAAGCACGCGGCAGATGTGCTCGCGATCAATTTGCGTCATATTTAGACGGGACTTCGCCGCCCCGGCTGCCTGACCGGGTAAATCAATCCGCAACCTGGGACCCTTGGCCACAATCATGGCCCGCTCAACCACATTCCGCAGTTCGCGCACGTTGCCGGGCCATTCATGGCGTTGGAGTGCGTTCATGCTCTCCTTGGCGATGGATTCAATGTTCTTGCCAAAGGCTGTACCGAACTCGGTTACAAACACGCTGACCAGCGCGGGGATGTCCTCTCGTCGATCGCGCAGCGGCGGAACCACTATGGGAAAAACGTTCAGCCGGTAGAAGAGATCCTCCCGAAATCTTCCGTCACGTACCGCGACTTCCAGGTTGCGATTGGTGGCAGCAACGATTCGAACGTCTATAGAGATGGACTTAGGACTGCCGAGCCGCTCAATTTGCTTCTCTTCCAAAACGCGAAGAAGCTTTACCTGCATGTCGGCAGGGAGATCGCCGATCTCGTCCAGAAACAACGTCGATCCGTTGGCCAATTCGAAGCGGCCGATCTGCTTCGACAATGCCCCGGTATAGGCACCCTTCTCCCGACCAAAGAGCTCGCTTTCGATAAGCGAAGTCGGAATCGCCGAGCAATTTACACGCACCATGGGATGGTCACGCCGGGGGCTAGAGTCATGGATGGCGGTCGCGATCAACTCCTTGCCGGTGCCTGTCTCCCCCAGCAGCAGGACCGTGGAGCCGATTGGCGCTACCTGTTCAACTTGTGTCAAGACACGCTGGAGCGCCTCGCTCTTCCCAACAAGGCGCGCATGTCCGTGCAGCA
>CAZKIN010000127.1:0-10725 GCA_964552515.1 uncultured Phycisphaeraceae bacterium
TGCCGGCCAGCGTGATGCGCAGGCTGGTCAGTTCGCAGTGATAGAGTGTCCGAAACGTGTCATGATTGGATTCCGCCACCGTGCGGAAAAATTCTTCGCCCCACGCGACGGCCATCTCGCCGGGCGAAAGCGGAAGACCAAGTGTTTCGACGATCCGCGCGCAGGTAGACTCGACGGCTTCGCGGTCGCCCGCGGAGATCGTGCCGTAAAAGTCCATGAAAATCGCATCGAAGCGCGCCATGGACGAAGTGTATGCCACGTCCGCCACGGTGGCCAAATGCGGCGCGCGGTGAATCGGGATCGGACAGGCCGATGGCCAATTCAGGTCGCGATGGTGACTTTTATTTGGCACCAGCGGCGTTTCGCGGCCGGCGCTTATCTGGCAATTTGGTTTTGCGGCGGGGCATTTTCTTCCCGGCGGTCGGCTCAATTTTGGGTTTGGATGTCTGATCATTTCGGTCCTCCTTTTTGCAGAACACGCCTTACTCGCCCTATTAGACACCAGGGCTGGTTGCGGGAGCGCGCCACCCCATGCTAAGTGGTTGTGAAATAATAAGTTATGTGAATAAGCGGTCGCGAAGGGTGTGAAGATGGGTAGTTTTGACAGGTGCGGTGCGGGGTGAGAAAGAGCGTGTTTGGAGTGCCAGGGGCATGGCATAGGTGGTCGGATCGAAGGTGACTGATAACGCACACTCTCGGCGCGACGGCCGATCGAAATGTGCAATGTGTCAGATGTGTGACATCGGATGCGCCGCAGTTTCACCACCGCCAGCGCCACCAACCACCGCCCGGGCGCCGCTGCGGCCAGGCTGCGTCGCGCGGGTTGCGCGGCGGGAACAAATTGCCCAGATTAACAGACGAGGTGGTCCGATAACAGCAGGAAGAAGAAGGCTGCACCACAGAGACACTGAGGGCACAGAGGGGATGGAAGATTGAGGAACGAGGCCGCGGATGACATGGGGGACAATGCGGGGGATCGTTAATTGCTATCAGTGACTCGTTCATGACACACGAAGCAGCATGGCGGCGCTGGGCGGGAGTCTTACACCTGGCACCTCTGAATATGAGTCGATGCCTAGCGTTATCCAAGCCGCCTCACGGTGCTGCGCTGGGCTATGCCATACGGGAAATGTCAACCCGCCCTATAGTGCTGCGATCGGCGCTGGCGGAAGGGAAGTAATTGCACCACGAAGGACACGAAGAGCACGAAGGCGAGGGGGAAGATGCGAGCCGCTTGAGGTGACTGGTTCTCAAGAATGATCTGGATTCTTGATGGTTGGACATGGCCATTTGGGATGCCTCGAAACGTTTCCGAATCGTTCGTCCGCCCTTCGGGGGCCGTAATCCTGAAGTGTCATAAATTTGGCACTGGCGGTCGCGATTGGTCACCATGGCCGGGGTGTATTGTCCGACGGGCGCGGCTCGGCATTGAAAAGGGTATCTAGAAAGTCGCGTCGACTCAGGAGGTTCGAATTTTTGTTGGGTTGGCATGCGACCGGCGCAAATCCGGCGGCGTATAATCTGCGGCGACAATTCCGTGGAGGCAAAGGATATGAACCGTTTGCGAATCCTGCTGTGGGGCCTGGTGGCGCTGGCGCCGGCTGAACAGGCCTGGGGGTGTTCCTCCGGCGGGCCTAACGATTCGGGCCTGGTGTGTCTGGATGCGCAAACCGGCAAACCAATCTGGGAGTTTTTTCATTCGGACTCTGGATCGATCCACCTGACGTGGGATGGTCAGTTGTTTTATTTGAGTAACCGGGCCCAGTGGGTGAATCCGTTACGCCCCGAAGCCAGCAAGAACGACAAGGGTCGGGTTTTTGCAGTTGACCCGGAGACCGGCGAGGGTGTTGAGGTTAATTACTCGCCGGTATCGTCGGGCGCGGACGAGAAAGAATATGTTTCCCGCTACGTGCGCACGCACCTGGGAGACACGGTGGTGGCCGCTACCGGTAATGCGCGGGCGATCACGGTGATGCGCGGAGAGACGCAGGAACCACGTTTTATTATTTCGACATCGGATTACTACTCCCATTATCTGATTCATCAGCAGTGGATTGTCTACGCACTCAGTTATCACGAATCCAAACCGCCGACCGGGCCGATCGTGGTGGCCGTGAATGCGGAGACCGGCGTGGAGTCGTGGACGTTGAAAAGTGGTTTGCATTTCAAGGGAATTGGAGGCGGTGAACAGAATCTGTATGTCGCGCAAACTGAATCGCTGCGGGCGCTGGACCCGGCCACAGGGGAGGAGCGCTGGGTACAAAGGCTGCCGCGCATTCGAGGCTGGGCGAAGGTGATTGAGCATGACGGCGGCGTGTATGTCATCTGTGATCAAGACGGACAGGGAAGTGAGCGCGACTTTGTTTATTGCCTGGATGCAGTGGATGGGCGGGTGCGATGGTCGTTTGACCCGGGTGGCGGTTCCTATACTTCATTGCATTTTTATAAGGACAGGGTGATTACGCGGATACGCCCGACGAATTGGATAGCCTCGTGGCGTGGGACGATCGGGGGGATGCTGCTACTTACGCCCGATACTTCCGGCGGATCACCGAGTGCGGGAGCGGATCGTTTCGCTGAACGCATGGGTGGGAAGACCGCGCCGGACATTGAATTGACCATGCGGGCGTGGCACGCGCTGGGGGACCGTTCCGCCTTGACGCTGCTGGAGTATTGCGCCAAGCATTTGGATGAACCCGCTTTGCAAGAATTGGCGGTGGAACTACAGCGCACGTTTCCGAGGGCGCGCGATCGGCACGCGCTTTTGGCATTTCTGGAGGAGACGTATGAGCGGGACAAAACGCTACGCCCTGAAGTGGCGCAGATTGTGCGAGACATTGAGCCGATGTGGACCTACCTGCAAAGAGAAGCGAAGCGCGGACGTTCCTCGTATGGACTCCCGCCCTTAGAGCCAACGCAAAGTGAAAAGGAATGGAAGGCGGCCTATGAAGGGCTGCGAAACAAGGTGCTGCGCACGTCGATCACGCGTTTAACGCGCGAAGGACTCGCCGAAATGATCACGGGAGAGGCGTATGCGGATTTGGATTTCCTGACGGGTCATTATGCCGCGAGCCAGGATGCCGATGAAAAGCTGCTCCTGCGCATTGCGATTGTGAAAGTGCATCCGGTCGAAGGGTCGGAATGGGCGCTGGCGAATCAAGCGGAGTATGGGGAAATGGAGATCGGCCAGTGGGCTCAGGTTGCGTCAAGCGATTGGCTGATAGCGCACGAGGAAATTTTTTATTCCTGGCTGGTGAGCGCGGATTCTTTTCTGCAAGGCAATGCGGCACGGCAATTGATGAAGGTGACCGACGCCGAACGGGCAGCGTTTCTGGCCTCACGGCTTCTGCGTGAATCCGGCACGAGGGCGTTCAGCGGTGGGTGGGATTCGCGCAGCGCGGCGCTGAAAATTCTCGCCGGATCGGGCGATGTTCGGCACATACCTCTCATCAAGGAGTTCTATTTCGGCAGTGCATCCGCACCGGATGGCGCAAAGCCGCGCGACGATCTGCATCCCATCCTGCGCCAGGATGCGGAAAAGGCGCTAATAGCTTTGGGTGTCCGCGCGGGTCCGGTTCCGAAACCGAAATTGGAACAAAACTGCCCCGATTCAGCGAGTTCCTATGACCAGATACGGAGATTGGATCGTGAGCTTTATTTTGCGCAGAGACGGGGTGATGCGGCGGCGGTAACGATAGCGGCGACGGACGCCATCGCGTTAATGCCCGAGGACGAGCTGAATGCCTATGACCGCGAGCGCCTTCTGGCCGACGCTTATGAGGCATTGGGGATGTGGGACGAGGCTATCAGGCAGCGCGCGGCTCTGTTCGTGAATAGTCCGGATCACATCGACCGCGACCTACTTCCACTATTGGCGAAGGCAGGACGGATTGAAGAAATGGAGCAGATGATCAGTGCGGCGCGGCCGGGGGATGAGGTGATCGTTCAGGGCGCGCATCTGTTCATTGAGTTGGAGCGGTATGACCGGGCGGAAGAACTGCTCCGGGCTGCGCTAGCGGGTGATGCCAATGATGCGGGGGCGTGCATCGGGCTGGCGTTGGTGATGGCGCAGCGTGAGGAGTTTGCGGAGGCGGACGCGATGATGGAGCGGGCCATTGCGCTGCGGCCGCATCCGTCGTTCTGTGATTCGTTCGGGCATACGATTACATATTGGTTGAAGCGGGGCAAGCCGGAACGGGCGATTGCGTGGATGACGACGGCGGTGGCGGAGGATCGGGGAACCTGGGAGCGCGACAGGTTGTTTGAATGGGCGGAGCATTTTGCGGAGTTGAAAGAGGCGGCAGGGAAATTGCGGGCGGAGGGGGCGGGGGCGGGAAGTTTGGGGCGATAAAGGGGATAGGGGCAATGATCATGGCCACGCGCTGGCGCGGGTGGTTGGGATGGTGCGGTCGTTTTGGAAATTGCAAAAGACGCATTATGAAGAAACGCACGGCACGGTTCGCTTACGCTCGCCTTACTGATTGTCGCTCGTCATGCGTGCCATGATGGAGTCTCAAGACCACGCGCTTACGCTTGTGGTTCTGATGGAGCGTCGAGGACGCACCCTACGATGGTCCGGCGAAGTGCATCCCGCCTCAAGGTGCCACATTGATGACATGGCTATCACCACGGCAGGACATGGCCACGCATGGATGTACGACGCGCGAGAGATATTCCGCGCCTCATGCGGTTCGCGGCCATTCGTGATCTGGCCAGCATGGCGCATGCCACCCGACGTGGTCCGCTGAAGCGTACCCTACATGGTGAGACGCTGGGCATCCACCGTACGTCACTGCTGACACAGCAGTGGCACGCGATGAGGCCGTGGAAGTATCGACTCCCCAACGCTGAAGCGATAAGCCACCCTGCCAGTGAATGCACCACGGTAGGACATGGCCACGCCTGGATGTACGACACGCGAGGAATTCTCCGCGCGTCATGCGGTTCGCGGCCAATCGTGATATGGCCAGCGTGGCGCATGCCACACGACGTGGTCCGCTGAAGCGGACCCTACACCCGCGTTTCGGCGGCGTGGCGGCTGGCGGCGCGGCGGCGGAGTTCGGAGTCGATGAAGGCCTGGATGTCGCCGTCGAGGACGCCTTGGGTGTCGGACGTGGTGTGGCCGGTGCGGGCGTCTTTGACGCGCTGTTCGGGGTATAGGAAGTAGCTGCGGATAGAGTTGCCCCAGCCGATCTGCCCTTTTTCGCTGTAGATTTTGGAGAGTTCGGTGTCGCGCTTGGCCTGTTCCATCTGGTAGAGGCGGGCGGCGAGCATCTTCTGGGCGGTCGCGCGGTTTTTGTGCTGTGAGCGTTCGCTCTGGCAGGCGGCGACGAGGCCGGTGGCGAGGTGGGTGAGGCGCACGGCCGACGAGGTTTTGTTGACGTGCTGGCCGCCTTTGCCGCCGGCGCGGTAGGTGTCTTCGCGGACGTCCTTGTCCCAGTCGATTTCGATCTGGATGTCGTCGAAGACCGGCTGCACATCGACGGAAGCGAAAGAGGTTTCGCGTTTGCCCTGCGCACTGAAGGGGGAGATGCGCACGAGGCGATGCACGCCGATTTCGCAGGAGAGGAAACCGTAGGCGTAAGGCGCTTTGATGAGGAAGCTGCAGGATTGAAGCCCTGCGTTTTCGCCGTAGCGCATGCTGAGTTCTTCGACCGCGAATTCGTTGCGTTCGAAATAGCGCAGGTACATGCGGAGGAGCATTTCGGCCCAGTCGCAGGCGTCGTCACCGCCGGTGCCGGCCTGGATGGAGAAGTAACAGTCGCGGATGTCGTTTTGGCCGGAGAGCAGGGTGAGCAGTTCGATGTGTTCGAACTGCGCTTCGATGGCGTTGAGGCTGGTGTGCAG
Organism: uncultured Phycisphaeraceae bacterium; assembly: GCA_964552515.1. Lineage (GTDB taxonomy): Bacteria > Planctomycetota > Phycisphaerae > UBA1845 > UBA1845 > JACQXM01. Next base: position 5,848 of record CAZKIN010000127.1, read on the forward strand.
CTCGCGGCGGACTTCCATGTCGTCGGTTTCGTCGAGGAGTTCGCGCAGGGCGTCCGCATCGGCGACGGCCTTCTCCACCTTGAGGACCGGGTCGAGGATCGCCCGGGTGGCCTTCAACTTGGCGACGGTGGCCTGCGCGGATTCAGGGTTATCCCAGAAGTTGGGTGCGGACATATCGCGTTCGATGGACGCGAGGGTCTCTAGTTTGGTCGGGAAGTCAAAGAGAGTCCCGGAGCGCAATGATCCGGGCCGAAAGGTCCTTGAGGGTCGATGCGGGATTTTCGAAATTGGCCATAGGAGATTCCAGTTCTTCGAACAGTTGATCGAATATTCAGCGCTATCGAACGCTTGGAATTACGAATTACAAATTACGAATTACGGAAAATTCAGACAAGACTCGCGACACAAACGATAAGTTGAGGATGCCCCGAGCAGTCGTTCCAGTTTCGTGTCATTCGTAATTTGTATTGGTCATTTCCTTTGTTCCGGCGCGAGGGCGATCCCACAGAAGATCACCGGTGCACGCGCTCCATGATAACGTCTTCGGCGGGGAGCGATACCTCGCCGGTAATGATGGTGTTGTCGACGCGGGGCATGGCGGCGATGGCGTCGACGACGTCGCGGCCGGCGATGACGCGGCCGTAGACGGTGAAGTTCAGGTCGTCGAGGAAGCTGTTGTCGTCGAGGTTGATGAAGAACTGCGTCGCACCGCCGTTGGAGTTGCTGCCGGAGAAGGCGAGGGAGATGGAGTATAGCTCGGCGTTGGAGAGGCCGTTGTCGGATTCGGAGGCGACCGGCGGGTGGGTGGGCATTTTGAGTTCGAGTTCGCCGTCGATGCGTTCGTAGCCGCCGCCCTGGAGGACGAAGGGTTCGCATTCGTTGGTGTCTTCGTTTTCGACGCAGGCGTTGCGGTGGAATAGGAGGCCGTCGTAGAAGCCTTCGTCGACGTAGCGGAGGATGTTTTCGGTGTGGCCGGGGGCGAGGTCGGCTTCGAGTTCGAAAGTGAAGTCGCCGAAGTTGGTTTCGATGGTCATCTGGGGGGCGAGGCTGGTGATGGAGATGACGCGGACTTCATCGGTTACGGTTGCCGGTGTGCCGTCCGGTGAGGGGATGGTGAGGGCGAGTTGTACGATGACGGATTCGTCGTTTTGGGTGGTAAGCGTGGGTGACAGGGTGTCGGCAGCGGTGAGCGTGCCGGTTCCGGAGGTGAGGGTCCAGAGCGGTGTCACACCGGTGGCATCGGTTGCGAGCGTGGCGGAGAGGGTGATGGGCATGCCGGCGAGGGCGAGGTCGGTATCGGCGATGGTGACGGCCGGTTGGACGGTGATGGTAACTTCGGCGGCGACCTCGAGGTCGCGGGAGTCGGTGACGGTGACGCCGAACGTATATTCGCCCGCGACGATGAGGGCGGGCGGAGTGATTGCGGCGGTGGTTTCGGCGGAGAGGTCGAGTGCGACGTCGTCGGGGCCGGTGATAAGCTGCCACTCGAAGGTCGGGTCGATCGCGTCGGCACCGACGTCGGCGGTTAAGGTGATACGCGAACCGGCGAAGATTTCGTCGTCGCTGGCGGTGAGTTCGACGGTGAAGGGTTCAACCACATCCACCGGAACGTAATCAACATTCACCAGGCCGTCGGCGTCGGTGACGGTGACGCGGAAGACGTAGTGGCCGGTGTCGGGGAGGTTGGGCGTGGTAAGGGAGCTACGATCGACGTCGGTAAGTTCGACGGCGGATGGTGCGACGCCATTCTGGTCCCAGAGGAAAGAATAAGGACGCTGGCCGCCGGAGACGGTGGCGGTGAGGCGGACGTTGGTTCCGGCGGGGATTGCTTCCGCGTCGGCCCGGGCGGAGACGATCAAGTCGCCGGAAGTTGCGGGCGGGGGAAGATCGCGCGCGGGAGGGATGCAGCCGGTGAGGGTTAGTGCCAGGGTGACGGCGAGCGCGGCGATGCGGCGCTTAGTGTGGCCGGAGTTTACTAATCGGCGAACCATCGATTCTGTTATCCCCTGACCGAACGCGCGGGTTCGGTTATCATGCGTGTCGGCGGCGGCGCGGTCGCCTTCGCCCGACGATTCCATTGTATCGACTACTGCAATGTCCGAACACGAACTCTATCGCAGTCCGCTGGTTGATCGATATGCCTCGCGCGAGATGTGCACGCTGTTTGGTGCGCGGCACCGCATTCTGACGTGGCGGCGGATGTGGCTGGCACTGGCCGAGGCGCAGCGCAAGGCGGGTCTTCCGGTTTCCGCCAAGCAGATCGCACAGCTGAAGCGGACGATCGAGACGATTGATTTTGCCGCGGCGGCGAAGCATGAGAAGCGGTTGCGGCATGATGTGATGGCGCATGTGCATACGTGGGGGGATAGTGCGCCGGACGCGCGGGGGATTCTGCACTTGGGCGCGACGTCGGCGGACATTACGGATAATGCGGACCTCATTATCTTGCGGGATGCGCTGCAACTGATGGCCGGTTGGCTGGCGGCGGCGATTGGCGCGCTGGCGGATTTTGCCAAGGCGCAGCGGGCGCTGCCGACGCTGGGCTTTACGCACATGCAGCCGGCGCAGCTGACGACGGTGGGCAAGCGCGCGACGCTGTGGTGCTATGACTTCGTGCGGGATTTGGATGAAGTGGAGTCGCGGCTGGCGGGTCTGCGGTTCCGCGGCGTGAAGGGTGCGACTGGTACGCAGGCGAGTTTTCTGGCGCTCTTCGGCGGCAAGCATGAGAAGGTGCGGCGGCTGGAGCAGGAGGTGGCGCGGCAATTTGGATTTGCGGAGGTCGAGCCGGTCACGGGGCAGACTTATTCGCGGAAGATCGATGCGCAGGTGGTGAGTACGCTGGCGGGCATCGCGAGCAGCGTGCATAAGTTTGCGAATGACATCCGGCTGCTGCAGAGTTTGAAGGAGATCGAGGAGCCGTTTGAGAAGGAGCAGATCGGGTCGTCGGCGATGGCGTATAAGCGCAATCCGATGCGCTGTGAGCGTGCCACGGCGCTGTCACGGTTTGTGATTTCGCTGTCCACGTCACCCTTGCAGACGGCGGCCGAGCAATGGTTTGAGCGGACGCTGGATGATTCGGCGAATAAGCGGCTGAGCGTACCGGAGGCGTTTCTGGCAACGGAGGCGGCGCTGCGGATTGTGGTGGATGTGGCGCGCGGGCTGGTGGTGTATCCGAAAGTGATAGACGCGCATGTTCGGGCGGAGCTGCCGTTCATGGCGACCGAGGAAATCATGATGGCGGCGTGTGCGGCCGGGGGGGATCGGCAGGACGTGCATGAGCGCATTCGGCGGCATTCACAGGCGGCGGCGAAGCGCGTGAAGTTGGAAGGTGCGGACAATGACTTGCTGGAGCGGCTGCGGGGTGATGATGCGTTTGCGGGGGTGCCGTGGAAGCAGGTGACGGATGCGCGACGCTTTACGGGTCGGGCGGCGCAGCAGGTGGATGAGTTTCTTTCCGGATTCGTCGCGCCGATACGCAAGCGGTATCGCGCGGAACTGGCGCGCGGCGTCGAACTCGAAGTCTAATTGGCCGCGCGGCGCATGCCCAAGACGTCGACGTTGCCAAACCTTCTCTTTGTTTGCTTTGTGCTCGGCTTTCGATAAGCTTGCGCATCCCGATGGATGGTTTGATTTCCTGTCAAGCGGTCGCTGAAAAGAGTCGCCCCTCTAATCAAGTAATCAGCCCGCTTATGCTATGACTTAGTTTTACCAAATGAGAGAGCGCCATGAGTGAGTCGCCCATTGGCCAGAGCATGGATCAGTTGTCGCCGCGATCCGTGACACCCTTTATGCAGTTCCGCCGTCATCGCGCCGAAGGCCTCGCAACCGCGGTCTGCGCACTGCTGATCATGAACATCCTCTTTGATGTGATCTCCATAGTCTCGAACGAAATGCAAATCGACCTGCTCAAGCGAGCACACGCTCAAGCCGCTGTAACGATTCAAGAAGCTGAAGCGAATGATGCGCGACAGCAAACCATTGGCGTGGTGCAAACTGTTTTGTATATAGTCACCGCGATAGTATTTCTGATTTGGCTCAATCGAAGTTACAAGGTCCTGATTGAACTTGGAACGCCGAGCACTCGTTTTTCCCCGGGTTGGGCAGTCGGTTATTGGTTCATACCATTCATAAATCTCTGGCGGCCTTACCAAATTGTAAAGGAGCTGTGGTGCAGGAGCGCGGAGTTCCACGTGTCGCCGATTAAGGCTCCCATCGCAATAGGTGTTTGGTGGGTGGCTTGGATTGCACTCAATGTGAGCGGTCGCGCGGTACTATCGGCGACACTTCGGGCGGAATCTATCGAGGAACATATGGAAGCTACGAATCTCTCAACTTATTCAGCCTGCCTAAGTATAGGGGCAGGGGCACTCGCCTTGTGGATCACAAATTCAATCAACCAACTTCAAAAGAGGGCGATACGGACTATTCAGGTGTAAGTAGCAAAGTGGATTGCCTCGCCTCTGAAGTGATCTGAGATGTCCTAATCAAAAGACGGCACGAGTCCAAATGTCGAAGTCGACGGTTTGGGTAGGGCCCCGGGCCGACGCCGACGACCTGATGAACTTCTGGGAGTGTCGATGGACAAATCGGCGCGGCGAAGGACGAATCCTACGCCTTCAGCGCGCAACACTGTTTGTATTTCTTGCCGCTGCCGCAGGGGCAGGGTTCATTGCGCTTCGGTTTGTTGTCGGCGTGAATCGGCTCCACCGGTGGCGGAAGCGGTTCTTCGTCTTCGCCGGGCAGCTGTTTTTTGTAGTCGCGCTCGCGGTCGGTGCGATCGACGAATTTCTTTTCACCCGGGTTCGGTCCCTTGGCCATGGCTATGTCCCCTTCGTGGCTGATTAAGCTTTCTTTTCCATTACAAATAGATCATAGGTC
>CAZKIN010000128.1:0-3155 GCA_964552515.1 uncultured Phycisphaeraceae bacterium
GGTAGTGCGAGCGGTGGGTACCATGTGGTAAGTGTCAGAAGCGTGGCAATGAGCAGTGGCAGAAACCATGCACCCAGCCGCCGTGGTCCCGCGATCCAAAGCCAGGCATAAGCGAAGAAAAGAGTCAGCCCGGCCGCCATGCCGCTGATATCGTAGTACTCCTTAATCAAAGACGACGCGCGGCCATCCCACCATCGTCCGGGAATCGCACGCTGACTGAGCCAGTCAATCCATGTTCCATCGGAGTACGAATCACCGGGAATCCGCCCATTCTTCGCGTATTTCACGGCCAGTACGAATCCCGCACCGGCATTGATTGCACCCAGAACCGCCGCTATGCAAAGCAGGCGATCCCGCACCCGAGGCAGAAAACGTCGCGCGACTTCGTAAATGATTACCAGGGTGAGTGCCAACATCATGGCATTTATCAATGCAATAACGGTCAGCGGATTAGCATGGCTCGCGGTGGTGATCAGGGCAACAAAAATATGGAATGCCCAGTAAAAATTAAGGGACTCGCCAGCCATTCCGGGGTTGGTGGGCGGCACGCCTTCATTGAGAATCTGCTCGGTGACGGCCGCGTGAAAAAAACCGTGCCAGGAGACTAGAATTCCCGGCGCACGCGTAGTCAGGTACAAAAGCGTGGCCGCCACCATGGCTGCCGCGATTGCCCATCGGTCACCGCGACTGAGTCGCCAGCGCACGTGGCGATCACCCATTGGGAAAATGCAGCTCAGGAAGATCGGCAGTGCAATGATCCATACGGAGACGCCGGCCGGTAGGCCGAGTTCCCGCGTCAGTGCAAAGCAGAGCGTGGAAATCGGCAACGAAATCAACACTGCCGCCAATATGTCGGTCAGACGCAGTACAGATGCCGCAAGTTGTCGAATGACCAATCCTGGGATAAATCCGAAGAACAAAATCGCGGCGAATGTGGATGCAGCGGTGAAACCCAGCTCATCGCCGGATATTATAAGTAGCAGGCAAAGCGCGGAAAGAACTCTTAGAAACTTCGCGGCATTCATGCGATTCGTCCGGTTCTTAAGGGCCAACCTGGGCCTGAACACGCTCTCAAGAATTTCTACAGATGCAGCACCCTGGGTTCATCGCTCGCCAGCGCTTGTAACCGTTCCTCGTTAGGCTGCACGCCCCAACCCGGCCCTTTGCTCTTCGGCGGTCGCCCGGCGAATCCAAAACGCAGACTTGGCCTGATGATATCATCGGTCAATAGGAATGCCCCGAAGAGTCCCTCGGCCCACACGACGCGGGGACAAACCTCCAGGAATCGCAGTGCCGCGGCCGAAAGGATACTCGTCTCGCCCACCATGCAACCCAGCATGATGCCCACGTCGTGACGCAGTGCTGTCACCGAAATGCGCAGCGAAGGCAGCAAGCCGCCGCACTTGCTGAGGCGTATATTGAAATAATCGGCCACGCCAAGCTCAATCAGACGCTGCGCGTCTTCCATCGTGATTAGTGATTCATCGTGCATCAGGCCAATATCGGAGTGTTGCTGCAGAATGCTCAGTTCATCTTCCGCACCGCGTGCCAGCGGTTGTTCCAATGCATCCAGCGAAGCATCACCGATTTCGGCCAGCCATCGGCGTGCCTGCTCTACGGTCCACGCGCCATTGGCATCCGCGCGCAGGGTGCATCGGCCCGATGCCAATCCACGGCGCAGGTAGCTCCGAATGACGGCGAGTCGTTCCCGGTCGTCAGGTAAGCCAACCTTCAATTTGAAGTGACGCAACCCGCCCCAATACATCACGCGGAGTTTTCGCTTCAGTCCCGCGATACCCCGTGCCGCAAGGACGCCGCTGAAATGAATCGTGGGCAGGCTGCCCGGCGTACCCAGTTCCGGCATTCCCATCCAGCGTGCGATGTCTCCGACATCACGACCAAAGTGCCGCATCGTGGCATCCAGCAGTGCCAGCTCGACCGCGCCGCGTGCCGAAGTGATTAGTCGCCCGCTGTCCTGAAACGGCAAGGCCTCGATCGCTTCCAGGGCTTCCGGAAAAGTCGGTGGGTGAAAATTGAGGAGCCTCGGGGTGAAAATCGTTTCGATGTCCGCAACGACCGTGGCTGCCGTTTCGCCGGTGACATAAGGTCTGGCGACCGCTTCTCCGAAACCGGTTACTCCGTTGGTAAGCTCGATCGCAATGATGACCGGATCAGCCGACGTGCGTTCCGCCGCTGCATGATGAACTGGGCTGCGAAGGGGAATAGCAAGTGGATGAATGGCGACGCGCTGAACGATCGCGGGTTTCACTATGGTGTTCCGGTCTGCGTCGTCATGCGTCCGATACGGGCACGGGTCTTCTGCCAAAAAGCAAAACGGCCGCTCCAATCGCCGACATCCCGAGGCACATCATGATTAATCGCGTGCGCCCGTCGCAAAACAGAAAATCGTAAGGCAAGGGCGGCAACATGCGGATAATCGGAGCGACCAGTGCGGGTACTTCGGCCACTGCCGCATTCGATTTTCCAAAGGACTCCCCGGACAGATCGGAAAAGTCCTCGTTGTCTTCCTGGGGTGCGTATGGATCAATCACCACGCCTTGCCGAGCTGCGAGCATGCTCGTTACCCGCGCATCACTCGGTTGAACGGCGATCACTTGGTCGTCCGTCCGGCGAAAGCCCAGTTCCCGCTGCGCGACTCGCGCGATGACCGCAGGGTCGGTGCGCAATCCCTCGATCATGCGTCGCTCTCGAATCACCGTGCCTTCCAGCAGTTCATACCGCTCGCGTTCCATTTGCTCACGTACCAGCAGGTCTTCGTACGCTCGCCATTCCGGCAACAGGACTGCTGGTGCGAATACGGCCAGTCCCATCAGCACCAGTGCCCAGTACACCAAACCGCCGGGCGATGGTTGAGTTGTTTCGTCGTCCCGTTCCGTCAGATTCCCATCCATGGGAGGCTCCCAGTCAAATCACTTGTTCCAGAACTTCGCGCCATACACCGCCGCGTCACCCAGGTGTTCCTCAATGCGCAGCAAGCGGTTGTACTTCGCGGTGCGATCACTCCGGCACAGGCTGCCTGTCTTGATCTGCCCCGCATTGGTTGCCACCGCCAGATCGGCGATCGTCGTATCTTCCGTTTCGCCGCTGCGATGGCTGATCACTGCGGACCATCCATTGCGCATGGCCAGTTCAAT
>CAZKIN010000128.1:3255-10449 GCA_964552515.1 uncultured Phycisphaeraceae bacterium
TTGAGAATGTTCATCATCGGCACCGGCATCACATGCGCCTTCGGTCCGCCCAGATACCGAAACAGCGGAAGCCGGCACGATTGTGCCGCCGCCTTCGCCGTGGCCAGCGAAACCGCGAGAATCGCGTTCGCGCCCAGCCGCGACTTGTTCTCCGTCCCGTCCATCTCAATCATGACCGAGTCGATTTGTTCCTGATCGGTCGCGTCCAGTCCAATGAGTGCCTCGGCAATGTCATTATTCACGTGCTCAACGGCCTTCAGGACACCCTTCCCGCCGTATCGTTTGGGATCGCCGTCGCGCAATTCCACCGCTTCATGCTCACCCGTCGAAGCACCCGAAGGAACGGCCGCATCGCCGATACTCTCGTCTTCCAGCAGTACGGTCGCCTCAACCGTCGGAAATCCGCGCGAATCAAGTACTTCCCGCGCCGAAACATGAATGATTGTTGTGGACATCGTGGATTCCCACTGGGACTAAATTCAGCCTTATCCGATCGCTTACTGATATCGACCAGTACAACCGTTCCGCTGAATCGCCGTTCCCTTGCAGCCGCGAAATATAGGTTGACCCTCCGTCAGGTCAAGGTTAGAAGTCGTCGTCGAGCACCGGATTGCGGTGCTCCGGAATCGAGTCTACCGATGAGCATCATCCTTTCCGCTGACCATGTGCATGTGGAATTTGATTCGCTGGTCGCGGTCCGCGATATCTCACTCGAATTGGCCGGAGGGCAGCTCCTGGGCCTCATTGGTCCCAATGGCGCGGGAAAGACTACCCTGCTTCGCGTCCTCGCCGGGCTGCAGGCGCCAACCAGCGGGCGCGCTTACGTGCTGGGCAAGCCGGTTCTGGGCGAACACGAATTGGTCCGGCACCACATCGGTTTCGCGCCCGATTCACCGCCCGCCTATGAAGACCTGACCATCGAACAATTCCTGCACTTCATTTGCCTTTCTTACCATATGGAGCGTTCCGACACCGAGGAGCGTATTGACTTCTGGCTGGAGCAGCTTTGGCTGACCGAGAAGAGAACGACCAAAGTGCGCCACTTGTCACGCGGCATGCGCCAACGTGTCACCCTCGCACGGACTTTCATTCCGCGGCCCCACGTTATTCTTTTGGACGAACCGCTTTCCGGGCTGGACCCGGCAGGTCGAATTCAACTTCGCAAGGTCTTGACCATGCTCCGCAACCAGGGCTGCGCCATGGTCGTTTCCTCGCATATCCTTTCCGACCTTGAGGAAGTATCGACGCACATTGCGATTATCGAACATGGACAGATTCTCAGCCATTCAACCACCGGTGAGCTTCACCGCGACGGCGCGTCGCGCCGCACCTATCGCCTGACCACGATGGCGGGTGCGGAGTCTTACTTGGATTTGCTGCGCGGAATTGAGGGCGTCACCGATGTGACCCTGGATGATCGTGTATATACGTTTGAGTTCGCCGCCGATGAGGCGCTGGTTGCCGATCTGGTGAAACGGATCATCGCGCTGGGCATTCCGCTGACATCGTTCAGCGAACTGCGGACCAGTCTGGAAGATGCCTACCTGCGGGCGGGCGTGAAACAGGTGGATTGATGCGTGAACGCTGGCACATGCCGCTCGCCATGTGGCGGGTGCACTTCGACCTCCTCGGCGGAAATCGTCGCGGTGGGTTGATTGCGATTGGCTATGTACTTGCGATGGCGGTGGGCCTGTATATGTTTCGCCGCGCACTTCCCGACATGTCCATCGCCGATTTTTCAGCCGGATTTGTGAATTTCCTCATCGCGGCGCAGGGTTTGATTCTCGTGGCCGGCGGCAGCACGTCAATCTACCGCGCCATGCTTCGTGATTTCGACCTGCGCATGCTGGAGTCCCATCGACTCACGCCAATGTCCAACTGGTCCGTCGTGCTCGGCTATGTCACCGGACCGACACTTCAGATTCTTTTCATCGCCGGCCTGAATCTCATGGTTGGTTCGTTGTTCAGCCTGATCGGCAATAAGCCGCTGATTGCCTGGCTCGGCGGAAACGTGTTGATGCTGCTCGGAGCGAGCGTCTTCTGGAGTTTCACCGTCTTCATCGGATTGCGCAAGGCCAAGCCCCTGAATCCCACCGCTTTTCTCGCCCTGGTCGGCATGTTCGCCGTCCCGACGATGTCGATTCCGGCCATCGGATCATTCATCGGAATCTACCCTATCATGTCCGGCTTCCTCATCGCCCGTGAGGATATGAAAATCCCTCTCGGATTGGTTGCCGCGGTGAGCATCGTAAGCATGGTCATTGTCACCTTCTGGTTCAGCCTTTCGGCGGCCAAGTACCGCCGCCCCGATTTGCCGGCGCTCAACGGACTTCGCGGACTTACCCTGCTCGTGCTTTGGTTGTTGCTCGGGATAACCGGCATGCACATTTTCACAGCCTCGGCGACGGCCATTCCAAATCCAACGGAGTTCGATGATCCCGTGGGTATTCAACTGCTGGTCATGGTGATCGGCGCCATGCTTATCGCCTGGGTGCCCATCAGCGGGGCGGTCGAGTGCGCCATCATCGTCGGTCGTGGCGGATCGCCGCGCAATTTCGGAGACCGCATGCGCGATCGAAATGTCGCCATGTTGTCTGCAGCCGCAATCATTGGCCTAACATCCGTCTTCGCCGCGACTGCGTGGAGGCAACTCATAAGTTCTCACGCACCATTCGACGACATCCGGTTCTTGAACTCTTGGGCACGTCCCGGACTGCTTTATGGTTGGCTGCCCGTCGGTCTGGCCGTTCTATTTTCTTCGATGACCGCAATCGGGGTATTCCGCACTTTTTACTCTCGCGCGCCGATGCAGCGCGCGCGAGCCATCATGATCCTGGTGGCATTGACTGTTGTTCCAATCGCTCTCGATCTTGCGCGCGTCGGATTCGCGTTGGATGAATTCTCAAACAGCGATCCCGCATTCTCCAGTTTGATTGGTTTCTCGCCCATCGGCGTTGTACTCGCCGTCTTGACCAGTTCACAGAACCTCGCCCTGGAGATGGGACTCTGCTTTCAGGCCATGGTCGCCATCGTTTTTACCTCCGTGGGTCGAAGGTGCATGCGTGCCCGATTGCGCGTCCCTGTCGCTGCGCCCCCGGCAGCATGACTGGAATTTCCCGGCGATTCCACGTCGAAGTCCACGAATCGCCTGCTTTTCCCGAATTCCGTCACATCTTGCAAAATATCCCATATCCGGTATCTTGCGACCCGACTCGAAGCATTGGATTTTTGCGGTACGGAGGCCCCACAATGTCGAAACCGCGGCAAGGACCAGCCCTGTTCGACCTGATCCCGGAAAAGAAGCAGCAGGACGCCCATCGCATCCTGCGCATCCCCGGCACTTGGCCGGAGGAAGACGGATCAGCCGATGTGCCCCAGCGGGAGGAACCTCCGGCTTCGGCGGTTCAAACCACGCCGGTGGAACCGGTTTCGGGTGGGCAAGGCGGATTCTTAGGTTCGGTGCTTCGGCTCGATGGTCAGCGCATTACGCTCAGCGTGACCAGTTACGGCGCGGCAATCGCCATGTTTCTGGTTCTGGTGGTGCTCAGTGCCGCCTTCACGTTGGGACAGCGTTCCGGCGTGCGTAGCGGCTACCAGATGGGCATGGAACAAATGCAGGCCAGCCGTGATGGCGACGGCGAATTGGAAGCCGCTCGTCATGCACAGCCGGCGTCGGGCTTGATTGCTCCGCTTTTGGAGAATGCTCCCGTGCCGGAGCAGCCGGTGAAACTGACCGGCAAGGTCGCCGTCGAGAAGGAAAAGGCCGTGGCCGCTCCTGCGTGGCAGCGCGACCACACCTATGTGGTGGCGCAGGAATTCCCGGCGCCGAAAGTTCAGGACGCGGTCGCCGCCCAATCGTTCCTGGCGAATCACGGCATCAACACCGCTGTGATTCCGCAGGCCAATGGCGGTGCCTGGTTGATGTCACTGCAAGGTTACAACCACAAGGATCCGCTGCAGAAAAAGCAGTCGGATCAGATGTTGGAAAAGGTTCGCTCGGTGGGTAAGGCGTACTATGCCCAGGGCGGTGGATACCGGATGGAAGGCTATTTCAAGACTCTTAAGGGCGATCGCTGGTAAGCGAAGCGGGAGTCAGTTGGTCGGTTCGGATTTGTTGAGTAGGAATTACTTCGATGTCGATGGACAAAACGCTTCGTTCCCGTGACGTCTTACAGCGTCATCGCAATGTACTCAGTCGCGCCGAGCGCATTGGCGTGCTGAAAGACACCGCTCGCTGGACCGATGAGTCCACGGCGCTGGGCCTTCCCAAGGTCGGTCATCGTAAGGCCGCTGTCGGCAAGAAGGAAAAGGCTGCCGCCGATGATGCAACTGCTGTCGCTGGTGCCACCCCGGCCGCCGCTGCCGCCGCTCCCGCCAAGGGCGCTGCTGCAGCCAAGGGTGCTGCTCCCGCCAAGGGTGCCGCTCCGGCCAAGGGCGCAGCCCCGGCCGGCAAGGCGGACGGTGCCAAGAAGAAGTAGCACATTGGTTTGGGATCATACGGCCGGTACTACTATGCTGGCTGCATACGCGCTGGGTGGCCGGAAGCTTTTGTCCGGCAGCTGCGGGCCCTAGCCGGCTGAATCTTCGCCGGTGAACGCCTGCGCTTAAGCGGCCGAAAGTTCGATCATCTTCGACATGAAACCATCGAAATTCGTTGCCGACCGCGTCGCCGATATCGGTGCTTCCGGCATCCGCCGCGTCTTTGACCTCGGCGCGACCCTGAAGAACCCGGTCAACCTCTCCATTGGACAGCCCGACTATCCCGTCCCGGACAGTGTCAAGCGCGCCATGGTCGACGCCATTCAAGCCGACCACAATGGCTACACCGTCACGCGCGGCATTGCCCCACTGCGCGAACGGATCGCCCGCGAACTCAAAGCAAAATACAACTGGGAACCGGATGTTTTTGTCATTTCCGGACTGTCCGGGGGGTTGTTCCTCGCCATGTTGACGTGCGTCAACCCGGGCGATGAAGTCATCTTCACCGACCCTTATTTTGTTTCCTACCCCTTCCTCGTGCGCCTCGCCGGAGGGACGCCTGTACCTGTCAGCATCTACGACGACTTCCAATTGCACCCGGAGCGCCTCGAAGCGGCCATTACGCCCCGCACCAAGATGCTCCTCCTGGCATCGCCCGGAAACCCCACCGGCGTCGTGCATCGCCGGGCGGACATCGAAGCTGTAACCGCATTGGCGCGCAAACACGATCTGCTGATGGTTTCCGACGAAATTTACCAATCGCTCTGTTACGACGGCGAGCCGGCCTCGCCGGTTGAATTCGCACCGGAACGCACCATCATGCTGCGCGGATTCGGCAAGTCGCACGCGCTGACCGGTCTGCGCATCGGGTACGCGGCCGGCCCGACCGAAATCATTACCGAAATGGCCAAGCTGCAGCAGTACACCTACGTCTGCGCGCCACAGCCCGCGCAATACGGCGCCCTTGCCGCATTCGATGCGGACATGTCATTTCGCAGGCGGGAATACAAGGAAAAGCGCGACCTGGTGTGCGACCGGCTGGAAGGGCACTTCGACTTCGTGCGCCCCTCCGGCGGGTTCTATGTCTTTCCGAAAGCCCCGGCAGGTTTCGCGACGGCATCCGCATTCGTCGATGAGGCCATTAAGCGCAATGTACTCATCATCAACGGCAATACGTTCAGCACCCGCGATACGCATTTCCGAATCAGCTATGCCGCGCCCAATGACCGCCTGCGCGAAGGGTGTGACATCCTGAAGTCAATTGCCAGAGGCCAATAGAGCGCCTTGACTCGTTTTTGCGAATCTTAAGAAAGAAGCACACAGGTTGGCGATTCAGCGTTCCTTAGACCGCGGCGGTCGTGCCGCCCGTAAGTAGGCTCAGCACAATCTGGATCAGCAGCGGGATGAAACTGGAGATAAACGAGAAGAGAATGTCCGAGAAGAAAGTCATTACTGCGCACTCCGTGTGAAACAACCGGGAGGATCGCCGCCGCGGATTCATCCGTTGCGGGCGACGGGGGCTCGACGCAAAGGGGCCACCACTTTACGCCGGTACTACATAAAGCGACCCGCCGAAGCGGGTCAAAAAAATGCGGCAATCACCTACTCTCGCCTTACGACTACCATCGGCCGTGCTGTCTTCACTTCCGTGTTCGGAATGGTAACGGGTGTAACCCAGCACGTATATTCACCGCACGCGTGATAATAAGCATCCGCAACCTCCTGTCAAGTCAACAATTCGTCAACAATCCGAATGGAAACGCGGACACTTGTAACTCCTTGAAATATAATGACTTACGTAAGGTTGTGGGTGGACGGGGAATGGTTCGCGGGTAAGTGGGATGGTTAGCCGGCAATGATCTGCCTGGCGTATTCCGCCCGGGTTTGATGGCATGCTTGGAAGGTGTGCTGTGCCGCGGTGGCGATGCCCCCGCGAATGAGTGACACACATTTGGCACGATCGGAATCGAGTTGCCAGAATGAATTGGCAAGCAGCGGGACATTGTTCGTCGGGACAACCATGGCGTTCTCTTCGTGCCTCAGCAGTCCGCGTGTCGCCGGGTTGTCATAAGAAATCAGTGCCAGACCGCTGGCCATCGCCAGCAGCACATTGCGGCTGATTTCGTCGGTGAGGTTGCATACGACCAGGCCGTGGTGGGCGCGCAACAGGTCAAACAGCTCCGGTCCGTAGGGAACCGTGCCGCGAAAATGCACCTGACTTGCAAGGCCGCTGTCCGCCGCCTGCTGCCGCAGCCGCGCCTCTTCATCACCGCCGCCCAGGAGAGTCAGTTCCACGTCCGCGCCATGCTGTCGCGCCAGCTTCAGGGCTTCTATGGCGTGATGGACGCCCTTCATCGCAATCAGCCGACCGGCCATGATCAGGCGCAGCGGCTTCTCCACCGCGACCCGTCGCGTCTTCTCCTCCAGTTGTTCCGGTGTCAGTAAAATGTCATTGTCCACAAAAGTCCGGAAGAACGTGTGCTGCCGGCGCGCGTACTTTCCGAATCGTGACGCGGTAATGGGATTATGAAAAAACGTCACATCCGCGCACCGTGCGGCCCGCCGGAAAGCGGATTGAAATTGCTTCATCAGCAGCCAGGTGCGCAGCTTCTTGAAGGGTGTGCGATCGCGCTGCAGCTTCTCCGCAAACCTCCCGATCGGATCGGCGCCGTCACCGAGAAAAAGCATGATCTTCTTGCGCATCCGCCGCGCGAG
>CAZKIN010000129.1:0-5391 GCA_964552515.1 uncultured Phycisphaeraceae bacterium
TTTCCACGATCAATGATGTGAAGGCTGTGATCGATCAATGGGCCGAGGCGGCCAGTGAGCGGTTGAAGGAAATTCGCGCAGCACGATAACAGTTACAAGGTCTCGGATTCAGAAAGGCAGTACAAATGAGAAAAGTAGTTAGTGTCAGTGCATTGGCAGCGATCATAATCAGCGGGGGATCGATTCTGCAAACTTATGCCCAGTCTCCGTCGGGCGGCGCGGCGAAGAAACCCAACATCCTCGTCATCTGGGGCGATGACATCGGCATCCAAAACATCAGCCACAACAACCGCGGCATGATGGGATACCAGACGCCAAATATTGATCGCATCGCCAAGGAAGGAGTGACTTTCACCGACTATTACGGCCAACAATCATGCACGGCCGGACGGGCCGCATTCATCAGCGGAAGCGTCCCCCTTCGGAACGGTATGTTGAAGGTGGGTCTGCCCGGCGCGAAGGAAGGCTGGCAGAAGACCGACGTGACCATGGCCACGGTGCTGAAGTCGCAAGGCTATGCAACGGGCCAGTTTGGTAAGAATCACGAGGGCGACCTCGACGAGCATCTGCCCACAATGCATGGCTTCGATGAGTTTTTAGGGAACCTTTATCACCTCAATGCGGAAGAAGAACCGGAGAACCTGGACTACCCGAAGGACCCCGAGTTCCGAAAAAAATATGGCCCGCGCGGCGTGCTCAAGTGCAAGGCCGACGGCACAGGCGGCCAGACCATCGAGAACACCGGCCCGCTCTCCAAGAAGCGCATGGAGACTATTGATGATGAAACTGTCGCGGCTGCGAAGGACTTCATCACGCGACAGACCAAGGCCGGACAGCCGTTCTTCTGCTGGTGGAACGGCACGCGTATGCACTTCCGCACTCATGTGAAAGCCGAGCATCGCGGCATCTCCGGGCAGGATGAATACAGTGACGGCATGGTCGAACACGACATGCACGTCGGCGAACTGCTCAAGCTCATTGATGAACTTGGCATTGCGGACAACACGATCGTTCAATACTCAACCGACAACGGCGTGCATTACAATTCCTGGCCGGATGCGGGCACTACGCCCTTTCGCAGCGAGAAGAACACGAACTGGGAAGGTGCCTACCGCGTTCCTTGCTACATTAAATGGCCCGGCAAGTTCCCGGCAGGCACAACGGTTAATGGCGTCGTGGCGCATGAGGACTGGCTGACCACCTTTGCCGCGGCCGCTGGTGCGCCAGACATCAAGGAAAAGCTACTCAAGGGCGTGGAACTCAATGGACGCAACTACAAGAACCACCTCGATGGCTACAACCTGCTTGATTACCTGACCGGCAAGACGAAAGAGTCGCCGCGAAAAGAATTCATCTATGTGAACGACATCGGCGAGATCGTCGCCGCCCGCTACAACGACTGGAAGGTTGTTTTCATGGAAAATCGGGCCCAGACCATGGCCCTTTGGCGCGAGCCGTTCGTCGAACTGCGCGCCCCGCTGCTCTTCAACCTGCGCCGCGATCCATTCGAGAAAGCCCAGCAGAACTCGAATACCTACAATGACTGGTGGATTGATCGCGTTTACGTCATCGTACCGATCACCGACGTGGTCGCGAAGTTCCTCTTGACCTTTAAAGACTTTCCGCCCAGCCAGACGGCCGGTTCCTTCAATCTCACGAAGATGCAGAAACAGATCGAAGAGATGACGAAGGGCAGCAAGTAATTGCTTATGCAATCACAGGGCCGCACTTGTCGCAACGGCGGTGCGGCCCACACTTTACAAGTTCCCATTGCATGGAAGCTAACCATGTTCGCTCCCATCACTAATGGTTTCCTCGGCCGAATTGTCACGGTGATTGTCGTTGAGATTCTGAGACTGGAATCGCTCCTGGCTCCATTCCACAACTTACTCACCGTGTTGTTTCCCGATGGCAGAATTGACCAAGACTGAGAACCAAGGTACCCAAGCAACGATGAAGACCATTTGCCTATATGTTGTCGCAGCTGCAGTGCTGGCCTGCTTTCCGCTTTCGACAGGTTGCTCGTCTCAGCTGCGCACAGTCCAAACCGAGCAAACCCTGCTGGCTCATCGTGCTGAAAATGAAATAGCTCAGCGCGAGGTCTTCGACAAAGCAGTAGAGGGTCTGGTGGATCGAGTGGCCGCCGAGACTTCCGGCACGAATAGTGCCGTCACCGTCGATCTCCTCGCGATGTCTGGGGGCGGCGACTACGGGGCATTCGGCGCCGGGTTCCTCGTCGGATGGGGGCAGTCGACGGATGAATCCTATCGGCGGCCGGAATTCGATGCCGTAACCGGTGTCAGCACGGGTGCGCTGCTCGCGCCATTTGCCTTTCTGGGCACCGATCAATCATGCGAAACTGTCGAGCATTTTTACCGCAACCCCCAGAAGGACTGGGTGACCAGTCGCTGGCTGTTCTTTTTGCCTAAGAATCCCTCGTTCATGACGATCCCCGGTCTCGAACGTGAAATCGGAGCCGCTGTGGATGACACCATCATTCGAGCTCTCGCGACCGAGTCGGCAAAGGGCAGAGTCCTCTTTATTGCGGCGACGAACCTCGACACGGGTACGCAGCATTTCTGGAACCTGGGAGCAGAAGCGGCCAAGTCGGTCGAGAACGGGGACTCGGGACGTGTCCGCAAGATCCTGCTCGCTTCCGCGGCTATTCCGGCGATTTTTCCGCCGGTAGTCATAGATGGCACTGCCTATGCTGACGGCGGCGTGACTGCCAATGTATTTCTTCGCTTGGACCCCGAAGCTCCCGATGGATTCCAGAATGTGTGGCGGCGAAAATATCCCGATCTGCCAAAGCCGAAAATGCGATATTGGATTATCATCAACAATCAGCTCCATCAGCCGCCCAAGACGGTTCAACCGCGATGGCCAGCCGTAATGTCGCCAAGTCTCGGGACTGCCATTCGCTCCGCAACCATGGCCGAAGTGCGCTGGCTCGCTGCACAGGCCAAGTATGCCAACGCCGCATTCGGCGCGAACATTGAAGTTCGCGTGGTGGCCATTCCGGACGAGTGGCGACCTCCGGTGCCGGGCGATTTCAAACAGGAAACGATGGAATCGCTGACGGATCTGGGACGCAAGCTGGGCGCCGAGAAATCGTCGTGGCAGTTGTGGGTTGCTCCGAAAGAGAGCAGCGGCGGCGGTTGAGCATCTCGTGGTTCGAAGGCTGGGCTAAGCGCTCATCAGGTCCAGCGGCAGGGCTTCGATTCCGCGTTTTTTCAATCGCCTAAAACGGCAGGAAAGCCAAGGGACATCATGAAGGCACGAAAATCCATTAGAAATGTCCGGACCCTTCTATTCAGTTGGGGACCGATGACGCTGTTGTGGTTCGCAGGGGCAGTCAGCGCTGCCGATCCGTTGCCCTCATGGAACGAGGGTAAGGCGAAAACCGCGATCACGGAGTTCATTGCGAAAGTAACGAAGGAAGGCGGCACGGACTTTGTTCCGCCCGCGGAGCGCATCGCCGTGTTCGACAACGACGGCACACTCTGGGCGGAGCAGCCGATGCCTGTCCAACTGTATTTTGCGCTCGACCGCGTCAAGGCCCTCTCTCCGCAACATCCTGAGTGGAATGACAAGGAACCGTTCGCCTCGCTGCTTAAGGGGGACGTTCAGTCCGCGCTGGCTGGCGGGGAGCATGCGCTGGTCGAAATCATCATGGCCACGCACGCGGGGATGACGACGGTTGAGTTTGAGAAGATTGTGAAGGACTGGATTACCACCGCCAAACATCCCAAGACCAACAAACTCTTTACGGAGATGACATATCAGCCGATGCTCGAAGTGCTTGCGCTTCTGCGGGCGAACGGCTTCAAGAACTACATCGTCTCCGGCGGTGGCATCGAGTTCATGCGCGTCTTCGCGGAAACGGTCTACGGGATTCCGCCCGAGCAGGTCATCGGCTCCAGCGGCAAGTTGAAGTTTGAAATGCGCGACGGCACGCCGGTACTCGTCAAACTCCCTGCGATGAACTTCGTCGACGACAAAGCCGGCAAGCCCGTCGGAATCCAGGAACATATTGGCCGCCGCCCGATCGCCGCGTTCGGAAACTCCGACGGCGATCTGGAAATGCTCCAGTGGACCGGCACCGGAACGGGCACTCGATTCTGTTTGTATGTTCACCACACCGATGCGCAGCGTGAATGGGCGTACGACCGAGAGGCAGGCGTGGCCCGTCTCGACAAGGGTCTGGACGAAGCCAGTGCCAAAGGCTGGACAGTCGTCAGCATGAAAGACGATTGGAAGTCCGTCTTTCGCACGGCGGCTTCCGATGTCACGGCAATTGACATCCTTCTCGAACCTGATGCTGCCATGCTCAAGCACGCGGAGGCCAACAACGCCCGACTGCTTTCGGCATTCCCGAAGGGCTTCGCTCTTGATGCCGCGCACCGTCCGCACATTACTTTGATTCAGTGCTTTGTACGCACCGCCGACCTTGAAAAAGTCTATACCGCAGCCCACAAGGTCTTAGTTGGTGCCAATGTAAACGCCATGAAGCTGGAAGCCTTCAAGTACTACTACGCCCCGGCCGGCACGGTTGGAGTTGCGGGGATCTGCGCAAAACCCACCCCGGAAATCATCAAGCTGCAAGCGGACCTCATCGCCGCAGTGCAGCCATTCACGGCGGAGACCGGGCCCATCGGCGCATTTACCGCACCGCACGACGACCCCGCCTCCGATGAGGCCCTCATCCAATACGTGTCGACATTTGTGCCGAAGATGTCCGGCGAAAACTTCAATCCGCACGTCAGCACCGGCGTCGCGCCGAAAGAAATCCTCGACAAGATGCTTGCCGAACCTTTTGAGCCGTTCACATTTTCTCCCGCAGGTGCGGCCGTATATCAACTGGGCCCGTTCGGCACAGCGGCGAAGAAACTTAAGGAGTGGGATCTTAAGCATTGAGAGACATCTCTGGACGCGGCGAATGCCAGAGGCTAGAACGATGTTGAATTTGCCGGAGAAAGGGACGAGCCTTTCTTAGGTGATTCGTGTGCCGCAAGAGCGATTGGACCCATACATGCAAGGAAATCACAAGATGCAGACAAGTACGATGCTGTCGGTTCTGAAAAGCGCACTCGCGCCAGTGTTCTTGGCGGCAATCATCGCAAACGCAAATCCCGCCAGGTTGATCGCCGCTCCGTCGGATGCGCTCGACCGCAGTGTCCTGCCCATACCAGAACCAAAGATCGCACCAATCAGCGAACTCGACGCTCGGAACGCTAAGGCACCACCGCGTTTCGAAGTGAAAGCCCCGCAGGGCGCGCCCAACGTGCTCATCGTGCTGATCGACGATTTCGGCTTCGGGCAAAGCAGCGCCTTCGGCGGTCCCATACGCATGCCCACGCTGGATAAGCTCGCGGCCGGCGGACTTAAATA
>CAZKIN010000129.1:5491-7929 GCA_964552515.1 uncultured Phycisphaeraceae bacterium
CACATCGATGAATGGGGCGGCCCCACCACCTTCCCGCACTTCGCCATCGGTTGGGCCTGGGCCGGCAACACGCCTTTCCAGTGGACCAAGCAGGTGGCCAGCCACTTTGGCGGCACGCGCAACGGCATGGTGCTGCACTGGCCGAAGGGCATCAAGGCAAAGGGCGAGATTCGCTCACAATTTCATCACGTCATCGATGTGGCACCGACGGTGCTCGAGGCCGTGAAGCTACCTGAACCCAAAAAGGTAAACGGCATCGAGCAGCGGGCGATGGATGGTGTTTCGATGCTGTACACCGTTGACGATGCCAAGGCCAAAGACCGCCGCACCACACAATACTTCGAAATGTTCGGCAACCGCGGCATCTATCACGATGGCTGGGTCGCCTGCACACGTCACTCGATTCCCTGGTTGATGGTGCCGAATCCACCGCTGAGCGATGATGTGTGGGAGCTTTACCACGTGGACAAGGACTTCAGTCAGGCCGACAACCTCGCCGCGCAGCAACCTGAGAAGTTGAAGGAACTGCAGGCGGTCTTCATGCAGGAGGCGATCAAGAACAACGTGCTGCCGATCGATGACCGGCGCTCCGAGCGATTCAATCCGGCCATCGCCGGCCGGCCCGATCTGATGGGCGGACGCAAGTCGCTAACCGTCTATGACGGCATGACCGGCCTGATGGAGAACGCCTTCATCAACGTGAAGGGTGTCCACCACACCATTACCGCGGAGATTGAGGTGCAGGATGCGAAGGCTAGCGGGGTGATCATCGCCCAGGCTGGTTACTTCGGCGGTTGGACGTTGTACATGAAGGAAGGGCAGGTACACCACGAATACAATTTCTTCGCGTTGGAACGCACCAACATAGCCGCACCGTCTCCGCTCGCGCCCGGCAAGCACACCATCGTCTACGAATTCATACCCGATGAAGCCAAACCGGGAACCGGCGGCAAGTCGATTCTTACTATCGATAAACAGAAAGCTGCGGAAGGGCACATCCCCAAGACCCAACCCTATGCGTTCTCCGGAGATGAAGGCGCCGATGTGGGCGTGGACGGCGAGACCAACGTTTCGCCGGACTATAAACAGGGGGACAACAACTTCACCGGCAAGATTCAGAAAGTGGTTATCGAGATCAAACCGGTGAAACTTGGCGCTGCGGACACGCAAGAACAGCGGGAATCTAAACTGGCCCAAAAGGCCGGGAAATAGTCAATGGAAATGGCCGACTTGATTGGCGGCACAGTTTGAATGCCTGAACGGTACAGGAAAACAAGAGTCTTCCGTTTGCAACATGGAGAAATCTCAATGACCAAAGCGATTGAACTTACCCACGCCACGCACGCATTACTTCGCGCCCGGCTGGTCATTCTCGGCGTGCTGCTTGTGGCGACATTCACCGCGTCGCTCCATGCTCAACCGGCCGCCAAACCGGGCACGCTGCGTGCCGCCGATGTACTTCCGCCCGGGCTGCTCCGTGCGGACTCATTCGCCGTGGCCGACGTGGTGCGCAACGACGGCCTCATCAACACGTACCAGGTCACCACCAAGTTCGGCATCCTCACCGTGGAAAGCACCGCGCTGTTGATGAAGCGCCTCCATGAGCTGCGCGCCATCGAACGCATGGAGCATCTGCGGAAGTCCGATGTGTATGCCAATGCGCTCAAGAACTCCGCACGGGCGCCGGTGGAAACGGCCAAGGGCCTCGTCACCGATCCG
Source organism: uncultured Phycisphaeraceae bacterium (assembly GCA_964552515.1). GTDB lineage: Bacteria > Planctomycetota > Phycisphaerae > UBA1845 > UBA1845 > JACQXM01. The sequence continues at coordinate 7,211 of CAZKIN010000129.1, forward strand.
ATCGAAACGACCGAGGGCGTGGTGACAGGCGTCGGTCGCTGGTTTCGCGATGTGGGCAGCGCCGTCACTTCCGATGAGCCGCGCCGCGACAGCCTCGCTGAAAGCGCGCTCGGCCAATCCCGTGCCAAGCGCCAGTTCGCCTTTGAATTCGGTGTCGATCCCTATTCGCCCTTCCCGCCCCTGCAGAAAACGCTGGACGATGTCGCATGGGTTGCGGCGGGCGGAAGCATGACGGTTTCCGCAGCGCTCGCCGCGATTCCTGGTGCGGCCGGTGTCGTGGTGGGGACAACCAAGACCGCATCCGACATGAAAAACATGGTGCGCGACATGACGCCGTCGGAACTTGCCCGCGTGAACGAGCAGAAGCTCGAAACCATGGGCGTGCCGCAGAACATCGCCCAACATTTTCTTAGAAATCCCGCATACGATCCGGAAGAACAGACCATCCTGATCGGCGAACTGGATTCCATGAGCGGTGTCGCCGACCGCCACTTGTTCATCCGCAAGGCCGCCTCGGCCATGGATGAACCTACCGCCGTGTTCAACCGCGTCCAGGCGCAGATGATGTCCGCTTACCACGCACGAATGGGCCGCGCCGCCCGCTGCATTGATGCCGCCGGTGTCGTCATGCTGGAAAAGGACGACGGCACCATCGTCGGCCTCTTTCCGCTCGATCATATCGTCTGGACTGCGGGCGTGAGCCAGAAGGAGCGCTCGGT
>CAZKIN010000129.1:8029-10443 GCA_964552515.1 uncultured Phycisphaeraceae bacterium
TCAACTGGACACATAAAGCCGGAATGCGATAAACTGGCCTCGACTTCCTATTGAGCGCCGGGAATCCGGGCGCGGTCACGCCCAGATGAAGAGCGCCTTACAGTCATTCCATTTTTCGGGAGGCGGCCACATGAACACGCGAAAACTGGTTCGGGTACTGGCAACTTGCACGATGTTGGTCGCAGTCAATTGGTCTGCGACCGCGCAAGCCCAGGAGAAAAAGCCCAACATCCTCGTCATCTTCGGAGACGACGTCGGCATCAGCAACATCAGCGCCTACAGCGACGGCCTCATGGGCTACGAGACGCCCAACATTGATCGTATCGCCAACGAAGGGCTTCGCTTGCTCCATTACTACGGTGAACAGAGCTGCACCGCCGGACGTGCCGCCTTCCTCACCGGCCAGCATGGCATCCGCACCGGTCTGACCAAGGTTGGCTTCCCCGGTGCGCCCATGGGCATGAATCAGCTTGATCCTTCGATCGGCGGAATCATGAAGAGTCTCGGCTACGTCACCGGGCAGTTTGGCAAGAACCACGTGGGTGACCGCAATGAGACACTTCCGACCGTCAACGGCTTTGATGAGTTCTTTGGCAACCTGTACCACCTCAATGCCGAGGAAGAGCCCGAGCTGCCGGATTATCCAAAGGACCCTGCGTTCAAAGCCCAATGGGGACCGCGCGGTGTTCTCAAATGCAAAGCGTCCGACAAGGACGACGCAACCGTCGATCCGCGATTTGGCAAGGTCGGAAAACAGACCATTGAAGACACCGGCCCGCTGACCAAGAAACGGATGGAGACCATCGACGACGAGACTTCGGCGGCAACCATCGAATTCATGAAACGCCAGCATGCCGCCGGAAAGACCTTCTTTACATGGTTCAATGCAACACGCATGCACCTGCGCACCCACGTCCGCGCCGAACACCGCGGCCGCTACAAGCACGGCGACAGTGAATACATCGACGGCATGATCGAGCACGACGAAACCATTGGCACGATCCTCAAGGCCTTGGATGAAATGGGCATCGCCAAGGACACCATTGTCATCTACACCTCTGACAACGGCCCCCACATGAACACCTGGCCGGACGGCGCGATGACGCATTTCCGTTCGGAAAAAAACACCAACTGGGAAGGTGCTTTCCGGGTTCCCTGCCTGGTGCGGTGGCCCGGCCACATCAAACCCGGCACCGTCACCAATGAACTCATGAGCCATAACGATTGGCTCCCCACGCTGGCGGCGATTGGCGGCGAGCCGGATATCGTCAATAAGCTCAAAGCCGGTCACACGGTCAATGGCATACCGTACAAGGTCCACCTCGACGGGTTCGACCAGTCGAAGTTCCTTACGTCCGTGGAAGGCACGGCGGGTCGCAGCAATGGCGTTAAGAGTGCGCGGGATCGTTTCTATTATACCGACGATGATGCCATGCTGGTGGCCGCGCGCATCGGTGATTACAAGTGCTCGTTCGCCGAACAGCGCATGGCCGGCACCATGGGCGTCTGGGGTGAGCCGTTCACCGTCTTGCGTATGACCAAATTGTATAACCTCATGCAGGATCCCTTCGAACGTGCGGATATCACCTCGAACACCTACTGGGATTGGATCATGAACCATGTTCCCCAGGTCTATCAGGGAATGGGCGCGGTCATGACCTTTCTCGAGAGTTTCAAAGAGTTCCCTCCGCGCTCGGTTCCGCAGTCGTTCAATCCGGCGAACATGTTGGAGCAGACGCTGCGCGAAATGAGAGCAAAACAAAAGATCGAACGGGCTTTCCCGATCCTTCAAAACGCCGAAATCAAGAAATAGTCGCCCATCGCAGCTGTAAACGCCCTTGCTGCGCCGAATGACCGGCCCGGAAAGTGTCGAAGTGCAATCTTCGACACCCTCCGTTGTACGCGGCGTTGTCATAAAGTATAGTGCCAGTTGGTTGACATTATGGCATGGAAATATCACGGAGGATAAAAATGGCCACGCTCGCAAAGCCAGCCAACGCGGCACGAATCGGGCTCATCACCAACGCGATACTTGCACTTTGCATGGTCGCGGTCACGGCGCGTGCCCAGGAGAACCCACCTCCCGAACCGGCATCGACCACCGCAGCGCCTTCCCCTGACGCGGCGAAGGAAGCGCCCGCTTTGCAATCCCTCATTCCCACGCTCCCCGATTACTCCGGCGACTGGAAGACACGGAAGTTTTTCACCGGCGATTGGGGCGGCTCCCGAACCGCGCTCGCCGAACAGGGCATCCTCTTTGACCTCTCCACCACGCACTACCTTCAGGGCAACACCCACGGCGGCGCGGACACCAACAACGCCGCGCGCTACTCGGGCCGTTGGGATTTACGCCTCAAGTTCGACACCGCGCGCATGGGCCTCTGGCCCGCCGGCCTGCTCGAACTCCATGCGGA
>CAZKIN010000130.1:0-10407 GCA_964552515.1 uncultured Phycisphaeraceae bacterium
CACGAAGTGCACGAAGGAAGTCGACGGAGATGGGATGTTAGAAACACAAAGAGGTTCGCGCAACGGGAGATGTCACGATGGTGGCACCGCGCACGACTCCGTGAAGACATGGCCACGCATGATTCACGAGGCGACAGTGAAGTTTCGTGGCTGTTGCCGCCTGTAGCCATATGTGATCTCACCAGCGTGGCGCATGCCACCCGACATGGAACGACGGAGGCTAAGGGTGGTCCGCTGAGGCGTACCCTACCGAAACGAAGAGGCACCTTTCAATCATGGCGGCGCGGGGCGTGGACCATGCCATAAGGAGGCGGTGGGAAGGGCGTAACCCAACTGCCGGTCGTGAAAATCAAGCTTGGGAGCATTCTTTTGCTGCCTGAGAATTGACACGCGCCGCTTCGCACCATACCTATCTTACCAAATACTTCGTGCGTCGAAGTTGCCAAAAGCGGTTTCCTTAACCTTTTAGGAGTGTCCTCCATGCTCAGGAGTTTCCCCGCGCGCCACCTGTCCGTCATCGTGGCCGCCTTGGTCATGTCTCTCGGCAGCTTCACCCAGGGCGACGGCGGACTACGCCCGCGCATCATCCGCCCGCCGGATGACCGCGCCGATTTCTTTGCGACGACCCCCGAGCTACAGGCGATCGGCAACTCGGTCTGTGCGATGATCGGCACCGATATGCTCACCGACATGGGAAACGGCACCTTCAGTGTCAACGCCGCGTCACTGGCCGAAATGTTCGACCCCTTTTGTGACGGCGAGCGATTCGCCGATCAGCCCACGGCGGCCAACTGCACGGCCACGCTGATCGCGCCGGACGTCATCATCACCGCCGGGCACTGCCTGGAGGACGGCGGGGTGCGCACCGATCTGAATAGCTTCTACTTCGTTTTTGATTACGCCATCACCACGAATGGCATGAACCCCACCACCTTCACGACCGATCAGGTCTATCGCGCGGCGGAAGTGCTTGGCCTCGCCCTCGTGGGTGACGGCGCCAATGACTGGGCCGTGGCACGGCTGGATCGCGCCGTCACCGGCCGCACGCCGGTTCCCGTTCGGTCCACCGGCGCGATTGCGGTCGGTGAAAGCGTCGTCGCCATCGGCTTCGGCGCGGGCCTCCCCATGAAATTTTCCGACAACGCTACGGTTCAGACCCTGGTGGACTTCGGCTTCGAGGCCGACTTTGACATCATCGGCGGCAACTCCGGCGGTCCGATCATCAACGCGGCCACCGGCATGATCGAAGGTGTGCTGAGTGCAGACCTGGCGATCGACGATTACTTCCAGGATGGCGCCTGCTTTCGCGCCACCGTCTGTCCGCAGGATCCGATGTGCGACGCGGGCTTCACGCTGCTCGCGTCGGTGATGATTCCCGATTTTCAGACGGCCATCCAGGCCGCTGTAGGCGGCGCCGGTGGGGGCGGCGGCGGTGACGACGGCAACATGGGTGGTGATGACGGTGCCGGGGGCGGAGATGATCCGGTCGATGACGGCGGGGTGGACGGGGAGGACCCGGTTGATGACGGTGGAGATGACGGCGCCATCGATGACGGCGGCGAAGAATTCATCGATGACGACGGCGACGGCATCGAAGATTCCGAAGATGACTTTATTGATCTCGATGGCGACGGCTTCGACGATGAATTTGGCAATGAGGAGGTTGGTGGAAATGCCGGCGCGACCCCGTGCGGCGCGTGCGGAAACGGCGCGGGAGTGGCCATGATCTTCAGCCTGCTGGGCTGGATGGGTCTGCGGACGCATACGCGCCGCCGCAGATAGCCCGAGGCCGTGGGTGCCACGTTGTGGCACTATCCGGCGATTGGAATGCATCCTGCACGACGGGTGCGCGGGTTGACTCGCGCGCCCGTCTTTTTTTGGGACATTGCGGGCGTAACGCGATGATCGCCCGGAGAGCCGTTTATCATCAAGTGGGGAGACGGAAACGATTGCACCTGGATTCTGGACCGGAACAGGACACTGCTCACAGAGCAGTGGCACACGAACAAGCAAACCCGGGAAACCTATCCGAACGTCCGCGCAGGCTAATGCCTGCGGCGCGCTACACCTGGCCGTGGTCAGACCTCATGCGGGGAATCCCAATTGGCAGGCAACTATACAGGACACTGCGCACAGAGCAGTGGCACACGAACAAGAACACCCGGCGGGGAGGAAAACGAATCCGAACGTCCGCGCAGGCTAAAGCCTGCGGCGCGCTGATCTTCGACCATGGTGCCGCCGGCCTCGTGCTTGAAGGGGTTGCCCCGGGCGCTTACCATGCCCGCCATGCCAATAAAATTCTCATGTTGCTTTGCAGCGGGACTGCTCGTGCTGGCCGTCGGGTGCCGCTCCCGCGAATCGGTAGGCGCGGGTGAGTCCACGGTGCGGCTGTCCGCCGGAGATGCTGCCACTGATGAGGCACTTTGGAACGCGGTGCAGGATTCGATTCGCGACTATCGATTCCGCATCGACCGCGTGGATGCGATCGCCGGCGTGGTCACCTCGTGGCCGGAGACTTCGAAGCAAATGGTGGAGTTCTGGCGGCATGACGCGGTCACGCTGTATGACATGTGGGAGTCAACGATCAACCCGATCCGCCGCTCGATTGAAGTTCGGGTGGAGAAGCAGCCCGATCAGGCGGAGCGCGTGGTCGCGGTAACGGTGCACAAGGAACGGCTTTCGTCGCCGGACCGGCAGTTCAACAACTCGACGGCCGCCTATCGATATTTCGGCGAATCGCTGCCTTCCACCACCGGAATCACGCGGATCACGCCGGAATATGACCGCTGGCTGTCGATGGGGCGGGATCCAGCACTGGAAGCGCGGCTGGTGGATCGCATCGTGCTGCGTTCGAATGCGAATGTGCTGGAGCGTGGAGAGACGCGTGAGGCCGCGCCGGAACCGGCGCAGGTGCCCGTTTTGAGTCAGCCGGAGATTCCCACCGCACCGGCCGCGCAGCCGACCGGTGAGCCGACGCCTATTGAGGTGCAAGCGAGTCAACCTTCCATCACTTCGCCGGTGCAACCATACGCGCCGCAGGCGCTACCGGTGACGCCGTCCGACGATTCGTCGACGGTTGTTCCGATGCGGGATGTCGAGGGATCGACACCCGTCGAACCCGTCAAGGAGGCGGAGGATTCAACGGCGAGGCCGTGATGAGCGCGTGGCCGAGAGTATTGTCGAATCTTGCGGACACAACTCCGAAAGTGTCGCGCGGACACTTTCGGCGTGCATCTCTTTTCCTTTCCCTCTCATGCGGTTGTCTTACCGGCAGCGCATCGGCGTGGAGTCAGAAAAACCTGACCTTCCAGCCGGAAGTGGTTCATCGCATTATTGCGACTGCCACGCTGGATGCACTGCCGCTCCCGCTGCGTGACAGTTTTCAAGCTAAACGTGTATTGCTTTTGCACGACGTGGCCGCCGCAGATTCGTTGGAGCAAATACATGCGCGTAACAAACATGGTACGGTCTGGCTCGATTATTCCGCGCCCGAGAATGCTGATCCGGCGGCGCGTTTGAATGCCGCTCGCGACTTTCCGATGGACCGTGAAGCGAGCAAGACCAAGGGGTATCGCGCAGAGGTCTTCGGCGACCTACCGTTTGTTCTCCAGGATCACGTGCATCGGTTAACCCAAGCCATGCGTGCGGCTAGATGGGAGACCGTGCGCGAGCAGTCGCTGCATATCCTTCGCTTTTCGGCATTTGTCGGATTCCCCTCGCAATTGACCCGAGACGCACAGAGCGGCGACGCTTACCTCGCTGAACTATGGCTGGTGGATCAGATCCGTCCGCGATTGGAATATGAAGTCCGGGTATTTCCCGGTCGGTTTCAACGAGCTTCCGACACCGGCACACTCATTCTGGCCGCGCTGCGCGATGGTCATGCCTCCTATTTTCAAATGCGCGCGCTGATTGCCGACGCCCAGCGAGATGCAGGAATCACCGACAGCAGAGTCCGGGTCGATATCATTCTGCCCGACGATGGACCATCGGTCAGAGAATTTCGGCGTATCTATGCCGAACGCGCGGGGAGTTTAATGTGCGAGCAATTCAAGAATGCCGCGCTGCTCGCCGCGAATCTGATCGGCACGGCGTGGATGGACGCGGGGAGTCCGGAGGTGCCGATGGATACCTTCGCGCCGCGCACGGAGGACAAGCCAGGCGACAGCGCCAAACCGGATGGCGCGGACAAGTCGGGTGTCGCAGCGGGTGACCAGAAGAAGAGTGCCGCGGCGGGCGCAGTGGACCTGGTAGCTGACAAGTTCATGGGCAGCAGCGGGTCGGAGACCTATCACCGCAGTTCGTGCCAGCATGCGGCGCGGATCAAGCCGGAGAATACGATCCGCTTCACTTCGCTGGAGGAAGCGCAGCGCGCGGGTCGCAAAGCGTGTCAGACGTGCAAGCCGGACAGCAAGTAAGAAAAGCCCACCGTTCGCGCGGGCGACTGAGGGCAAGGGGTTTTTCCCGGGTCGAAACAGCCCGGGGGTAACTCACGCGGCGTTTCCGACCTTCCGATAACTCCCCAGTGGCCGATGTGCCCGCAGGGGATTTTCCGCGCATGAAAATATGCCTCATTTCGCCGCCCACGACCGTCGCCGACCGGCACGCGCATTATCCGCAGGTTCCGCCGATTGGTGTCGCATATCTGGCAGCTTGCGCGAGGCAGGCGGGACACCGGGTGCAGGTGATTGACGCGCTGGGCGAAGCGCTGGATGACTATCATCCCTTTTTGCGCGGGCAATGGATCAACGGGCTGAACATTGAGGACGTGGTGCAGCGGGTGGACCGTGACGCGGCGCTGATCGGCGTGAGCGTGATGTTTTCCAAGCAGTGGCCGCTGGCGCGGCGGCTGCTGACGGCGCTGAAGGAGGCCTATCCGCACACGCCGCTGATCATCGGCGGAGAGCACCCCACGGCGTCGCCGGATCATGTGTTTGAAACTTCGCCGGTGGATTATGTGGTGCTGGGCGAAGGTGAGGAGACGCTGCTGGAACTTGCGGCCGCGCTGGAGACGTCGCCCCATGCCGACGTGTCGGGGATTGAAGGGCTGGCGTATCGCGCGATGCGGCCGGGATTGCGGCGGCAGGCCAATGGTGACATTAATCTGGCACTGGTGGAGCAGGTAAACGGTCCGGCGATCCGGCGATCGGCGGCGCGGAAGCGGCGGCGGGACCTGGATTCCATCCCGTGGCCGGCGTGGGACCTGGTGCCCACAGCGAAATACGTGGACGCGAACCGGTTTCAGGACGGCAGCGCGCGGCGGGTGATGATTCTGCTGGGTACGCGGGGGTGTCCGTATCAATGCCGGTTCTGTTCCAATCCGAACATGTGGACGACGAGTTTCTACATGCGCGATCCGAAGGACCTGATCGACGAGATGGAGCATTATGTCCGGACCTATGGGGCGAGTGAGTTTCAATTCCAGGACCTGACCTTCGTGGTTAACCGCCGGTGGGTGATCCAGGTGGCCGAGGAGATCATCCGGCGCAAGCTGGACGTGGTGTGGAAACTGCCGGGCGGCACGCGGAGCGAAGCGTTCGACGCGGAGTTGATGACCAAACTGGCGGAGTCGGGGTGTCGATCGCTGTGTTTTGCGCCGGAGAGCGGTTCGAAGTTTGTGCTGGAGGCGATGCTGAAGAAGGCGGACCCGGACCGGTTCGTGGAACTGGGGCGGATCGTGCGTCGGCAGCGCATACCGATTGAAATGACGGCGTTCATCATCATCGGATCGCCGGAGGAGCGTTTGCGCGATCTACTGGCCACCTTCTGGTTTGTCATGCGCCTGGCGTTCGTGGGTTATGAAGGGGTGCTGGTCAGCCGGTTCACCTGTTATCCCGGTTCGGACTACCACGATCGGTACATGAAGAAGGGTCTGATTTCCTATGATGATGATTATTTTCTCGATCTGGATCTGAGCTTAAGCAACCTGAAACACGGACGCAGCTGGCATCCGCGCTGGGGCAGTACGAAGGTGCGCTGGTTTGTGATGCTTACGTACGGCCTGTTTTTTGCGACTTATTATGCATCGCGCCCGATGCGAATCGTGCGAAGCGTTGTGCATGTACTGCGTCGGCGACCGACCAGCCGACTGGAGCTGGTGATTTCCCATGCGATCGGCGCGCGGCTGCAGCGGTTGGCGAGTTTGTTTCGCAGGCCAGTCGCGGCGGGGTGAACACATCGCGGCGCCCACCTTGGCACGTAACATTCCGCCGGCGCGCTAGGCCACTTCCGCTTCGTTGAACTGCACACTGACGCGCGTGGAAACGCCGGGTTCCTGCATGGTGATGCCGTAGAGACGGTCGCCGATGTTCATCGTCCAGCGCGAGTGGGTGATGATGATGAACTGCGATTCGGTGACGAATTCCTTGATGATGCGGTTGAAGCGTTCGTTGTTCGCCTCGTCGAGCGCGGCGTCGACTTCGTCCATGATGGCGAAGGGGGCGGGGCGTGTCTTGAAAATACTCATGAGCAGCGCGATGGCGGTCATCGACTTTTCACCGCCGGACATGAGCGAAATGATCTGCAAATCCTTGCCCGGCGGCTGGGCGACGATTTCGATGCCGCTTTCCAGCACGTTTTCCTGATCTTCGAGAATAATGTCCGCCCGGCCGCCGCCGAAGAGTTTGCGGAAGAGGCCGCGGAAGTTTTCGCGGATCTGGGTGAAGGATTCCATGAAGCGATCCTTCGATTCGCTGTTCAGCATGGCGATGAGCTGTTCCAGCTGCTTCTGCGAGTTGACCAGATCGTCGCGCTGACCGGTGAGGAAGGTATGGCGCTGTTCGAGTTCCTCGAGTTCGGTGATGGCATCGAGATTGACGTTGCCGAGGCGGTCCATCTTGCCGCGGAGTTCGGTAATTTCCGCTTCGACGGCCGACCAGTCCTGCTCCTGGTATTCGTAGGACGCGTAGCGCTCCGCGAGATCGATGTTCATTTCCTCGCGGGTGCGGGTAGTCAGTTCGTCGCGACGAACGGTGGTTTCGGCGAAGCGCATCTGGTGTTCGTGCAGGCGCGCTTCGACTTCTTCCAGGCGGACGCGGCTGGTCTTGATGGCCTGCTGGCGGGCGTCCATCTCGAGCCGCAGGGCGTCGCGTTCGTGACGCAGGCGGGTGGCCGCGTCGTCCAGATCGGCGATGCGGAGGGCGAGCGACTTCACTTCCTCCTCGCCGGCGGCGATGGTGCGGCGGGCTTCATCCATGCGCGCTTCACACTGCTGCACGTCGTGCTGTGCTGAGCTGAGGGCCTGTTCGAGTTCACGGAGGGTGCGGCGCAGGGTATTGGTGCGGTCGGTGACGGCCGCGCGCTTTTCGGCGAGTTGTCCGGCGCGGACGCGGGCCTGGGTCTGCTGTTCCTGCAGGCGCGAGCGGTCGGCGACGAGCACGTCGATGCGCTGCTGGTGTTCGCCAATGCGCTCTTCGCGGGCCTTGTTTTCGCGCTCCATGTCATCGAGCGAGCGGCCGCCCTGTTCGCTGCGGGCAAAGACTTCGTGAATCTGCACGTCGAGCATCTTGGTTTCGCGGGCGATGAGCGGCTGTTCGGTGGTGAGGCGGTCCACGGTGTCGGTGATGCGCGTCAGCGCGGAGACCGCTTCGACACGGGCGGTGTTGGATTCGTAGATGGCGGTGCGGAGTTCCTGCTGCACGCCTTCGAGGTGCTGGGCTTCGGCCTGGGTGCGGTTGAGTTGATCGGCGAGGCGTTCGATGGTGGCGTCAAGCTGCAGCAGTTGCGTATCGAGATCGGCGAGTTCGCTCTTGCGCGAAATCAAGCCGGCGCGCGTGCCGGCGGGGCCGATGCGCACGCGGCCGTCGGGTTCGAGCACTTCACCGCGGCGGGTGACAAAACGGTGTCCCGAGACATCATCGGCGGCGAGGCGCTGGGCGACTTCCAGAGATTCGACGATGAAGGTGCGGCCGAGGAGGTGGCGCGCGATCTGGCCGAACGATTCGTGGTAGCGCACCAGGTCCGACGCCCGCGCGATGACGCCGTCCTGACCGGCGAAGTCGCGGTCGTTGAGGATGGGCGGGAGGCGGTCGAGGCAGATGGCGGTGATGCGTTCGGGGAGCTCGCCCTGTGCGGCTTCGAAATCGAAGAGTTTTCGTGCGGCAGTCACGACGAGGTGCTGGTCAATTTCCCCGAGTGCGGCTTCGATGAAGGCGGCGTGTTCGATGTCGGCATCGAAAATGTCCGCCACGAGACCGACAATCCAGTCGGCCTCGCCGGCGCGGTCGATTTCGGCGAGCTTGTGTTTGTAGTTGAGCACGGTGCGCACGCCCGCGCCGACGCCTTCCATGCGGCGCTGGAGGTCCTGCAGGAGTTCGCGACGGGAGAGGAGCGCGCTGCGGCGTTCTTTCGCGGTGGCGAGTTCTTCGAACAGCTGTTGGCGCAGGTGGTTAACGCGGCCTGCTTCGGCTTTTTTGTCGGTCAGGGTGCGCGTTTGATCCGCAATCAGGTTGTCGACTTCGCGCACGCGCATTTCGAGTTCGGCGCGCTGCTGCAACATCCCTTCGAGTTCAGCCGTGATCTGGGCATCCCGAACGGCGAGTCGGCCTTTCTGGTCGACCAGCGATTCGCGGTGGGTGTTGAGTCGCGTGATTTCGTTGTGGACCTGGGCGCTGCGGCGGACGAGGTCGATGATGCCGGTTTTTTCGTCTTCGAGCGTGGCGAGCGCTTCGGTCAGTGCGCGGGCGAGGGTGCGATCCTGTTCGTTAAGCTGGTCGGTCTGGGTGTGGAGATCCTGCGTTTCCTGTTGCAGGGATTCGGCGGCGGCGAGCTCCGCAGACAGTGCCTGCTCGGCGTCCGTCTGCCGGGCGGTGTCCGTGGTGATGCGTTCGGCGGCGCGCTGGGCGATGATCGCCTGTTCCTCGATGCGGCGGCGGGCGCCTTCGATGCGTTCAACCTGCGCGGCCTGCTGCGATTTCGCGCTGACCAGCGCGTTTTCAGTAACGCCGATTTCCTCCGCGAGGCGATCCATGTGGAGCGTCGCCTGCACGCCTTCGACTTCGAGCCGGTCGATTTCGGTGCGGAGGGCGGTAGCTTCATCACTGCACGCGGCCACTTCGCGGTGCAGGGCTGCGGACTCCTGCGTGAAGCGGTGGAACTCGGCCAGCGCGTAGCTGGAGCGCAGTTCGTTGAGCCGCGCTTCGTATTCCTTGTAACTTCGCGCTTTGCCGGCCTGCAGTTTGACGCTGCGGAGGCGTTTTTCCAGTTCTTCGATGATGTCCGCGACGCGAAGGAGATTCTGGCCGGTGCGTTCAAGCTTGCGTTCGGCTTCCTTGCGGCGGGCTTTATAGCGGCTGATGCCGGCGGCCTCGTCGAAGATGATGCGGCGGTCCTGCGGGCTGCTTTGAAGCAGGCTGTCGACCTTGCCTTGTTCGATGACCGAGTAGGCATCCACGCCGACGCCGGTATCGAGGAACATGTCGCGGATGTCTTTCAGGCGGGAGGCCTGCTGGTTGACGAGGTATTCACTTTCGCCGCTGCGGTAGAGTTTTCGTGTGACGGTGATTTCCTCGTGATCGAGCGGGAGCGAGCGGTCGGCGTTGTCAAAGACGAGGTCTACCTGGGCGACGCTGCTGCTCTTGCGGCTGCTGGAGCCGTTGAAGATCATGTCGGTCATCTGCCGGCCGCGGAGGGAGCGGGCGGATTGCTCGCCAAGGACCCACTTGAAGGCGTCGACGACGTTGCTTTTGCCGCAGCCGTTGGGCCCGACGATGCAGGTGACGCCGGCGCCGAAATCGAAATCGACGCGGTCGCAAAAGCTCTTGAACCCGCTGACGGTGATGCGTTTGAGGATCATAGGATGGGCACCTCCCTGTACGCGCTGTGGACCGCCGTCCATGGCGGCACTGTGACTACCTGCTTGGACTTTCGCCTCCCCTACTTCGTGCGGCCGGATGCTACACAAATCGGTTGCGCAAACGGTCTTCGGATTAGAGAATACCGCGCTGAAAGCCGCGGGGCAATCAAAAAAGCCGCGAATCTCTTGCCTTATGGTGCTGGTCGCGATGAAGAAAATGCGGTATGTTTCCGCGCGAAGCCATGTGCGGCGTCGGCGGCACATGGCGGTCGCAGGGACTAACGAAACATAAGGACCAACGATGAAAATCCACGAATATCAGGCTCGGGAGCTCTTGTCCGAGGCAGGCGTACCGATTCCCGCGTCACAGGTGGTGGAGACGGTTGACCAGGCCGCTGCAGCCTATCAGCAGATCGGCGGCAAGGTGGTGGTGAAGGCACAGGTCTTCGCGGGTGGTCGCGGCAAAGCGGGGTTCGTCAAGCTGTGTGACAATGCCGATGCCGTTCGCACCGCCGCTGATTTCATGCTGAATAACCGCATGGTTTCGGTGCAGACGGGCCCGGAAGGCATCGCGGTCAGCAAGCTGCTCATCGCGTCGGCCGTCGACATCGAAA
>CAZKIN010000131.1:0-7657 GCA_964552515.1 uncultured Phycisphaeraceae bacterium
TACCAGGGAACAACCATGAAACGAGCCAAGAAAACCAAGCCCCCCGCCCGGCAGCGGGAAGACGGGACCGCAGTGGCTGGCGAACCGACGCCGCCGGTGGCCGCGGAACCGGCGCAGGTGAAGCCGTTCGTACCCCTGCTGCCTTATCAGCACGCGGACCTGCATGCCCCGGATCGATTCCGGTGGAACTGCTGGGCCCGGCAGACAGGGAAGAGCTTCATCAAGTCGCTGCGGCGGATTGTCCGTGGGCTGGAGCGCGGGCGGGACCAGATTTTCCTTTCGGCGGGGGAACGGCAGTGCCGGGAGCTGATGGACAAGGCGCGGCGGCATTGCCAAGTCTTGCAGATCGCCTGTGAGTTTTGCAACAACGACTTCCTCTCGGATTTATCGACCTGCCACCTGGAGATCAAGTTGCCGCAGGGCGTGCGCATTATTGCCTTGCCGGCCAACCCGATGACGGCACGGGGGTACAGCGGGGATGTGCTGCTGGACGAGTTCGCCATGCACCAGGGGGACCGGGAGATCTGGGCGGCGATGTTTCCGACTTTGCTGCGCTGCGACGGGGAACTGGATATTGCCTCGACGCCCAAGGGCTGTGGGAATCTTTTTTACGAGTTGCGCGAGAACCCAAGGTTTGCCACCAGCACGGTGACCCTGCCGGAGGCGGTGGCGCAGGGGCTGAACGTCGATGCGGCGGCCATTCGCGAGGCGATGAACGACGACCTGCTTTTTCGGCAGGAGTTTCTGTGCGAGTTTCTGGATGAGGCGACCGCGTTTCTGACTTATGCGCAAATTGCCGCATGCACCGAGGCGGGATTGAGGCCGTCCAACGATGTGGCGGCTTTGAGTCTGGAGCCGCACGACCTTTATGTCGGCGTGGACATCGGGCGGCATCGGGATTTGACAGTAGCGTGGGTGGTGGCGGTCGAGGGTGGTGATCTTCGGACGGTGGGACTGTTTGAACTTTCCGGGGCGACCTTCAGCGCGCAGGAAACCTTGCTCGCGGAGCTGCTGTCCATTCCGCAGGTGCGGCGGTGCTGCATCGACGCGGGGGGTTTGGGGATGCAGCTTGCGGAGCAGGCGGTGGAACGGTTCGGGGGATATCGCGTGCGGGCGGTGACATTGACGCAAGCGCTGAAGGCGCGAATGGCGGGGGCGCTGCGGGTGGCGGTGGAGAAGCAGCGGATACGGATTCCCAGCGATGAGCGGATTGTCAGCGACTGGCACAGTGTGCAGCGGCAGGTGACGCATGACGGGCATATCCGGTTGGATGCACCGCGGCGAGAGGGAAGTCATGCGGATCGTTTCTGGGCGGCGGCGCTGGCGGTGCATGCGGCGGGAGAGGCCGTCGGTTGGGGGATGGGGCATGGCGCGATGGAGGCGCTGATGGGCAGGCGACTGGCGTTTGCGGGGAACGGGGTTTGGTAGGAGAAGAAATGGCGAATTCAGAATAGCGAATAGCGAAGAGGCAACCACGGATTTGCACCACGAAGGACACGAAGTGCACGAAGGCGCAGGGGGAAGAGGAATTGCGAATTCAGAATAGCGAATAGCGAATAGCGAAAGAACAACCACGGAGCTACAAAGTGAAACCGCAGTATATGCGCAGTGTCCTATATGTGGCACTGGCAGAAAAGCAGGGTTCCGCAACCCCGCTGGGGTTGGATTTGTTATGGTCGTCGACCCCGGGTAGTCCGGCGTCGCCTGAGGCTCCTTCGGACAACCCGGGGCTAAAGTCTGTAACGCCTCCGGCGTAAGTGCAAGAAAAGCGCAGGGAAAAGAGAGTCGAATAGTTGAAACGAAGAGTGGTCCGCTGAAGCGTACCCTACGAATTCAGAATAGTAAGTTTGCTTTGAGGGGATATGCCATGGGATTGACACAATGGATGGTGAACGCGGTCAGGCGGGGCAGGGGCGCGGAGCGGCCGCGGTTGGGGCAGATGGTGATGCCGCGGAGGGAGGATTCGGTGCGGGATTATCCGTCGGCCGGTCTGACGCCGTCGCGGCTTACCGCCATCCTGCGGGAGGCGGACGAGGGGCAGCTTTCGTCGGCGATGCAGCTTTACGAGGAGATGGAGGAGAAGGACCCGCATCTGTATGCCATTGCGAACACGCGGCGGCTGGCGGTGACGGGGCTGCCGTGGCGGATCGCACCGGCGGCGGTGACGGACAACAACGCGGCACTGGCGGCGCGGTGTGCGGCGTATTGCCAGGAGGTGGTCAATCAGATCGACAGCCTCGACGAAGTGTTGCAGCACCTGTCACTGGCGCTGGGGCGGAATATCGCGGTGGCGGAGATTGTCTGGGATATCGTGGAAGGTGCGCCGCAGCCGGTTGGGCTTTTTCCGGTGGATTTCACGCGGATGGTGTTTGACGAGCTGGACAGGCCGCGCGTGCTGACGGCGGAGAATCCGCAGGACGGAATCGCGCTGTCGCCGGGCAAGTTCATTGTGCATGCGCCGCACAGTGCCAGCGGAGTGACAGTGGGCGGCGGGCATGCGCAGCGCGGGGGGCTGCTGCGGGTGACGGCGCTGGCGTACCTGGCGAAGCAACTGGCGCTGAAGGACTGGATGATTTTCGCGGAAGTGTTCGGCATGCCGATTCGCATTGCGCGGTATGAACCGTCGGCCACGCCGGAGGAGAAGCGCGAGATGCTGCGGATGCTAGAGTCGCTCGGGAGCAATGCGGCGGGGATTTTCAGCCGGGCGGTGGAGCTGCAGATTGTGGAATCGAACCGGCAGGCGAGCGGGGGGCCGTACGAGCGGCTCTTGGATTTTCTGAATCGCGAAATGAGCAAGGCGTGGCTGGGTCAGACGTTGACCACGGACATTGCGGGGCAGAGCGGATCGGTTGCGGCGAGCCGGGTGCATGAGCAGGTACGGCAGGACATTCTGCTGGACGATTTGCGGAAGGAAGCGCGGACGATGCGGCGTGATCTGCTGGCGCCATTGACGCGGCTGAAGTTCGGGCCGGATGCGCCGGTTCCGCTGTTTGTGCGCGAGGTGCGGGGCACGGAGGACAAGGTGACACTGGCGAACATTCTGGATGTGGCGATCAACCGGCTGGGGATCACGGTTCCGGAGGCGTGGGCGCGGAGGGCGCTGGGAATACCGGAGTAATTACGAATTGCAAATTACGAATTACGGAAAACAGTTTGGACGAAGGTGGCGTGCACCGAACGGAGGCGACAAAGGTGCGGAGGGAAGAATAGTGCACCACAGAGACACAGAGAGCACAGAGAAGGAACTGGGAATTCAGAAAAGCGAATAGCGAAGAAGGAACCGCACAACCACGGAAACAGAATTGCACCACGAAGGACACGAAGAGAACGAAGGAATTGGGAAAAGCGAATAGTGAATAGCGAAAAAGGAAGCCCACAGCTGCGAGGCTACGAAGGAAGAAGAGAGGTCCGCTGAAGCGTACCCTACACGCTGATGCGATGGGGCACCCAGTCGGAAAAAGCCACGGAAGTGGGAGTTATTGGAGGTGGAACGATTTATCGACTTAGGGGGAGAGTGACAGCTATGCGACAGGCAGCGAACAATGAAACGAACGAGACACGGGCTTTGAGATCGGCGGTGCTTTCCGGAGGGGAGGTGCCCACGCGGGTGTTGATTGCGCCGTGGGGGGAGGTGGAGAGTACGCATGGGCCGTTTGTGCTGGATGCGGAAGCGGCGGCAGCGGCGGTCGAGGCTTTCGCGGCGCATGGGACCGATGTGCCGATCGACTTTGAGCATCAGACGCTGGGCGGTGCGTATGCCGCGCCGGACGGTCGGGCGCCGGCGGCGGGATGGATCAAGCGGCTGCATGTCGAGCCGGGGGTGGGGCTGCTCGCGGACATTGAGTGGACGGGTGAAGCGCGGGAACTGCTGGCGGGAAAGCAATATCGCTATCTGTCGCCGGTGGCGGTGATTCGCAAGGCGGATCGGAAGCTGGCGGCGATCCATTCTGCGGCGCTGACCAACAAGCCGGCAATCGTGGGGATGCGGCCGATCGTGAATCGGGCGGATGGGGGAGAGGTTGTTCAGAGTATGGACGGATCGGGTGTCACGCTAGCGGCACTTGAGCAACTGCGCGGGGAGCTGGGACTTACGGAAGGATCGGATGACGAGGAGATTCTGCTGGCGGCGAGCGAGCGGATTGCGCTATTGCGCGAGAGCACGAAGCAGCAACATATTTGCGAGCGGGTGACGGAAGCGATGCGGGCCGGGAAGCTTTCCGTTGCTCAGCGGGGTTGGGCGGAGGCGCTGATTGCGCGGGATGAGGCGCTATTTGATGAGTGGCTGGAGAGCGCGCCGGTGCTGGTGCCGCTGGGCGCGCTGCGGGCACCGGCAGTGAGTGACGGAAAAGAGTCACGGGAGCGCGCGGCCGTCGGCCGGGCGAAGGCGGAGTATCGCACGAGTCGGCTGCTGGGGGCAATTACGACTGAAGAGGCGTACGTGGCCATGGCGCTGCGGGGGAATTGAAGCCGACGTCGCCACAAAGAGGCGTAAGGGGAACGGGGTCACATTTCAGATGGAGGGACAAAGAGATGGCACTTACAACCAATCGTCACGTGGATCATTATGTTGACCAGGAGCTGCGGAGCCTGGCGGTCGGGGCGGCGAAGCATGTTTTTCGCGGGGGATTCGTGGGACTGGCGAGCACGGGGTATGCGCAGCCGCTGATCGCGGGGGATGCGTTTGCGGGGATTTCCTACGAGGAATGCGACAACTCGGCCGGAGCGGCGGCGGCGAAGAGCGTGCGGGTGTACACGCAGGGCGACTTTCAACTGACGCTGGCGGGCGCGACCGTGACGCACATCGGGCGTCCGGTGTTCGCGTCGGCGGATGACACGCTGACGTTTACGGCCAACGGCAACTCTTTCGTCGGCGTGGTGCAGGACGTGCCGACCGCGGGCGAGATCATTTTGCGGCTGGCGGTCGGCGCGAAAGCGGTGAAGACGATCTGTCATGCGGTGGAGGACCTGGGGGCGGGTGCGGATATTGCGGCGCGGGCGATCGCGTCGTTCGAAGGTGATGCGTGGATAGTCTCCGCGCGGGTGGTGAATCAAGCCAGCGCGGCCGCCGGGATCAATGACAGTAACACGTGCGTGGTGGCGCTGGCGACGGGTGCGGGAACGGTGGCGAGCAAGACGTACAACACGAGCGTCACTTTTCCGAACGCGAATGCGGATGACGACCTGGGTGCGATTACCAATGCGCATGCGGCGGCGGGGAGCGTGCTGACGCTGGCGGTGACGAATGGGGCGACGGCGAATCCGGGGCCGTTCGTGGTTTGTGTGGATTATGTGTGACGCAGATTGGAATTACGAATTACGAATTACGGAAAGCGCCCACGAAAAGAGGCGAGTGGGGACGATTGAGGCAGCGGGATTGCCGATTGGAGATTGAAGAATGCGCCGGCATGTCATGCTTCATCGTCAATCGACAAATATGAAAGGGGGATCATATGGCCATTGTGGATACGGGGCTTTTGACCAAGGGTTTGAAGAGCGAGTTTTTCGATCGGTTCGGGAAGACGACGTCGTACTATCAGGACCTGGCGACGCGGATTGTGTCGAACTCGGACAGTGAGACCTATCGCTGGCTGGGTTCGCTACCGCGGATGCGCGAGTGGGGCAGCGGGCGGCTGGCGAAGGGACTGGGCACGGAGACGTACTCGGTTGAGAACCTGAAATACGAATCGACGCTAGAGGTCGATCGGGACGAGATTTCCGACGACAAGACGGGTCAGATTCGCATTCGCATTGCGGAGCTGGCGGAGCGCGCGGCCACGCACAAGGATTACCTGCTGGCGCAACTGCTGCTCAATTCGGAAACGGCGGGATTCAACAGTTATGACGGGGTGAGTTTCATCAGTGACGCGCATGTGTCCGGAAACTCCGGCGCGCAGAGCAACAAGTTGCAGGCTGATGCGCTGGGTCCGGACAGTCCAACGACGGAGGAATTCAAGGTTGCGCTCAAGGCCGCGATCGGCGAGATGATGGGCTTTGCGGATGACCAGGGGGAACCGATGGCCATCGGCGCGACCGGGCTGGTGTGCGTGGTGCCGACGACAATGTACTTCACGGCGCTGGAGGCGGTGAGCGCGACGGTGGTGGGCAGCACGTCGAACGCGGTCGCGGGGGTGGCGCGGGTGATCGCGTTTCCGTGGCTTGCTGATCTGAGCAAGTGGTATCTGCTGAAGACCGATGGGGTGATTCGTCCGTTTATTTTTCAGGATCGCGAGCCGGTGGAGTTCACCGCGCTGACCGAGGAGAGCGACGAGGGCTTCCGCCGCGAGAAGTTCCTTTATGGCGTGCGGGCGCGCTATCGCATGGCGTACGGCTATTGGCAGTACGCGGTGCGGACGGATTTTGTGTTGCCGAGTTAACGGGGGGAAGGCGTAAGGCAAAAGGCGTAAGGGGTGGGGCGTGAGGCAAGGGGCCAAGGTGGAACATGAAGCCGGTGGCGTTTACTTTGGCATCCCTGCCTCACGTCCGTCCCGGGGGAATTCCAGGAGGGGAATGACACATGTCGTACATCACGAATGGAATGATTGAGCTGCGCGTCGGGGCGGCGGCGTATGCGCAACTGGCGGATGACGATGGGGATGGCGTTGCGGATGCGGCGGTGGTCGATGAAATCCGGCTGGCGGCCGAGGGGGAAGTGAACAGCTATCTGGCGGCGCGGTATGCGGTGCCGGTCGACCTGGCAGCGTTTCCGGAGCTTTCGGGATTGGTGGTATCGGTGGTGCTGGATGTGGCGGAGTATCGGTTGCGGCTGCGTCGGCCGCCGGTTCCGGTGGAGACGCTGCGGCGGCGCGCTGAGGCGGTGGATTGGCTTACGAACATAGCCACGGGCGTGCTGACGCTTCCGGTGGACGGATTGCCGACGACCACGGCGCGGGGGCTGGTCGCGCAGGCGACGGGGAATGCCAGAGTTCTGACACATGACGAACTGGATGCCGTTTAATGGGGAGGACATGCCATGCCGACTGCGGATCGGGCCACGTTGCGCGTGGTGATGGATGAGGTGCTCTCATTGTTGCGGGGCCAACTTCTGGCGAATCCGCCGACGGCGGACAAACCGTTTCGACGGATTGAGGCGGGCATTGTGGATGCGGAAGCGGGGCCGCGACCGGTGCTGGGGGTGGTGCTCAGCAAGGCGCGGCCGGTGGGGAGTATCGACAACGACAAGGTGTGGGAAGCGACGACGCAACTGATCGTAGTCGTTGATCTAACGGGGGCGGATGCACACGGCGGGATGCTGGATGTGGTGGGGGCGGTGGAGGATGCGCTGGATGGGTTGATGGATGTCGGCATCGTGGAAGGTGCGGATGGGTTTGACGATCGCGCGTGGAGTTTTGAGTATCCGATGACGCGGTCCGGGGCGCGCGTGGGAGTCGCGCGGGCGACACAGACCTTCGTCGTCCGCGTGGAGCGGGAGCAGAACAGGGTGCCGGCGTGAATGATAAATAGCGAATGGCGAAGAGCAGTACTGAATTCGCCATGGGGGAAAGGGGGGCG
This sequence comes from uncultured Phycisphaeraceae bacterium, assembly GCA_964552515.1. Taxonomy (GTDB): domain Bacteria; phylum Planctomycetota; class Phycisphaerae; order UBA1845; family UBA1845; genus JACQXM01. The sequence continues at coordinate 7,510 of CAZKIN010000131.1, forward strand.
CACATGGTCCTGATTGTGGCCACACGGGGTGCGGCGACGAAGCTGCGGAGTTCGCCGTTCACCGAAACAGTAATCGCGGGCGTACACAGCGTAGTCTATAAACCGGGTGTGGAACCGGTGCCACAGGATGGCACTGATGCGGCGGCCG
>CAZKIN010000131.1:7757-10404 GCA_964552515.1 uncultured Phycisphaeraceae bacterium
AACTGGACCGGACGTTTCGGCTGGTGTTCGTGCGGTGCCACTTTGTTGGCACTTCTGGGCGGAGTGCCTTCATGGTGGGCATCGAAGCGGGTGCGGGAGCGGCGTATGACTGCGACCTGTTCACGATCAATCGAGCGGGCGTGGGGCGGGACGTGAACTTCCGGCTTACTGCGGAGGAAGCGGCCGAGCCGTCGGCGTGGACTTTTCAGGCGGGTGATGCGGTGCAGGTGCGCTGGATCAATCCGGACAGCGGGAACATCTCCTGGGGGTTGGAAGTGGGCATGGCGCCCGCGTCGTGAAGGTGATGCAACCATCGGGCCACGGCAGCATGAAGAGGAGGGGGATATATGCCGCAGACATCGATTAACGATAGTTCCGTCACGCGTAATCTAACAGTAGAGGATTTGCTGACCCTGGCGGACGACACGCCGCTGGCACTGACCGAGATGAGCGCCCCGGCCACACCGCAGACCGGTCTGCTGCTGGTTTATGCCAAGAGCGACGGGAAGATATATGCGAAGAATGATGCGGGGACGGAGTATGACCTGACCGGCGGGGGAGGCGGCGGGTCGACGCTGCCGGTGGCGGATACGACCGTGCTGGTGCAGGGGTCGGCCGATGCGACGAAGCAAGTGCGGCTGGAGGTGGATGGTCTGACCTCCGGAGTGACGCGGGTGCTTACCGTTCCTGACGCGGATCTGACACTGGTGGGAACCGCGACCACGCAAACGCTGTCGAGCAAGACACTGACCACGCCGACGATCGGGGACTTCACCAACGCCGGGCACAACCATCAGAATGCGGCGGGTGGCGGGACTTTGTCACTCGCGGCGCTGAGCAAGTATGGGCCGATTCATCCGCTGTCCGCGGTGCCGGATTCTTCCGGTGATGTGTATCCGAATGTTCACTCGGACAGTTCGAAGTATCGTGAAGGCATGGGAGTGGCCGCAAGCCTGGGGAGCGACCGCACGTGGCACTTGGAATTTGAGACGCCGCCGGTGCTGCCGACGGGGACATGCAAGCTGGTGCTTATTGCAGTCGCGGACGCGGCGAGCGGGGCGGCGAAGGTGAACCCCAAGTGGGCGAGTGTGGCTGATGGCGAGAGCAGCTTTGCCGCGACGCGTAATGCCGAAGGGACGACGACGCTGACGTGGGCCGGCGGGGAGAATCATAAGGACAAACGAACGAAGATCACGCTGGATGCGGATACGGTGGTCGCGGGGGAGACGATCGTGATGGACCTGGTGTTCGAGACGAGCGGGTGGACGCTGGCCGCGGTGAGCACGTGGAAAGCGGCAATCATCTGGGAATGAGGCACGAAAGGGGAACAACGATGTCCATCGACTTTTCAGGAGCGACGAGCGGGCGGATCGACTGCGGAGCGGGATCGAGTGTCAATAGTCTGACACCGCTCACCGTGGCCGCCTGGGTATATCCGACGTCCTTGGCGACGGGACGGCGCATTTTCGCCAAGAGCGGAGGCGGGGTGGCGGTCAATTTCGGGATGGATGGCGGCACGAGCAGTCGGCTCAACCTGTTCATCGATTATGGTACGACGGACTCGCAGGCTATTTCCGCGAGCAGTGTGCTCAGTGCCAATACGTGGCAGTTTGTCGCGGGGGTGGACGGCGGAGCGGGTGTAGCCCCAAAGCTGTTTCACGGCACGCGTACCTCGCCGATCGCGGAGGTCGGATCATATACCACGCAAACGGCACCGGCGGGTTCGCGCGGCAATGACGGATCAAACGTACTCTATGTCGGCAATCAGGGGACGTTCAACACCGCGTGGCCGGGCTGGATTTTCTGGATTGGTTTATACAACGAAGCGCTGAGTGTTGGACAATTGCGAAGATTGCAGTTGCATCCGAGAGTGACGGCAAGTTGTCGCTTCTTCATGTATCCGGGTCTGCAGGGAACCGGGGCGCAGCCCGATTGGTCAGGGCAGAAGAACAACGGCACACTGGGCGGGACGACGGCGCTCGCGCGGAATGCGCCGATCCCGTGGCCCATGGTTCGCAGCGTCGCCTGATACGCCGGCTCGCCTATGGGTTAATCGCGGCATTCACAGAAGTGGTAACCACGGTGGTGATGAAAGAACTGAGGCTGGTGCGCGCCGCATCGCCGATGACCTGAGCGGTGCAACCCACGGCGAGCAATGCGGACAGTGAAACGAGCAACGCAAGAGTACGACGCATAGGTCACTTCCTTTCGTGAACAGGCCGATCGACCCATCCCGGAAGTTATCGGAAGAGACCGGTAATGGGTTTAACGAACGCTCTGCGGATGGTGCCCGGGGCTGTTAAGACCCCTAAAGCGTTGGTCGCAAGACCAGCAGCACCACTCCACTGAACGCGATCAGGGCACCGATGACCACCCGCCAAGTGATGTGTTCCTTATAAAGCCAAGCCGCCATGGGCATGATGAGTACCGGAGGTAGTGAACACAGCGTTTGTGCAATGGCAACGGGGGCGCGATCGGAAGCGACCAGCGACATCCACACTCCGAGGAACGGGCCGACGACAGCGCCGGCACAGGCGAACGCGTAACCGATGTTTCGTTCGCGCCGGGCGTGCGCTGGTGATGAGGGTGTGACGGCGAGAGAGCCGCGACTGCGACCGTATCGATAGGCAAGAATCGGGATCATGAA
>CAZKIN010000132.1:0-10395 GCA_964552515.1 uncultured Phycisphaeraceae bacterium
AGGTTGACCACCACCATGTCGATCGGCTTGATGCCGTGCTCGGCCAGTTGCCGCATGTGCTCGGGATTGTCGCGATCGGCCAGAATGCCGGCATGAATTTTCGGATGCAGCGTCTTCACCCGCCCATCCATCAGTTCGGGAAAGCCGGTGACTTCCTCCACGAGCGTGACGGGAATACCTTCCTTCTTCAGGAGGCTGGCCGTTCCGCCGGTTGAGATGATTTCGACGCCGAACTCACTGGCCAGCGCGCGGGCAAACTCCACGATGCCGGTCTTGTCGTATACGCTGATCAGTGCGCGTTTGATGGTCGGTCGGTTCATGCGGGTATGATAAACGACCGGAAGCCGCGAAGCCACGGAGCCCCCAAGGCACGTAGGCAATTATCAAGCTGTGGGGATATCGAGAAACTTTTGGCGAGCCCATGGTGCGGGTCAGGCTTGTGCGGAAAAGCCTTCGTCTGGAATGGAATCAGCGGCGTGGGATGTTGGCGCCGCGCCGCGACCCTGCTCCTCGCGCGTGCGGTTGACCTTGTCGACCAGAATCTGCCACGTCTCGCGCTCCACCCGCAGCACGCGCAGCGCATCGTCAATCGCGCTCACGTCACGCTGCACATTTCCGTCGATCAACTTGCGGTAAATGAAGTTATAGATGGAGGCGACGCGCTCGCAAAGCTCACGGTTCACTTCATAGTTGAGCCCGTTGAGCATCTCGATCACGATGTTCTGCGCCCGGGTGAGCTTCTCATAGGACTGCTCGTGATTCTTCGCCGCAATCGCTTCACGCCCCTGCGTGGCGAAGCGAATCGCACCGTCGTAGAGCATCAGCTGCAACTGTTCCGGCGTGGCCGTCATCACGGATTCACGCAGATACGGATTGGACGTTGTCGCCGTGGTCATGCGTGATCTATCGGAATTCCGCCGCGGACGGTGAAATCTGCGCCGTCGGCGGAAAATGCCGCGGCGATCGCCGGGACCACTTGCGCCGCGCCCCGCGGGTGCACATCAACCACCGGCCGCCAGCTGCGCGAGCGCATTGAGCGAACTTTGTTGATCCTGCAGTGCTGCGAGGGAAGATTCCAGGCCCGCAAACTGTCTTTCCAGCCGGCTCCGCTTGCCCGCCAGCAGAATGTTCAGTTGGTCAATGCGGTCTTTCAGCAGGTCCTGCTGGTTGATCAGTTGTTCGTCCTTCCGCGCGATGACGCCGTCGATCGAGCGCGTGAGGTCGTCAAATGCGGCCTTGACCACGTCGCCGAACCCGTTCTCCTCGGCGGTGAAAAAACGTTCCACCTCGGCCGGGTTGGCTTCATACGCTTCGCGGAATTCGGCCGCGTCAAATTGCAGCCGGTTGTTTCCGCCCACGCGAATGCCGATGCTGAACAGCCGCGACACGGCCCCGCCGCCGGCGAAGGGCTGCAGCGCGATGCGGCTTAGGCGCTGGCGGATGACGCTGACCGTGGTGTCGCCGAACAGTGCCCCGCGTTCCAGCGTTTCGCTGTCGAAGCTGGCGCTCTGGTCGAGTTCCGCCTGCACCTCGTTATACAGGTCCACGAAGCGTTGAACTGACTCCACAATGTCATCCACATCCTGCGTGACATTGATGGTAACGGGATCGTTCGACGTGCTGAGCACATCGAGCTTCACGCCTTCCAGGATGTTGTCAAACGTGTTGGAACTGTTGGCGACGAGCAGTCCGCTGGCGGCATCGCTGCCCCCGACGGACAGCAGCGCGTCCTGCGCCCGGGCCAGCGTGGTGAAACCGAGGTCCACGCCCTGCCCGGAGATCAGCAGCTCTCCACCGCGCCCCGATTGGTTGGACGTAATGCTCAGGCTGAACGGCGTCGGTCCCACGCCCGATTGCAGCACCGTAGCGCTGAAGGGCAGTCCGGAGTTGTTCAAGCGCGTCGCGAGGCTGCGCAGCGTTTCCCCGGCGCCGATGTCGACGCGAATCTCAAACGATCCGTCCACGAACGACTGTCCGGCCTTGGCCTCGCCGGCCAGCCGGAAATTCTTGGCGATCGTGCCGCCTTCGATATCTTCAATCTTCAGGCGCTGCTGACCCGTGGTGCTGTCGGAAATGAGAATACCGTCGCCGGTGTCATTGATGCGCGCGGAAACGTTGCCGCCGCCAACCAGGTTCACCGCGTCAATCAGGTCGCCGACTGTCTTGGTGTTGTTGGAAATATTCACGGTATAGGTCGCCCCGCCCGCCGCGCTGATCCGGAAGCGACCGGGGGAAACGTCCTGTCCGTTGTTGAGTTCCTTCAGCAGTGTCTGACGAGAGACATATTGAACCTGTACGTTCTTTCCGTTTACCGACCCGGCGGCGACATCGAAGGTTCCCGCAATGCCCAGTTCCGCCGCGAGTGTCCCGACCGCGTCACTGATGTTCAGCGGGTTGGTGCCGCCCGCGGTATCGGTCAGTTGCAACCCGTTGCGACCGGCGTTGATGCTCGCGCGGACACCCAGGGTCGGGTTCGAGTTGATAATTTCGATCACATCCTGGAGCGTATGGGCGGAGCTGAAATCCAGCGCGGTGGTCTGGTTGGCACTGTTGGTGACGCTGATCTGTCCGGTAACCACGCCCTTCCCGCCCGCAATGGAATTGAGCAGTACCGTATTCAAGCCCGCAACCAGGCGACGCGAAGAATAGGTCTCCCCGGTGCCCACCACCGCGTTTTCCAAACCCAGGTCGCGCGCCGCGCTGGAGGAGATGCCCGACTTCACCGTGACCGCATTGTCCAGCCCCAGCGCGGTGATGGCGATGCCTTTCCCTTCGTCGGAGATTCGCGCCTGCACGAATCCCGCATTCCCCTCGGCAAAGTTGATCGCATTGACCACGTCGCCCAGCGTGGACACCGAGTGTATATCCCGACCGGTAATCGCATTGGTGGCGACGTCGCCCGCGATGCCGAGATCGGCGGCGGCGAAACCGGACACATCCTCGACCTTGAGGTTCTTCGCAGTGGTTCCCGTGACACCGGTCGTGTCCGCAATCTGCAGATGCGAGTTTACCGGCGCGAGACTGATGCCCACCCCCGCCGCTGTTGCCTGTTGATTGACATATTGACGGACATCATTCACCGTGCGCAGCGGCACCGGGGCATTGGCCAGATCGATATCCACCGCTTTCCCCGCGCGATCCGTGATACGAATGACCCCGAGCCGCACGCCGTTGCCGCCGTTCAGTGCGCGCAGATCAACCGAAGAATTGGTGGTCGTTCCGGGCGCGAGAATATCCTTGAACGTCACTCCAAACGTACCATAGGTGGTCTCGAAGACAATATCATCGTTCACCGAGGCCTGGGTCGCACGACCGATGCCGTTTCCATCGTTAAGGGTGGACAGCAGCGTAGTGGAATCCAGTTGCACGAGGTTCCTGCCGTCGATGCGCGGTCCGGCCACGGATTGCGCGATACCCAGCCCGGCGGCGATGGTGCTGCCCGTTTGATCAACGATGGACAGGTTGCCCGTTCCACCCGAAATATCCTCGATCACCAGCCGATCGCCGGTCACACCATTCGATGCCAGACCAGTGACACTCGCCCGGACGCCGATGCCCGTGGTGTTGTTGATCGCACTTAGAATGTCTTCCACGCTGTAAGCGCGGGACAGGTCCACGTTGGTTTTGTTCCCCGCCCGATCGGTGATGGTAATGCTTCCACGCCCGACGCCGCGACCGTTGTTCAAGCCCGAGAGGATCGTGGGTGGATCGACGCGCCCGCGACCAAGCTCGATGGACAGCGTTCCCACGCCCAGCGGCGTGCGATCCGCATCGGCAAAGCCGCGACTGAGTACTGAGTGATTGGTGGCCAGGGCCAGCACGCGGAAAGTTTGTGCGCCGGGTATCGCTGAAGCCCGCGCGGTGGCCGCTGCCACCTGTTCGTTGCTGCTCGCGGCGTTGAATCGGTCGAAAAAGCTCGGACGGTCAAACGTCGAAACCGCGTCCTTAAGCGCCAGCAATTTCGCGGACAGTGCGGCGATGGCGGTCCGCTGCGTGTCGATCGCCTGCACGCGCGACTGCAGCGTCTGTACGGGCCGCGATTCCAGGGCGATCAATTGATCGATAATCTGCGCCGTGTTAATGCCGGAAATAAGTCCGATGCCGCTGCTGATGCCGCTCATAGTAGTACTCCCACCTTGCGCGGTTGGTCGGCGCACCAGTGAAACGTGGAGCGTCTACGTCCAACTCTCCACCGTTGATGCGCTCGTCCACGCGTTAAGCTCGGCGCGCACTGCGCCCCATTACTTATCGGCTTCGCGGTTTCCGCCGCGGAATGCGGGATATGCCGAGGGGGCGCAGGAAATGCGCGTCGGGCCACCGCGCTCCCCACACAGGTGAGCGCCGGTTCGTGAACCGCCAAAACAGCGAAGAATTCAAGGTGATGTGCAATGACAACTACTGCAGCAATGACAATACCTGCTGCGGCACCGAGTTGGCGATCCGCAGCACCGACTGCGTGCTCTGCACCAGGATCTGGGCCCGCGTCAGGGCGGATGTCTCCACCGCGATGTCCGCGTCGCGAATGACCGACTCCGAGGCCGTCAGGTTTTCCAGCGCGACGCCCAGGCTGTTGATCGTCGGCTGGATGTGGCTGCGCTGAATAGTCCCCAACCGGCCGCGATACGACGCCACCTGGTTGATCGCCTCTTCAACGATGTTCTGGGCGCTCTCGAAATTTTGACTGTCCAGATCATTGCTCTCACCGGACCGCAGCGAATACAGCAGACCCGTCACCGCATTTCCCAGGTTGGTCGCGGAGATGCGCTCCAACCCCGTGAACAACTGACCGTTGGGGTTCACTTCAGGACTGATTTGAAACAACGCCCCCCCGCCGGTGATCGCGAAGCTGGCCGTACCCGTCGATTGCCCGAACGTTTGCGTCAGGTGCAGCCGCGCATCAAGACCATTACCGCGAATATCGGCCTGCAGCCCGCGAACCGATGCCGGCTGGCCGTTGACCAGCACCCCCGCATCGACCCCCAGCCCGCGCGCCTCGGTATTGGCATTGCTGTTGGAGACAAAATCGTTGTTGATGGGAGTAACCGACACAAACGCGTCACTGCCCAGCGTCGTACTGGAAAGCACCAGCGCGCTGGCGACGCCGGTCGCGGCCGAGACGATCGCGGAAATGCCGGTCGCGTCGGCGACGCTGTTGATCGCGCTGCGCACTTCCGAAAGGGTCGTTCCTGAAGCAAAACTCAGCAGTTCGCTGCCCAGCGTTCCGCGAATTTCAATGGTGGTCTGCTTGGTCGTGGACGCTCCGCCGGTCGTCGTGCCAATGAACGACACTTCCGCCGGTCGTGCGGACTGCGTGACGCGCACCGTAACCGTCTGTGCCCCACCCTGCGGCAACCTTGCGGAAAAAAGAGATAATGAAGCAATCGACGTCGCGGGCACGCCCGATGTCAGATACGCCAGGCTGCCGTCAAGCAGCTTCCGATCGGCGAAAGTGGTCGTATTCCCGATGCGATCGATACTGCTCAGGATCGCGTCGATGGCGATCTGATTGGCATGAAGCTCCTCATCGGTGATGCCGCTCTTGTTGGCGGTCGAAACAAGCAGCCCCTGCAATTCGAGCAGCAGTGCCGACGTCTCATTCAGCGCGCCTTCAGTCACCGCGATGACATTGTTGGCCCGCGCGGAATTGGCGATCGCCTGCGTTGTCGCGCCGATTTCGCTGCGCAGCGTTTCCGAAATGATAAGACCCGCCGGATCGTCCGAACCCCGGTTGATCCGCAATCCCGTGCTCAATCGCTCCAGGCGCAGATTAAGGTCCTGGTGATTGACGCCCAGTCGGCGAATCGCGCGCAGCGCTTCGATGTTGCTGTTGATGCGGCTCATGGCGTCATCCGTGACGACCCGCGCAACCTACACGCGGAGTTCCTCCGTGCGCGGAGTTATCAGACTCTTCGGACGCGCAACGGTCCGCCTTGAGCATCCACCCACCGCGCAACTTCGGCGCTTCAGCCGTCAACCGGATTCACGATCCGCCCGCGATCACTTCACCGTTCCCAGTGCTATGCCGGCATACCGCGCCGGATCGGCCTCTATTTTCTTGGCGCACTCGTCACAGCACACATACACCGTTTTCTTCCCCACCTTCACCTCGACACCCTTGTCCTTGATGTCCCATGCACAAACCGGGCACTTTTTCATGACTGGATTCTCCTTTGAAGTTCGAACCACGCGGGACATCCGACCCGCGTCATCCATAACCTTAGGAGAAGTGATTTGGTCAGACTTGCACGTTCTTGCTCATTTCACGCAGGGCGCTCGGCCGCACACCTCGCGCCTGCGACGGTGCAAGCCCGAATTCCCGCTGGAAACTGCGCGTGAAATGGCTATGGCTTGAGAACCCCACGTCCAAAGCGAGGACGGTCAAATCCACCCTCGGCTCCGCCAGCTTCTCCAGCGCCGCCCTCAAGCGCAGCCGCGTCAGATAGCGGTGCATGGTCATTCCGGTTTCGGCATGAAACACGCGGCATAGGTGATAAGGCGAACAATGTGCGGCCCGGGCAACTTCACCGAGCGCTATCGGATCGCGAAATCGCCCGATCAGCACACTGCGTGCCCGAAACACCCAGTCACGATGCGCTCGCGCCGTATCCGCGCGCTGTCGGCGCACCGGTCGTATTCCCTTCCCCCGCGCCGCCGACGCAATCACTCGGCCGCACAGTTGCAGTATGGTCTCGTCCATCTGCAGCCGATCGGCGGGCACGGACCGTTCGCCCCATCGGCGAACCTGACTTTGCATGAAGAAATCGCGTCCCTCGGCGGGAATCTGACCGGTCGGAAAATCGGCCAGCCGCCGCGATCCTTTCGGATGAAGTCCGACGCGCGCAAGCATGTCACCAAGCACGTCCGGTTGCAGGTGGAACACCGTACATTCATCCCCACCCGCCACCGGATGCTCAATGCGATATGACTCACCGTCGTTGAAAAAAATCACACTCGTTGGATCTGCGATGAAATCGCCCTGTGCACTGCGCTTTCGGAAAATGCCGCGTCGCGGAAAGACGATCGACGCACCATCGTTGCATTCTTCCCCGCAAAGACCCGCGTGCGTGTGCCCGCACCGGTAGTTCAGCAGCCGGACCACCCCGCTGGAGTAGATCAAATGCAAACCCGAGTCCGCGGACATCGCTTTATTCTATCCAAGCATACCCCGGATTTCCGCAGGCGCGTTGCAGCATCGCGATTCACGCACCCGATTCTGGCTCGTGCGGAATCGACTTAGATCGTCTTGATTCGCAAAACCTCTATGTTCGGATATTGCGACTGTTCCGCCGCGAGGCGCTTGGCCTCCCCCAGGGAAGTCGCATACACGCGAAATTGGCGCACCGGCCCGGGCTTCTTCTCGCCGGGAACCTGATATTGATAATAGATGATGTACATCTTGAGCATCCCTAGAAGCTAAGTGATTTCCTGAAAATTGCAAAGCCTCCTTCAGTGTCCCCAGATCGTAAGAATACGTCGTGGAGACGCTCAATTTGCTCGCCGCGAATCACGTTGCTAGAATCCAAAGACAGTTTTCGGAACATGCATCCCACGCACCGCGGTCAACGGGAAAACCCGGCGATAACGAGCTTTTGTCGGCTGTGGGGGTGCGGCACGGACCGAAAGAGAATGACTCCGATCCCGCTTCCGAGGTCCTGCCTCCCGGCCGGACCACCAGATGCGGTTATGGGATCGGATAAAGGCGGCGGCGGGAAGGAAAACGCGGGTTATGTGACGGTGGTCATTTCGCCCGCGATGACCAGGTGAATGGACGCCCATCGGCTGACTGCCGATAGGCCTGTGGGGGTGTGACGGTTATGTCAGAAAATCCCGGGGAGAGCGGAAACATGTTTGAACGATTCACCGATCGCGCACGCAAGGTCATGGCGCTGGCCAATCAAGAGGCCCAGCGCTTCAACCACGAGTACATCGGGACGGAGCATATTCTGCTCGGCCTGGTGAAAGAGGGTTCCGGCGTGGGCGCTAACGTGCTCAAGAACCTCGACGTGGACCTGCGCAAAGTCCGCCTCGAAGTCGAGAAGCTCGTCAAGAGCGGACCCGAAACTGTCACTATGGGCAAGCTGCCCCAGACCCCGCGCGCCAAAAAAGTCATTGAATACGCCATCGAAGAGGCGCGCAACCTCAACCACAACTACGTGGGCACGGAACACCTCCTGCTCGGCCTGCTCCGCGAACAGGACGGCGTCGCCGCCCAGGTCCTCATGAACCTCAACCTCCGCCTCGAGGATGTCCGTGAGGAAGTATTGAACTTGCTCGGCGCCAGCGAAGAAGCCGAAGAAGCCAACAGCGCCGCAGTCGGTGACACCAAGAAGGGTCGCAGCAAGACTCCCGCGCTCGACTCCTTTGGCCGCGACCTCACCGAAATCGCCAAACAAGGCAAGCTCGATCCGGTCATCGGCCGCAAGGCGGAGATCGAACGCATTATTCAGATTCTCTGCCGTCGGCAGAAGAACAACCCGGTATTGCTCGGTGAAGCGGGCGTCGGCAAGACGGCCATCGTCGAAGGTCTCGCCTCGCGCATCATCGCCGGCGAAGTGCCCGAACTGCTCGCCGATCATCGCATCGTCGTACTGGACCTCGCCCTCATGGTCGCAGGTACGAAGTACCGCGGTCAGTTTGAGGAGCGCATCAAGGCCGTCATGAACGAAGTCCGCCGCGCGGGCAACGTCATCCTCTTCATCGATGAGTTGCACACCCTGGTCGGTGCGGGCGGCGCGGAAGGCGCGATCGACGCATCCAACGTGCTTAAGCCCGCCCTGTCCCGCGGTGAAATCCAGTGCATCGGCGCCACCACGCTCGACGAATATCGCAAGTACATTGAAAAGGACAGCGCGCTCGAACGCCGTTTCCAGCAGATCATCGTGGAACCGCCCAGCAAGGAAGAAACCATCGAAATCCTGAAGGGCCTGCGCGATCGCTACGAAGCGCATCACCGCGTGCAGTACACCGATCAGGCGCTCGATCGCGCCGTCGAACTCTCGGCGCGCTACATCTCACGCGTACAGCCGGACAAGGCCATCGACGTCATGGACGAGGCGGGCGCGCGTGTCCGCTTGAAGTCCATGACCAAACCGCCGGATCTGACCGACCTCGAGCGCGAACTGGACAAGCTCTCCGGCGAAAAAGACGAATCGGTGAAGAACGCCGACTACGAACGCGCCGCGCAGATTCGCGACAAGATAGACTCCATCAAACTCAAGAAACGCAACCTCCAGAAGGAATGGCGCGACCGCACCAAGGAAATCGACGGCGTCGTGGATGACGAAGTCATTTCCGAAGTGGTCAGCACCATGACCGGCATCCCGCTGATGCGCATGGGTCGCGATGAGGCCGACCGCCTGCTGCAATTGGAAGACGAACTCCATCGCCGCGTCATCAGCCAGGGCGAAGCGGTCGCCGCCGTCGCCCGCGCCGTCCGCCGCAGCCGCAGCGGACTCAAGGACCCCAACCGTCCGATGGGCAGCTTCCTCTTCGTCGGCCCATCCGGCGTGGGTAAGACCTATCTCGCGAAATGCCTCGCCGAATTCCTGTTTGGCGATTCCGAAGCCCTCTTCGTCCTCGACATGTCCGAGTACATGGAAAAGCACAACGTGTCGCGACTCATCGGCGCCCCGCCGGGTTACGTCGGATACGAAGAAGGCGGCCAGCTCACCGAGCGCATCCGCCGCCGACCCTACTCGGTCATTCTGCTCGACGAAATCGAAAAAGCGCACCCCGACGTCTTCAACATGCTCCTTCAGATCATGGAGGAAGGCCGGTTGACTGATTCATTCGGGCGGCACGTGGATTTCAAGAACACCATCGTCATCATGACCAGCAACGTCGGTGCGCACCGCATCACGATGCAGGATGATTTCGGCTTCCAGAAAAAGGACGTCAATCTCAACTACGACAAGATGCGTGACATGCTCAAGACCGAGTTGGAGAACTTCTTCCGACCGGAATTCCTCAACCGTCTCGACGACATGATCGTCTTCCGTAAGCTGACCCATGCCGACATGATCAACATTGTCGATCTGGAACTGGCCAAGCTGGCCAAGCGCATGCGGGAGCAGCACATGGAACTCGAAGTGTCCGCGGAAGCCAAGGATTTCCTCATCGAAAACGGTACCGACGAAAAGTTCGGCGCTCGCCCGCTGCGTCGCGCCATCGAGCAACATCTGGAGGACGCCCTGTCCGAAGGCATGCTGCGGAACGAATTCGTGGGCATGAACAAGATCGTCGTTACGGTTAAGCCGGCCAACGACGACCGCGCGAAGGCCTCGCTGAAGCTGGAAGGTGCCAAGACCGAGTCGGCGTCTCCGGAACCGGTCGCCGCGGGTCACGCCGAAGGAACCTGACCCCTCGGCAAGTAAGTTGCTCAAACCTCGCACGTTG
>CAZKIN010000133.1:0-2470 GCA_964552515.1 uncultured Phycisphaeraceae bacterium
GGCAATTTTACCCAATCTTTGAGAACCTCAAAGATCGCGCCGACTTCGTCGTTGAACACATCCCCAATCAGCAAACGTACCAGATTGTCGTGAAATTCCGGATGTTTGCGCACAAAGGCCCCGAAGCTGAAATCCTTGTCGTAATAGGTGTAGACGAGTTGCCGCATGAGCTGCATGCCCGCGACAAAGCGATCGGCGTGCGGTGCAAGTCGCTCCGCGGACACGTCGTTGGCTTGCAGCGCGTCGTTGATCGCATCAGCGGCCATTTCTCCGCCGCGAAAGGCGAAGAGCAGCCCGGAGGAATAAATCGGATCCAGAAACGCGAACGCATCGCCCACCAGTACCCAGCCGTTACCGGCCATGTGCCGCGAGCGGTAAGTAAAATCGCTGGTGACATAGGCGTGGGAAATGCGTTCCGCGTTCTCCAGTTTCTTCGCGATGCCCGGCGTCTTGGCAATTTCTTCGTCAAGTGTCGCCAGCGGGTCATCGCCGCGTCCGCTGCATAGCCACGTTGTCGGACCGACCACCCCGATGCTGGTCACCTGATCAGGTAGTGGAATAAACCAGAACCAGCCATTGTCATCGGGGGTACGAATGACCAGCGTGGCACCTTCGTTGCGCCCGTCGCCGCGCTTGGCGTTCTTCCAATAGGCGTAAATGGCCGCGTTTTTCAAGCCGGGGTCGCCTTCGCGAATTCCCAGTTGTCGCGAAAGGACCGCATGCACGCCGGTCGCATCGACAATCACTCTAGCCCGCAGTTCAGTCATCTCGCCGTTGATCTGCGCACGCACGCCAACGGCTTTGTCACCCTCAAAGAGCACTTCCTTAACCAGCGAGTTCTCGCGCACTTCCACGCCATGCTCGCGCGCGTTGTCCAGCATCATGCGGTCGAAATGGTCGCGCTTGACCTGCCAAGTGACCGAACATGGACGCGGGTCGCGATCGGGGAAGAAAAACGGTTGCGATTCGCGGCCGGACGATGAAATGAACTGCACGCTTTCCTTACGCACGAAATCCGATTTTTCGAGCTTCTCCAACATGCCGAGCCGCTCGAACACCCAGTAAGTCTCGGGCATGAGCGACTCGCCGATATGATGGCGGGGAAACTTCGACTTCTCCAGCAGCACCACCTTGCGGCCATGCTGTGCCAATAGCGTGGCACATGTAGCGCCCGCCGGACCGCCACCGATGACCAGAACGTCGTATCCTGCAGGACTCATTTGCACCATGATTGCTGACCCCCTGATTCCTTAAACGGAACCGTTGTCCACACCTGTCACTATTTCCAACAGCTCGATGGCCGGATGGCGGTCAACGTGCATGACACCCACCCGGCCAAAGATATCCCGATCAAAATTTGTCCGCCATGGAGAGAGATTGGCAGCGCTGCCGGGTATCCGCACGAACCAGCGCGGCGTGATCTCGCGCAGCAGATTGCTGGCCATGAGAATGTCCCCCAGGGGACGCTTGCGCTCGCGGATTGACTCCTGCACGTCAGACGGGAGCTTACCAAGGTCCATGGCCACGATTCCCAGCTCCACAATGGAACCGCTGGCTGCCAGTGTCAATTGGATGACACGGCGATACCACCCCTCCGCGAAGCAATGCGCGAGCACTTGCAGGGCGATTTCCCCTCCATAGTGCTCTCGCAGGGTGGATGTCATATGTTGCTTGTGCGCCAGTAGGCCGCGGTAGGGGGCGGGCAGCGCCGATTCATCCACGAGGTCGAATTGCAAATGCGCGGCCGCAGCATCATCAAGGCCGGCGCATATCCGCTGCATCGCGGCACGCACCTCTGAAAGTTGGCTGGCGGGTGGAGGCATGAATGCTCACGTATACCGAATGTTGCGAAACTGTGGTTCGAAAAAGCGCGGAAGCAGGGCATCAACACGGAGCAGTCCGGCGCGGGTCAGCCGCCATTCATGATCGACGCGCACCGCAAATCCCTCGGACTCCAGTGCGGTAAGTTCCGGCGAATACTCCGTGGCAACATCGACGCCGAATTTCTCCTGAAAATAAGCGGGCTTCATGCGGCCCAGTTTCCACTGCAACACCAGCTCACGAATCATACGTTGGTGCTTCGGAACCGGCAGCGCTCGGGCGATCGGCAACTCGCCGCGCGCCGTACGCGACAGGTAATCCTCCCAGGTATCCACATTCTGGTAATGCACACCTTGCAAATGCGAGAACGACGCCACGCCCATGCCCACCATGTCCGCGCCGTGCCAGATAGCGTCACGATAGACGAACCGCGCCTGCGGCGATGGCTTCATCAGCGTGTATCCGCTGGACACCACATAGCCCGCCGCTTCGAATTGCGTGAAGGCGTAATCGACCCAGGCGCGCTTCGTCGCCCAGTCGGCCACCGCAGGCTCCGCGCCTTCGCTCTTCGCTTCCCGTGCGATCACCGTGTTGTGCGGAAGTTCCATCTGGTAAATGGTCACGCTGTCCGGAGAAAGTTGCAGCGCCT
>CAZKIN010000133.1:2570-4689 GCA_964552515.1 uncultured Phycisphaeraceae bacterium
TGCGGAAGTTCCATCTGGTAAATGGTCACGCTGTCCGGAGAAAGTTGCAGCGCCTCATCCACCGTCGCGCGCCACTTGTCCGGCGTGTCGCCCACCATGCCCGCAATCAGATCGACGTTGATCTGCGCGAAGCCAACTTCCCGCGCCCAGGCATACGCCTGAAAAATCTCCGGTGATTTGTGCGCCCGACCGTTGACTGACAGCACTTCGTCATCAAAATGTTCGATGCCCAGGCTGAGCCGCGTCGTGCCGATTTCCTTGATGGTTTCGAGTTTGCTTTTCTTAAGCGTGCCCGGTTCGCATTCAAAGGTGACTTCGCGCGCTTCGGACCAGTTCCAATGCTTCGCGATACGCTCAATCAAACGATGCAGTTGCTCGTTGCTCAAGAATGACGGCGTCCCTCCGCCGAAGTAGACGAACTCAAAGGAGCGATCGCGCAAACTCGCCCGTGCCGCATAAAGTGAGGCCTCGGCCGCCAGGGCCGCCAGGTAATCCTCGACCTCACTCGAATTCTTGTCCGTATAAACCCGGAAGTAGCAAAACTTGCAACGCTTACGACAGAATGGAATGTGCAGGTATAGCCCGACCGGGTTCGCCTTGGGATTCGACACCGCGGTGTCAATCGCCGTCAGCGCGACCGGCACGTGCTCCGCCGACCACACCGAAAACGGCGGATAGTTGGCGACGAAGTAGCTTCCCACTTCCGTGCGTTTCGAATCGCTGACAACTTCCAGTTCCATGCCCGCCCCTGTCTGCATGCCACTGTCATCAAGGCCGACCCCTAGTATAAGCCCATTTGGTTGCGTTGACCTGTCAGAAATGGTCGGACTTTTACCAGACATGTGACCAATTGATTACAAAGCCATGTCCGCATATCATGCTTGCTCAATCAGTGCTTCGACCCCGTGTCGGCACAATCGCAAGGAGCCTTCCCGCGAGCCATTTTTGTTGGCAGACGGATCGGCCTCAAACTGAAGGAATTTCCACATGGTTGCTGTCGCTCCCGGCATTGCGCCCGGTTCATTCAATCCTACCAGTTTTGTTCGCCTTGGACTCCCCACGCCCGCCGCGCCCAAACCGCTGCCCATGACCCGCGCGGAAGCGCTCGATCGCGGTTGGGACGAAATGGACGTCGTTTTCGTGACGGGTGACGCCTACATCGACCATCCAAGTTTCGCGATGGCGATTCTCTGCCGCGTACTAGAGGCCGAGGGCTTTCGTGTCGGCATCATTGCCCAGCCCGATTGGCGAAGCTGCGACGCATGGAAAGAGTTCGGCCGCCCGCGCCTCTTCTTTGCCATTTCCGCCGGCAACATGGACTCGATGATCAACCACTACACCGCAAACAAAAAAGTGCGGAACGATGATGCCTATTCGCCCGGCGGACGCATCGGCCTGCGACCGGACCGCGCTACATTGCCTTACTGTCAGCGTGCCCGCGAAGCATACAAGGGCGTGCCGATCATCGCGGGCGGTGTGGAGGCGAGCCTGCGCCGCCTGGCGCATTACGACTATTGGAGCGACACGGTTCGCCGCTCGATCCTGCTCGATGCGAAAGCCGATCTGGTGGCCTACGGCATGGGCGAGTCGGTAATCGTCGAAATCGCACGGCGATTGAAAGGCGGCGCGACAGTCCGCGATTTGCGCGACATGCGCGGGGTGGCCTATGCCCTCGGTGCCGGAGAGTCCGCCCCGCAAGGTGACAATATTTTGGCACTTCCATCGTACGAGGAAGTCTCGGCGGACAAAGCCGCATTCGTCCGCGCCACGCGCATGATTCACCTGGAAACCAATCCCTACAACGCGCGGACCCTGTTGCAGATGCACGACCGGCAGGCGATTGTTTGCAATCCCCCACGGCTTCCGGAGTCGCAGTTGGCCATGGACTTTTTCTACGACCTCCCTTACACCCGCAAACCGCACCCTCGCTACAGCGAGCCTATTCCCGCAATGCAAATCGTGCAGGACTCCGTGACCATCATGCGCGGCTGCTTCGGCGGCTGCACCTACTGTTCCATCACGACGCACCAGGGCCGCATCATCCAATCACGGAGTAAGGACTCCATCGTCCGCGAAATCGCCGCCATGGGACGCGACAAAGACTTCAAGGGCGTGGTCA
>CAZKIN010000133.1:4789-10266 GCA_964552515.1 uncultured Phycisphaeraceae bacterium
TTGCTTGGCACCAGCCACGGTCCGTTGATCGAAGTGATGCGCGAAGCGCGGCAACAGAAGGGCGTACGGAAGGTTCTGGTGGCCAGTGGCGTCCGCATGGACCTGGCACGACTCTCGCCGGAGTACATGCAGGAGTTGACTGCGCACCACGTCGGCGGTCATCTGAAAGTCGCGCAGGAGCATACGGATTCCAGCACATTGTCGCTCATGAAGCGCCCCGCGCCGGGCACCTTCGAGGATTTTGACCGCCAGTTCCAGGAAGAATCCAGGAAGTCCGGCAAGAAGCAGTACCTGATACCCTATTTCATCTCCGCCCACCCCGGCAGCGATATCGGCGCGATGATCGAACTCGCCGTCTTCTTGAAGACGCACGGCTACAAGCCGCAGCAGGTGCAGGACTTCATTCCCGCGCCGTTTGATATCGCCGCGTGCATGTACCACACCGGCCTCGACCCCATGACCATGCAACCCGTGGCCATCGCCCGCAACCTTCGCGACCGAAAAGTCCAGCGCGCCCTCATGCAGTTCTTCAAACCGGAGAACTATTTCCTTGTGCGTAAGGCGCTGCTCGACGCGGATCGCAAGGATCTCATCGGAGACGGCTGCACCTGTCTGATACCTGCCACTCCGCCCAAGGAAGCGCTCAAAGCCCGCATCGACCGCGCCAACCGCGACGCCGATCATGTCCACAGCCGCGCGCGCATGCCGGGCCAGGGCTATCGCCCCGGGCGCAACTCCGCGCGTCGTCGCGACCGCGATTCCTGATCCACATTTGTCGGTTCCTGTATGGCAGCGTGGACCCGTCCTTGACGCGGATTCCGCTGAAGAATACTTCGTCTCCTACATTTGTAGGAGGGCGAGCGCCGGCGACCTCGACAGGAGCATATTTCATGAATAACTCGCGTGCGACACTCATCGTTCTGACCTTGGCTTCGTTGACTGTCCCGATCCACGCTGCGGAACCGACGACGCCATATCAGCGCGGACTTGAAGCCGCCAAGCTTTACAACTCGAAGCAATGGGAATCAGCGGCCCAGGTATATGCACAGGTTGTGGCCGAGAACCCCGAGGCGGGTAATCGCTGGCGAGAATATGCCAACGTCCTGTACCAATTGAAACGCTACGATGAATCCACGGCGGCATACCATCACGCCTTGGAACTCGGGGCGGCCATTCAAACCTGCACCTATAACATTGCCTGCAATTACGCGCTGCTTGGCAAAACGGACGAGGCGCTGTTTTGGCTCCGCAAGGCGCTCGATCTTGGCTTCCTGGAAGAGCAAACCCTCCGCACCGACACTGACTTCGATGCACTGCGCTCTGACCCGCGCTTCCGGGAATTGGCTGGAGTCTATCCGCCCGAGGGATTGTCGCGCGACGACCGCTGGCGCTTCGATCTCGATTATTTGCTTCGGCGCGGCGAGCGTATCCATCACGACCTGTATGGGCGTGTCAGTCGAAGTGAACTTCAAGCCGCGTTTGCAGATCTTAAGGGTCGCGTTGGCGTGCTGCAGGATCACGAAATCGTCGTCGGTATCATGAAAATACTGGGGATGCTTGGCGATGGACACTCCGTGGTCTTGGGATACGAAGATGGCCGTTCCGCACTGCGTGCTTTTCCGATCGATATGTATCTATTTTCCGATGGTTTCTACGTTCGCGGAGCCAGGGAAGAAAACCGTACCATCATCGGCGGCAAAGTGTTGCGTGTCGGAAGACTTTCCGCCGACGATGCCCTGCGCGCTGTGCGACCATACTGCAGCGTGGATAACGGCATGGGCGTCAAGTCGTGGTCGGCGTACCTGCTGAAAGTACCCGAAGTGCTGCACGCGCTGCGTATCATTGATGACCTCCAGCAGGCGGCGTACGTCATCGAGACCGCAGCCGGCGAAACCGTTACCGTCCAACTTGCCGCTGAAGATGCGCCGCACATGCATGGCGGACCCTTCCGACCGGACTTTGTCTACGCTCACCAGCTTACGGGTGGGTTGCCACCGCTTTATCTGCGCAATCTTGATGAGGCCCATTGGTTCGAACATCTGCCCGATCGGAAAATGGTCTACGCGGCCTACAACGTCGTCGGACCGGACGGTGACGAAACCGTGGCACAATTCGCTGAGCGGCTGTTCAAGTTCATCAATGGGAATGAAGTCGACTACCTGGTCTTGGATCTGCGGCACAACGGCGGCGGAAACAACATGCTGAATAGACCGCTGGTGCATGGCGTGGTTCGGTGCGATCGCATTAACCGCAAGGGACACTTCTTTGTCATCACCGGGCGCCGCACCTTCTCGGCAGCCATGAACGCGGCCGCGGATTTCGAACGCAACACCGAGGCGATTTTTGTCGGCGAACCAACCGGCTCTTCGCCCAACTTCGTAGGGGAAGTCAGTCCGACGACGCTTCCTTGCAGCGGGCTGCGGGTGAGTCTGTCGTCACTGTACTGGCAGGGTTCTCTGCCCAACGACCATCGCACCTGGATCGCCCCATCCATTCCGGCTCCGCTTTCCTTGCGCGATTTTCGCGACAATCGTGACCCGGCGATGGAGGCCATTTTCGCGGAGGTTGCGGTCGAACGCCTGCCCCCGACACCGAGTATGACCGACTGAGTTTCTTAGCCCCTTGCCGAGGCAAAAAGCCTGCGATAATGTGCCCCTGTTCAGTCACAACAGTGACGCAATTCTTCAATTTGATTTGGGAAGGGCACGTGAAATGAAGGTCATTTTCCTGGTCACTTTCGTAATGGCCGCCATCGGCGTCACCATTTACTACGCTGGCGGACTCAGCGGATTTGATGCCACCAAACAGGGACTCGATGCGAAAGCCAGGATTGGCCCCGGCATGAAATGGACGGCGGTGCTTGACATCACTGGCGATCCCAGCAAATTCCAGCCGCTCATCGGCAAGATCAAGCGTATCGGCGGTGAGGATGTGGAAGTTATCGAAGTCGGTCCCCGTAACAAGTTCAGCCGCGAAAACATCGAACGTCGACTCGCCGACAAGAGCCTGCCCCACGGGTTTCTATGTACGTTTCTTTATTCCGACGCAGTGGCCTTCACCGTCAAGTTTGACGCCGACGGCCTGGTTGAGACCATCCAGGACGCACCGACCATGGCGGACCTCTTGCAAACCCGCGACTGATCACGGGCCGGGAAACATCGATTTCAGGTCCGTATCGCCATGTTTGGATTTTTTTTGCCTGCCCCTTGTCAACCGGGCGGTGGATCATACAATCTCTGTTAGTTGGTTGGTGCGGTGACTCTCAGCCTGAAGACCGGAACGCGATTGATACACGTCCCGAATGTTTCTGCCCTGTTTGTCTGCCTGCCTTCGGGTCATTTGTTAGACCCCTTTCGAATTCAACCGTGAGAGCAAGAAAACGGTTGAGCAGTCTCCATCTGGAGAAACACATGGGACGTAAATTGTACATTGGTAACCTGGCGTATGGCGTATCCAGCACGGATCTGGAAACGTTGCTGGGCGCGCACGGAACGGTCCGCAGCGCGGAAGTCATCACCGATCGGGCGACCGGTCAGAGCAAGGGTTTCGGTTTCTGCGAAATGGAATCCGATGCCGAAGCTCAGGCGGCAATCACCGCGCTGAACGGCCACGAAATGGACGGCCGCAAGCTCACGGTCAATGAAGCCAAGCCGCGTGAACCGCGCACTGGTGGATTTGGTGGCGGCGGTGGTGGTGGCGGCGGCGGTAGCCGTGGCGGCCGCAGCAGCTACGGTGGTGGTGGCGGCGGTGGTGGTGGTGGTGGCGGCCGGGGCGGTCGTTACTAACCCACGACTGAACATTTAAGCTAATCCGAAGGGGACCGGAAGATTTTCTTCCGGTCCCTTTTTCATTGGCACGCCGTGTCATACGCTGGCGACATGAATGTTCCGAAGTCCGACGTATTGGCAGGCGGGTGTTCCATGTGCGGCACGCCGGACGCGAAACTGGTGCACCGCGACGTCCGCCACTTCTTCCAATGCGCGGTATGCGGGTTGATATTCGTTCCGCCCGGCGAACACCTGGACGCGACCGCGGAAAAGGCGCGCTACGACCAGCATCGGAACGAGCCGGGTGATGCGGGGTACCGGAAGTTTCTCTCGCGATTGGCCGATGTGGTGCTCGCCCGGGTACCGGGTGGGGCGGAGGGGCTGGACTTTGGCTGTGGGCCGGGGCCGGTACTCGCGGCCATGCTGACAGAAGCCGGTCATAAAATGAAGGTGTATGATCCGTTCTATGCCCCGGACGAAGGGGTCTGGCAGCAAAGCTACGACTTCATCACATCCAGCGAAGTCTTCGAACACCTGTACCGCCCCGCGGACGAATTGGACCGGCTCTTCGCGGCGCTGAAGCCCTCCGGATTGCTGGGAGTGATGACCGCATTCGCGCCGCCCATGCCGGAATTTGCGAGCTGGTATTACAGCAAAGATCCCACGCACGTCTGTTTTTATGGCCCAAGAACGTTCGAATTCATCGCGCGGCACTGGGGCGCAACGATTGAGCACCTGACGCACAACGTGGCGCTGCTGAGGAAAAAGTGACCTACATCTGTCGCTACTGGGTCGCGCCGCGGCCTTAGAAGTCCGAAACTTTCCACGCGCCGTTCACTTCGTCCATGAGGATCATCCACGTGTTGCTCTTCGTTTCAAACGTGACCACACCCTTGGATTTGTGAACCTGCACGCCCTTGATGATTTCGCGCAAGGCGGCCGGTTCAGCGGGAAGATCCGCAAGCATCATGGACTTCATTTCCTGTGCTTCAGGCGTCGGCTGCGCGGCCTCCTTTTGAAGATCCGCCGCCTGTTCGGCGGTGCTGAGCCGACTGAGGGTCGCCATGTCGGCCGCGCGGAGGGCGGCGAGGAAGTCCATGGCAAGTTTGGCCTGCGGACTCGCCTTGGCAGGTTCGCCCACGAGGGAAACATCACCGCCCTTGAGAATCAAGTCGGAAATGGTGTCCCGTTTGGCGATGGCGATAGTGACCAAAGCCGCGGCGATGATTCCGAAAACCACGAAAACCGGCTTTTTCTTCGCAGATGCGTCCATGTAAGTTCCCAGCCAAAGAAATTGGAAGTTCCGGCGGACCGTTCACACGGACCGGACTGAATTGTCGGTCGGGCAGGAGAAGCGGTCAACGTGCCCGGGATACCACCTATCCCGCCACGGTGCAGGACCCATTCCAGGCAGCGGCTCGCGGTGGATGCTGCCGGCGAACCAATTCCATTGCCACCAGATTTTTTGCAAAGCAGGCGTGCAGCCGGCAGGGGCGTTTGGGTTTGTTTCGTAGATTTTTTTGGAGTGTGCCACATAAGAGTCACCAATTGGGCATACCTGAGGCGCGGGCGGCGAATCTTCCGTCCTGAAATGGGCACGTTGCTTCCCAGGGCGCGGCCGGATGTGCCGCCCGTAATTAACTTATACCAAACATCTGGCGCGAAGTCAAGCGATCGATGTCGGAAAATCGTAAGTCCTTGCCGCAGCTT
>CAZKIN010000134.1:0-1666 GCA_964552515.1 uncultured Phycisphaeraceae bacterium
CCGTGGCGCACGTGGGCGACCGCATTGCGCGTGTCCACAATCAGCTTGGCACTCTTGACGATGGCGTCATAGTCATACGCGGTATGATCCGTGGCGATCAGGACGCAATCGTAGGACCCCAGCATTTTCGCATTAAGCGGTTTGCTCGCCATTCCCAGGTTGTGTTCGCGCTGTCGCGGGGTGCGCGGAATGTGCGGATCATTATAATCCACCTTCGCGCCGCGCTCGCGCAGCATTTCGATCAATTCAATGGAAGGTGACTCGCGCAGGTCATCAACGTCTTTCTTGTAGGCCAGGCCGAGCACCAGGATTCGCGATCCGTTGATTGATTTCTTGTGGGCATTGAGCGCCTCGGCGACTTTGCCCACCACGTAATTCGGCATCGCGGTGTTGATTTCGCCCGCCAGTTCGATGAACCGCGTGCTCATGTCGTATTGCCGGGCTTTCCAGGTCAGATAGAAGGGATCAATCGGAATGCAGTGCCCGCCCAAACCCGGACCGGGATAGAACGCATGGAACCCAAAGGGCTTGGTGGCGGCCGCACGCACGACTTCCCACACGTCCAGCTCCATGCGATCAAACAGGACTTTCAGCTCGTTGATCATTGCAATGTTGACGCAGCGGTAGACGTTTTCAAGAATTTTTGCAGCCTCAGCAACTTCGCAACTGGTCACCGGCACCACGCGATGGACGGCCGCGCCATACACGGCGGAAGCAATGCGCATGCTGGTGGGTCCGATGCCGCCGACCACTTTGGGGATAGTTTCGGTGGTATGGTCCTTGCGCCCCGGATCTTCGCGTTCGGGGGAATAAGCCAGGTAGAAGTCAGTTTCCGCCTTGAGTCCGGACCCTTCGAGGATCGGCTTGACCACGTCGCGCGTGGTCCCGGGGTAGGTGGTACTTTCCAGGACGATGAGCTGGCCGCGCTGCAGGTTGTCGGCAAGAAGGTGCGCGGTGTTTTCCACGTAAGTCATGTCCGGGTCGCGATTAGAAGTCAGGGGCGTCGGCACACAGATCAGAATGGCGTTGCAGGTGCGCAATGACGCCGGATCATCACTCGCCTTGAAGCGTCCCTCTTTGATCACTTGGCGGATCAACGTGGAGGGAATGTGCTTGATGTAACTCTTTCCCGCGTTGAGCTTGGCCACTTTTGACGAGTCAATGTCAAAGCCGAGAACATTGAAACCGGCTGCGCAAAAAGTGCGCATGAGCGGCAGTCCGACGTAACCCATGCCTACGATGCCCACACGGGCCGTACGCTGTTTGATCGCGTTCATCCATTGGGGCTCGCTGAGCAGCAGGTTTGACGCGGCGGGGCGGGCATTGGATTTGGTGGGACGCTTGCTCATGAAGGGCTCCATACGCTCTGTAGCCATATCGTTTCGCTCCCGGCGGGGGTGGGGAGAGTCCTGCCACACACAGGTCCCGGCACATCCGCCACCGCGCGGCGATACTTGCCGACAAGATATCGGAGTCGGCGAGACGGTACTATAATCGGCGCGGGGGAGCGGGGCCATCGTGCCACCGGACATCCCGCCATTCGGACAGCTAACTTTCGGGAAACAAGCATGAAGCGAACCATACCTCTGGCTCGTCCTTTCGTAACACAACGGGAAATTGACGCGGTGACGACGGTGTTGCGCGGGCCCGATCTGAGTCTGGGTCC
>CAZKIN010000134.1:1766-7899 GCA_964552515.1 uncultured Phycisphaeraceae bacterium
GAAGGGGGAATGATCGTCACCGACGACGGTGACTTGGCACAAATGTGTAAATCTTTGCGTAATCAGGGTCGCGACACCCAGGGCGGGTGGCTCGCGCATCCGCGTATGGGCTATAATTACCGACTCCCGGATATCAATTGCGCATTGGGTCTGGTGCAGCTGCAGAGGTTGTCGGAGATTGTTGCCGAGCGAACGCGGGTACAGCGGCTTTATCGGGAACGGCTTGCGGGTGAGTCGCGCTTATTCCTGCAGCGGGTGATGCCGGATCAGGAAATCAGTTGGTTTGTGTTCGTGGTGCGGCTGGCGGATCAGTATTCGGGTGAGGACAGGGATCGGATCCTGCGCGAGTTGCGGGATCGCGGCATCGGGTGCAGCAATTATTTTGCGCCCATTCACCTGCAGCCGTTTTACCGGGAGCAGTTTGGATACAAGCCCGGCGATTTTCCGAATTGCGAGGCGACGGCCGCGCGGACTATTGCTTTGCCGTTTCACCATGAGTTAACTGAAGCGGATGTGGATTGGGTGTGCGCAGAACTTGGGCAATTGCTATGAAATTCTCCTGCGAGGTGTGGCGAAGAGGTGGCGTACTGATCCTGGCCGTGGTTGGATCGCTATTCATAGAAAGTTTCGCGGTACAGGCGCAAGTCCTCGCCGAGCCGGACGATGAAATCAGCAAAGAGCCGATCACCGATCGCGAATTCCAGATTCAGGTTTCACCCGAAGACGCGGCGGAGATTCAGGGTTTCATCCTCAAACTTGCCGCACCGGCCTATGCAGATCGTGCCAATGCTGCCGAACGCCTGATAGAAAAGGGCGTGCCTACGCTGGCACAACTTCGCAGCGCCTATCATCAGGCCGGAGAACTCGAAGTCAAACTGCAGATCGAACGCATAGTCCTGACTGTTTACCTGGATGAATATGTCTATGGCCGCAGCGGCTTTCTGGGAATCACGCAGGGTGGCGCTCCGCATCCCACGCACGCCGAAGATCCGCGAATTCCCGAAGGGGGAATCGGCATTAACGTCCGCGACGTCCACAATGACACGGCCGCTTCACGAGGCGGATTGCAGCCCAATGACGTCATCATTGAAATCGACGGCGAGCTTCTGAAACCCGGCCCTAACCCGACGCAGGCGTTCGGTGACCTGATTCGCCGTCGCGGGCCGGGCGGCAAGATCAAACTGCACGTACTCCGGGAATCCGGCGAAAAGCACGTCGAAGTCATTCTGGGACGCTGCCCACCGGAAATGGTGGAAAGGGGACAGATTCAAGCGGTCAGCAAGCGGTTATATGAGGTACGTGATCGCTTCGACGTGTGGTGGGAACGCTTTTTCATGGATGCGACCCTGGCCGGGACTGGCGATACGGCGCGCAAGTCTTGAATCCCACCCCTGACTGACGCTAAGCTGGCACTCCAACTTCGTGCTTTTTGACCGGCCTACCGCTTCTTGCCCTTGCCCGGGCGCTGCGACTTCACCTTCTGGGCATCTTCGGCCATCTTCTTCAGGCGTTCCACCCATGCAGGCAATGCCGGACCGGCTGCCGCGCCTTCCGTCGCCGTGGCCAGTACGCGTTCTTTAAGCGGTTTGTGCAAGGTGCCGGCCTCCTCGCGTTCCCGAATGTGTGCGCGAATTCGCCATTGCTCCAGCGTGCCAAAAAAGGAACTGGCCATGACGTAAAGATTCAGCCCGCTCGGCGCATTGTAGAAAATGAGGAACATCATGCCGACCATGATCGGCGTCATGGACTGCATCATTTCCTGCTGCCGCCGCTGTTCATCCGTCATGTTGGGATTCGGCTTGGGTTTCGGCTGCAGTTTGATCTGCGTGTATTGGGTAATGGACAGCAGGAACGGCAACAGATTAAGTGCAGTGATTTTCCACCCGAAAAAAGGAACGGTCAGCGGGGCGGCAAAGGTATACAGCGCGTCCGGAGCCGAAAGATCACGAACCCAGGTGAATAAAAAGGGTTCGTGCCGCATCAGGATATTGTTGCTGAGACTGATCCACAGGCCGATCCAGATCGGCATCTGAATGAACATCGGAAGGCAGGTCAGTAGCTGTCCGGCCGGATTGAGGTCCAGCTTCATCATCTCCTGATTCATGCGCGCGCGATCGTTGGCGTATTTCTTCTTGATTTCTTCAATCTTCGGAGCCATCTCCTGCATGCGGTGCTGCATGCGCACCATGT
The DNA here is from genome assembly GCA_964552515.1 of uncultured Phycisphaeraceae bacterium. Classification (GTDB taxonomy): domain Bacteria; phylum Planctomycetota; class Phycisphaerae; order UBA1845; family UBA1845; genus JACQXM01. The sequence continues at coordinate 3,957 of CAZKIN010000134.1, forward strand.
TTACTTGTCCCTTTTTGGTGATCGGGTGCAGGAGCGTGCGGACAATCAGCACCAGTATGATAATGGCGACACCGAAATCGCGCACGACGGCGTGCAGGACGTTTAGGAGCCAGATCATCATTTCGACGAGCCAACTGAAAGTGCAGGAACCATAGCTTGCTGAAATCTGGAAATAATAATTGCGCGCGATGTAGGTATCGACCTTGCGAAAACCGTTGACTTCTTTTTCGCCGAGGAATATTTCGGCGGGATAGTTGACCTTCTGACTGCCGGCCAGCGCAACCGGGACAGTCACAAACCGCAGTACCACATCCTGTGTGGTCTCCGCGCTGGCGTCCCGGTCATACGTAGAGACTTCGGCAATATAGGCGGGCTTATCCTTCCCATCAGGTGACAATGGCGTGACCGTGCAAGTGAAAAAGTGGTTGCCCGTCGCCGCCCAGGAAAAGCGTTTTTGCGGTTCACTGCTTGAAGGCCGATAGATTTCAAAGGCACCCGGTTTGCCGAGTAAGCTTTGATAGGCATGACGCGCGCCGACCACGGCGGTCTCGCTTACCGCAATTCCCTGGTCCACAAACCGGTCATCGCTGCGCGGGTCGGAAGTGGGAATCCCAATCCCGCCGTTGTAAGAGACAATCACCTGTCGCGGCGTGCTGGACAGATTCTCAATCTGCAAATCAGTGAACAAGTCATGGCGCATCAACGATTCCGGTTGTTCGGGCAGGCGATAACTGCGCGTGAGCTTGAGCACCGGTTGACCATCTTTGGTCACCGTTACGAAGAACTCGGCCGAATGTTCGGATTCTCCAGTTGCAACCTCTCCCGGCTTCGGTCCCTTGCGCACCGCGCCCAAGTTCCATCGCTTCTCGGCCAGTAATACATCTACTCCATCGATGTTGATACGATCAACGGACAACGAACGAAGCGTCTTTCCGTCCGGCGTTTGAACCGGTGACAGCAAACGATATCGTTCCGGCTTGTCCAGCAGTTCAGCATGATCGGTCGTGCGCGCGACATCAATCGCCGCTCCGACATTGGTGAGCGTCAGCGCGGAACGAAACGGCGATTTGCGCGCATCACTTGATTCCCACATTTCCGGCGTCGCGCCCAGTTCGATTAATTGCTCGTCCGTCGCTTCAGTCACGCTATATCCCGAAGCGGGCGTACTCGCTGAGCCGGCGGGCACAGATGTCGCAACCCCTTGATCGATCGGCGTAGGGACGGCAATGGGCTCCACCTGCGCCATATCACCGTTTTCCGAACCTTGCGGGGTCGGTGGTGGCGGCATGAACCGCGAGGTAATAAAGAGCACGGCGTAGAAAATAGCGCCGGCGATGAGGAGATTGCGTAACGTGTCGTTCTTTTGCATGTAGGCGGTTTAATCCCTAGCGGCCTTCGAAAAGGCGGGTACCCAAAAAGTCATCCAGTTCCGGCGTGTCGAAAATTTTCTTGGCGGCTTTCTCGATGTCATATTCCAGTCGCACAAATTCCACGGTCAAATAGTTTTCATCGGGGCCGACATTGGGGGGGTCGTAACCCTCCGGCACTTCCCCTTTTTCATAAAACAAGGTGTAACATAGCCGCGGATCGCGATCGCGCGGTTGTCCGATGCTCCCCACGTTAATGATGGCCTTTTCATCGACCGTGATGGTATAGATATTCGTTTCCGGCAGTTCTCCTGGCGGATCAAACGACGGATCATCCAGAAATACGCCCGGCACGTGCGTATGCCCGACCAGGCAGGCCATGTGTTCCGGACGCAGCCTCTTAAAATTATCCAGGATCTTGCTCGGGTTCGTATAAACGTCTTCCGGGAACAAGTACTCATTTACCGGGCGACGCGGCGACGCGTGGACCATGAGCAGCTCTTTGGCGTCAAAATGCATCGGCAGCCGCCCCAGCACTTCCCACCTGCGATTTCGCTTCTTCTTGTCCTTCTCATCTTCCAGCACCTGCCGCGTCCAGTAGGCCGCCTTCTCCGCACCCACGTTGAAATTGGTCGGCTCATAGAAGACGGCGTGGTCGTGATTGCCGCACAAGATCACTTCGCAGCGCTCAATGACCTGATCCAGGCATTCCTTGGGGCTCGCGCCATAGCCAACCACGTCACCCAGGCAGTAGACCGTCTTGATGTGGCGGCGATCGATATCGCGCAGCGCCTCTTCAAGGGCTTCCAGGTTACCGTGAATATCTGAGATGACCGCGAACACGCTTTCCACCACGATGCGACGAAATATACTTCACGCCGCACGCGCGCCATCGCGTTGCAGACGCGGAACAACTACAAAGTCGAATCTACGGGCGTGCGCGCGCGGCGTCAATGGTAACTTCGCTTAGAGCATGCTGTTATTCAGCCCGGCGGCCAATTTTTTGCATTGGGAGAGTCGGTCCGAACTTGTAAGATAATTGCTGTGCACGATCAGGAACTGGCCAATCTGTATTGTCTGGCACTCGAGACTTCCGGGGCATGGGGTAGCGCTGCGCTCGGACGGGGACCGAACATCCTGGCGGCGCGCGGACTCGCCCAACCGCGACAGTATGCGGCGGAATTCCTGCCGACCATTCAGAAACTTTGCGCCGAGCACAAGACGGCTCCGCCGGACGTGCGATTGGTGTTCATTTCCTCCGGACCGGGAAGTTTCACCGGGCTACGTATCGGAGTGACGGCCGCGCGGATGATTTCGCTGTCCAGCGGAGCACGATTGGTGGCAATCCCGACCTTGGACGTGATCGCCCAAAATGCGCTCGATGCCGACCCGGCGGTTGATCATGTCGCCGTCGTCCTGGATGCCAAGCGCGGAAACGTTTACGCGGCATGGTATCGGCGCAACGGAGCGGTAATGGTGCCGCAAAGCACGGCCGCGGAAGTCGAGCCGTTTGCGTTTCTTTCCGGACTCCCTGCTGATTGTGCGGTACTCGGAGAGGGCGTTACCTATCACCGCGCCGCGATTGAGCGCGCGTCTCGAATGATACTTCCTGAACCGCTCTGGCCTCCGCGTGCTGAGACGGTCTACCGTCTGGGCTACGCAAAAGCGCTGGCCGGACAGTTCGTCAATCGTCGTGACTTGATCCCCATTTACATTCGCCCGCCGGAAGCGGAAGAGAAATTTGCAGCGCGACCCAATCTGTGACAATGGTTAGAAATTCGCCCATCGGGCCGCGTGAAATGCTCTGTGTATTCGCGCCAGCCACCAAAGAATGAGTGCCGCATTTCCCAACGGCAAAGCCACCTCTTCAGTGCGCGCACCGAGAAGCACATTCCAAAACTGCCAACCAAACATGTTCGTGAGCCAATTATCAAAAAAAAGGAAACTGGTGATCATTGTTCCGTTGAACAGGCAGAAGACCCAAAGGAAGGCGGCTTCGCAACAAATGATTTTTTCCGCAACGGCCGGAACTCGAAACATCCCTCGAACAAACCACCATGTCGCAACAGTGGCTCCCGTGGATCGGTGGATGAAACAGCCTACAAGTGCCGCGACGAACGCAACACCTCCGGTTACCGTTCCTACCATCGCGAGTTCGTTCCATTCGAACGCATTCTCTGAAATGACCACACAGCAGGTCGCCCAAAGCCATGCCCCAGCGAACATGCATAGGTAGTGCCTTCGGACAAACCCCGGCAAATCGCCGTCGTCCCCCCGTATTCTCAGGCGACGATACGCTGCCTTTGGAGAAAATATGGTTCGCAGCGATTGCGCAATCCAACCTTCCCAACCCGACGCGCGCGACCATGGATCCAAATCGCGTTTCCTGCCCGGCTCCAGCGATTCTGCAATCCCCAATCCGCACTCTGTGCAACGGCCAGTTGGAGACTGATGCGTCAGGTCATAACCGCATCCTTCGCAAACCACGGAAACGGGCTCATGCGCTATGAGCGTATGCAACGATCGAAGTCCGACACCCACCCAACGAAGAAGTGCCGTCAGGGAACACATGCCCA
>CAZKIN010000134.1:7999-10226 GCA_964552515.1 uncultured Phycisphaeraceae bacterium
AACGAAAATCGTGCCGAACATGCCGACGCCCGTTTGCTTTTTGATCGTGTCGTTCACCACATAATGGATGCACGCGGTTGCAGAAAACAGCAGCATCGAAAAGGCAAATGAAATGGCGACGTGTATTGCGCGGCCATGCAAGAATGCGAACACCGCGTGCCGGGGCTGAAGCGCGTAGCGCCATGGTGCTGTTAAAATTTGGACAAAGGAAAACTGGCAGGCTCGGTCGGTCGTAGAGTTTGCCGGAGTGGCAGAGGCCATCGCATCAATTCTAACGCGATTTCAATAGTGCGCACATCCACTTATAGATATGTCCCTGCCAGCGAATATTCTCCTTCTGTACTCTGTACATCCGCGCGTTCTTCTGCCCCCTGCAAGTGCAGCCCGATCACGGTGACGTCATCTGCCTGTGGACCGTGCATGGAATCATCGAGTCGTTTTTCAATCGCCGCAATTCGTTCGTGAATGGTTTCATCATTCAACGCTGCGAACCACTCAGTTTCCGTGATGTCGCTTGCATAATTGCCCGCGCCTTCATCGCGCAACAGCCCATCCAGTCCGTCAGTGTAGAAAAGAACCGTATCGCCCGGTTCGAGCTGCAGTCGAACCGTCTCAAACTGCGACTCCGCCTCGACGCCTACCAGCGGTCCATGGCTGCGTACCTGCATTGGCGGCTGATTGTGACGAACCAGAATGGGATAGCATCCGCCGCCCCGCGCCCAGGTCATTTCGTTCGTTCGTTCGTTAAATACCGCCTGTATCGCGCTGATGAACTGACATTCAGACAGGTCTGCCTTCACCAACTCATGATTCATGCGCCGAAGCACGCCACTTGGAAAATTCTCAAGCGAGTTGGCCGCCGCGATTTCATCATGTACCGCTCTCCGTCCATACGCGGCAAGAAGCGCGGCCGTCAGACCATGCCCCGTGGCATCCAGCAGGGTGATAGCCACCTGGTCTCGGTTAAGCCGCACCACCTCGAACATATCACCGCTGACGATTTCAGCGGGACGATAGAGCGTCGACCACTCACAGTCCTGAATGTCGGGCAATTCGTGATTCAAGAACTCGCGTTGAACCAGCCCGGCCAGGCGGCGCTCGTCATCAAATTTCCGCAGGTTTGCCACATGCCGCAGCTCCCGATTTCGAAGCTCCTTCAGTTCGCGGCGCATCGCGCCGATCGGCCCGCGCATTCCCGATAGCACCGCCATCTGCGCCGACAACTCGTCTTCTGTTGGATTGAAGGCAAACGTGACACCACGGTCAGTAAGCGCCGAATCCATCACTTCTTGCGATGTCATTTCGCCAAGGGATAGAACGAGCGTGCCACACGGGTTGGCATCGCAGCAATGGATGAGTTGTGCAAGTCGCGTGGTTCGCAACTCATCGCCGCTTGGTGTGATGATCAGCCGCATGTCGATTGGCGTGGATGATCGAGGGCGGTCATGCCGATCAAAACTCGAAAGTTCGATCTCCGCTCCGAGTTTTCGAAGCACCTTGGCCGTTGCCGGTGGAATCGCAGCCTGATCGAGCAGTATCTGAATGCGTGGCGACTTTGGCATAGCTGTATTCCTCCGAAAACAAGCCACGCGAATTGCCCATCCTTCGCAGATTGTCGCTGGCTAGTGGTTTCGTCGGAGAATTGGCAAGCTGACTGAAGCAAACGCCCTATAACGAACGCACGCCATTCGTTTTTCTCGGACCGTAAGCAATACACCCGAAATACACCGAACCGTAAGAATCCAACGCGGTTTTGAATTCTCAATGATCTGTGGCGCCCCAGTGAGAAGTTGCGATCGCAGTATTGCAAGGGGCATTCCGAACGACGATCGGGATGGCGACTTGCGGTCCATCGCGCGCCCACTTACCTTGCGACTTGCGAAGTGCACTCAGCCCGGCGTGACTCATTCATGGGAGGCAACGTGGAATCCGAATCACACAATCCGTTTTTGGTGGCGCAGGCACACGTCGATCGGGCCTGCAAAATGCTCGGTCTGGCCGATGCCATGCGCTTGCTATTGCGCTCGCCGATGCGTGAACACTGGGCGCTGCTTCCACTCCGGATGGACGACGGTTCAACACGCGTCTTCATGGGTTATCGCGTGCAATACAACACCGCGCGCGGTCCCGCAAAAGGTGGGTTGCGCTGGCATGCGCAGGAGACCATCGACACCGTCCGCGCGCTCGCTTGTTGGATGACTTGGAAGTGCGCCATCGCCGATCTACC
>CAZKIN010000135.1:0-10068 GCA_964552515.1 uncultured Phycisphaeraceae bacterium
CACACTCTCGGCGCGACGGCCGTTAATGACCGGGGCGCGACACTCTCAAATGCCACGAAATAAAGCGTTTTTCGCGAGGCCCAGCAGTGCCGGAATTGTGCGTCCCGCGGAATGGCGTTTTGACAGCGTGTTGGCACTTACGCCATGAGTGCACGGTCCTGAATGTCGGCACGGCGGCGTGGCGTCTTGCCGTAACCTATTATTGCATAATCCTTTATGGAATTTCGCAGGGACGAGCGGCGGAAAGAGTAAGAAGAAATCCCCACGGGAAGGGGTTTTACCACGAATTAGATGGCACGAACCTCCAAACCCATGCAGCGGGTGGTCCGAGGGAAGAATGTCAGATGCGGGACACCAAGCGAGCGGGAGCAGGGCATGAACATGCGGCGCAGGCGGTACGCGGTGGAGGCATGTCAGATGGGTGGCACCACGCGGGCCGTGTCGGCGGTGGGTGGCAGATGAGTGAGCGTTCTACCCAAAGCCCGGCTGAAGCCGGTTGCCAAGACCGTGACACCAGGTAAATGTCATGCTGGGCGGCGTCACCCCAGGTGAAGCTGGAGGCAAAAGCCGGTCGGCTGAAGCCGACCCATCAGCGCGGGACCAAACCCGAACGCGGCGCGGAAGGGAGTAGGGACCCTGGCACACGACGGGAAGCGACAGATTGGAGACGCAGGGACCAGCAAGGCGGCGCTGCGCTGGAGTTTGTGGTGCATAGGGGTTGACGGTGAGTTCTCGTGCGACTTTTCGATCCTTGATGAGCATGTCGACGCTGCGCTTGGCCATGCCACGCGGCCGCTGGTGGTGCGCGGGAGGCATATGTCATTCACATGGCACGGTGCAGGTGACGTTGCCGAGTCCGCTTCCTTACGGGCGCGGTACTGACAATAAGTCGACGCAACTGCGGACCATGGCGGACGACGAATGCAAATGGTCCGCTGAAGCGTACCCTACATTGTCGTGCCTCATGGATGGCACTCTTGGGGACGCACCCTGCAAAGGTATGGTCATTGCAGCCACCGCTTCCTCACGGGCGCGGCTCGGCAAGGCAAGGGAATGCTGGTCCGCTGAAGCGTACCCTACAAGCGACAGGTAATTGTCGCACTTAGCATGACGCGATGTTCAATGGTCCGCTGAAGCGTACCCTGCCGACACCATCCGCGATGTGCCATATAGTTGGCAAATTCACCATGGTGTCCCCATGATTGGTGCGTCGGGGACGCACCCTACTTGGCGACGGTGACGGCGCGGACTTCGCGGAGGACGGTCACCCGGATTTCGCCGGGGTAGGTCATCTGCTGTTCGATCTGCTGCGCGATGTCGCGGGAAATCTTGGCGGCGGTGGCGTCATCGACGCGTTTGGCATCAACGATGACGCGGATTTCGCGGCCGGCCTGGATGGCGAAGGCCTCACGGACGCCTTCCGGCGCCTTGGCGATCTCCTCCAACTGCTGCAGGCGCTGGACGTAACGCTCGAGGGACTCGCGGCGGCCGCCGGGACGGGCGGCGCTGATGGCATCGGCGGCCATGACGATAGGCGTGTAGGGACTGATGGATGGCACATCGCCGTGGTGGCCTTCGATGGCGTTGAGCACTTCAGGGCGCTCGTTGAATTTCTTGCAAAACTCCATGCCGACCTTGGGATGGCTGCCCTCGACGTCGTGGTCGATGGCTTTGCCGATGTCATGGAGTAAACCGCAGCGGCGGGCAAGGCGGCCGTCCAACCCAAGTTCGTCGGCGATGGCCTGGCAGAGGAAGGCGCACTCCTTGCTGTGCATGAGGACGTTCTGGCCGTAGCTGGTGCGGTATTTCAGACGACCCAGGAGTTCCAACTGTTTGCGGTGCAGGCCGCCGACGTTGGCTTCGATGGAGGCTTTCTTGCCGGCTTCGAGGCAATCCTCCTCGACTTCCTTGCGGACCTGTTCGACGAGTTCTTCGATGCGGCCGGGATGGATGCGGCCGTCCTGAATGAGTTTTTCCAGGGAGCGGCGGGCGACTTCGCGGCGGACGGGATCGAAGGCGCTGACGAGTACGAGGCCGGGGGTGTCGTCGACGATGACGTCGACGCCGGTGGCTTTTTCGAAGGCGCGGATGTTGCGACCTTCGCGGCCGATGACGCGGCCTTTCATGTCGTCGGAGGGGATTTCGACGCTGGAGACAACGCTGTCGCAGGTGTGTTCGGAGGCGTAGCGCTGGATGGCGGTCAAGGTGATTTCGCGGGAGCGCTGGTAGGCCTCATCCTTGGCGGAGGTGACCGCTTTTTCGATAATCTCGGCGGATTCGTGTTCGAGTTCGTGTTTGAGGTCGGTAAAGACGGTGTTGCGGGCTTCGTCGGCGGACATGCCGCTGATGCGGAGGAGTTCCTCGCGGCGTTTGAGCATGAGGGCGGCGAGGTTTTCTTCCTGCTTGGCGGCCTCGGCGAGGCGGGCCTCGAGTTTACCCTGAGCCGTTTCGAGATTTTTTTCCTTGGTGGTGAGAGTGTCGAGCTTGGCCTCGATATTGTCTTCGCGCTTTTCGATGCGTTTTTCGATTTCCTTCAGTTCGGCGCGCATTTCGACGGATTCTTTGCGGAGCTGCTCCTGTCCTTTGAGGAGTTCGGCCTTGGCTTCGACCTCGGCTTTCTCGCGGACGACCAGCGCGTCCTTGGCGGCTTCGGCGAGATTGCGTTCCACTTCCTTGCGAACGGTTTCCAACCGGGAGCGACCGAGCCAGCGGACGAACAAGAAGCCGACGAGAACGCCGACGGCACCGCCGAACCCGATGGCCACCACCCAAGGACCGCCCCCACTGCCCCCCTGTGCGAGAAAAGGTGCTACGAAATTCATGGGATAACTCCCCGTATCTAGAGGTAACACCGCCGCATCTGAAAGTGCGTCCGAAACGCTCAGAAGCCTGAGACGGACGACACGCCGGCGCGCTTCGGCGCGACCGGGATGCAAGCGATGAATACAGCCTGCCTATGCATCAAGAGGAGTGGCGCATGTGGGGAAACGGACGAAACGAACAGTTCCATCCGGCGGGAAAGGCGGGAGCGAATCAAGACGCTTCCGAAAACCTCCCCCGCTTGCCAGTGGTGAAAGGGCTATGTTGCGGCGTTTACGCGGAGCGGTGCTCCGGGTACTTTCTGATCCGAGTTATCGTTGCCCAAAAGGACGATCGCCTTCGTATTCCGTACTTCGTTGGATCGTAGTTCCGAAAAGATCGCCTCTTTTCGACCGAGCATTACAGGTATCATGAGCCGGGGGACCGCCCGATGTCCCGCGGAGTCAAAAATCAAGCAATCACTAAAGCCGCAATTGAACCCTTTCTGCGCACTACCTCGTATGGCCGATTGTAAAGAGAGGGGAGAAAGTGTCAATCGGGCGTGGTTGGCGCGGCAATTGGTTTTCGGACGGTGCGGTGGAGTTGGTTGTTTTCGCCAAGCTGTAACAGGTCAGTCACATAGAATCCGCGCGGTACGGCATGGCCGGGGATTGGGCGTACCAAGAGTATAATTCGCGCGCCGGGGATTTCGCGTCCCTGCGTTATGTACAAATTGGGTGAGACATGAACAAACAGCAAGGCTGGTTTTATCTTTTCACAGGTTTGATGGTGGCGACGTGGGCGGGACAGGATGCCCATGGACAGGGCGGGAAGCCGAGCAAGCCCAAAGGCAAAGTCACAGCTTTTGCGGCCGTTGATGGCGTAGCGCCGGGGACCGCGTTTGATGTCGGGCTGCAATGGGAAACGGAAAAGGGCTGGCACATTTACTGGCAGAATCCGGGCGAGGCGGGGATTGCTCCGCGCGCGGAATGGACGCTGCCGCCGGGTTTCACCGTGGGCAGTCCACTGTTTCCGCGGCCTTATCGCCATGTCGATCCGGCAGGTGCGATCACGACGAACATCCTGGAGGGGAGTCCGGTCCTGGTCTATGCGGTCACTCCGCCAGCGACGCTGAGTGACAAGGAAGTGTCGCTCACTGCGAAGATTAAATACCTGATCTGCCGGGAGGTGTGCCTGCAGGAGACGGCGGAGGTGGCGCTCACGCTGCCGGTGAAGGCATCGCCGGGGGATGTGAAGCCAGCCCATGGGAAAGTATTTGCGGACGCGCGGAAGGAGATGCCGGCGACGGAGAGCAAGCATTTTACGATCAAGCCAGCGGTGACGACGACGGCATTTACGCAGGGCGCGAAGTTTGATCTGGTGGTCGACGTGGAGGTGGCCAAGGGGAGTTTTCTGCAATCGCGGACACCTACGGCGAAGGACGCGACGAAGTTTGATTTCTACGTGGAGCGCACGCCGCACATTTACTTCAACGAGCCGGTGTATCCGGAGGCGGCGGAGCGGGAGACGGCGAAGTTTGGCAAGCTCAGCGTGTATGACGGCAAGGTGACACTGCGGGTATCCGGAGAAGTGGAGGATACGCCGGAGGCGTTTCCGCTGAGATTCGGCGGCGTCATTGTCGCGCAGGCGTGTCACGAGGATGGCACCTGTTCACCGGAAGAGGCCGTGCAGTTTCATTTCGTATCGGGAGTGGCCGCGGGCGGCGCGGCACCGGTGGCTCCAGCGCAAGCTGCCGGGGGCACGGGGAGCGGCACACCGGTTGTGGTACCCGCGGCGAGCGGTGACAAGGGCGACGGCGTTCCGACGACGATGGCCGGGCTGCTGTTGTTTGCGTTTCTGGGCGGGCTGATTCTAAACGTGATGCCGTGCGTGCTGCCGGTGATTTCAATCAAGATCCTGAGTTTTGTGCAGCAATCGCGCGAGGAGCCGGGTCGGGTGTTTCGGCTGGGGCTGACGTTTTGTGCCGGGATCATGGCATCGTTCTGGACGCTGGCGATCATCATCATTCTGATCAAGAGCGCCGGTGGCCAGCTGGGCTGGGGGTTTCAGTTTCAGCAGCCGGGATTTGTCATCATCATGATGGCGGTGATGTTCATTTTCGGGTTGAGTTTGCTCGGAGTATTTGAAATCACGCTGCCGGGAGCGGCGATGGGGTCGTTGTCCGCGGCGGAGTCGCACGAAGGGTACAGCGGCGCGTTCATGAAGGGCGTGCTGGGTACGATTCTGGCGACGCCGTGCACGGCACCGTTTCTGGGTCCGGCGCTGGGCGTGGCGTTTGCGAGCACCAATGCGCAGTTGTTCACAGTGTTTACGTTTGTCGGGCTGGGCATGGCGTCGCCGTTTTTTCTGCTCACGTGGAAGCCGGCGTGGTTGCGTTATCTGCCGCGACCGGGGACGTGGATGGTGCACTTCAAGCAGCTCATGGGCTTCATGCTCATGGGGACGGTGGTGTGGATGCTGTATGTGCTGGGCAAGCAGATCGGTCCGGACGGAGTCGCGTGGTCCGTGGGGTTCCTGGGCTTCCTGGCGATCGCGTGCTGGATTCTGGGCTTGCAGACACCACTGACACCGGCGGGTCGCCGGGTGCTGGCGTGGGCGGTGGCGCTGGGGATTTCGCTGACGGGCTGGTGGGTCGCGTATGCGCGGGAGTCGGGCATCGGCGAGATGCAGCGAACGTACCTGGAGAGCATCGCGTGCGCATGTGACCTGGAAGCGCCGCCGTTGGAAGTGAAGGACTGGGCGAAGAAGATTCCGTGGCAGAAGTGGCACAAGGGGCGCGCGGAGAATCTCGCGAAGCAGGGTTATACGGTGTACGTCGATTATACGGCGGTGTGGTGTGCGACGTGTCTGGCGAACAAGGCGGCGACGCTGGAGACGGAAGAAGTGCGCAACTTGATGCGTGATCACTGCGTGGTGCCGCTGAAGGCTGACTTCACCTCGGAAGATCCGGAGATCCTGGGCGACCTGCAGCGCTTTCAGCGGTCGGGAGTGCCACTGAATGTCATCTTCCCGGCGGGGAATCCGGACGGCGCGATTGTCATGCCGGAGCAACTGGTGGGACGCGTGGGGCTGGTGGTGGAGAAGTTGAAGGAAGCGGGACCGTCGACGACGTGCATGATGACTGCAGTGCGGTAGGCGTTAAGGTCTCGCGGAACTGCGATGGTCGACGCGCAATCAAGTGGACTCAGGCGTGAGCCATGCATGTTGGCATCGGCGAATGCGGTATCCTTATGGAATCTGGTAGAATCTAGAACCAACATAGAGTCTGAGCGCGTGTCCGTGGCTGGTGAGCATACCCTTCTATAGCGTCATCAAGAAGGCGATCAACGCCTTCTTGTCTTCGTCGGATAAATCGAGGCCGAAGGGGTGGCCGGGAACCGCGCGCGTCGTCACGCCGGGACCGCGCCAACCCGTTGGGACATAGTCATCACGCAGGCGTCGCGGGTCAAACCAATCTTCCAGTGATGCTATGGAGCCGGAATGTTCGTACAGTCCGCGGTACCACAGGCCTCGCAACGACGGGACTTTGTAATAGCCGGTTCCTTTTCGCGTTCGAAGTGCCAACCCGGAGTCAGTTCCGACACGGCGCCTGGAGACACTCAGGCGCTGCGTTCCCAGATCGGCCATCGGCGGCTCGAAGCCCGGGACCGGAACGAGTTTGTTGTTGGTATATGCGGGAGGCGTGTGGCATTCGTAGCAACCTTCGCCGTCGAAGATTTGTTGACCACGTTTCGCCATGTCATCGAAGGGGTGCGGGCTTTGTGGCGGTTCAAGCGAGTAGATATAGAGACCCAATGCGTACATGGCTTCGTCCGGTGGACGGACTTGCAGTCGCTGGACTTTTTCCGGCGTAAACCTGTGTCTGCCAAAGGTACCTTCATCCGCGAACTCCACCAAGATGCCATAGCGCGCGATGTCTTCCGGCCCGCGGTTCGCATGGGTTCCGGTGGCGTCCAAAAATCGTCTATCCTTAACTCCGATGAGGTCGGCCATGCGAGTGGCAAAAAACGGGCTTCCGTTAAATCGTGCGAATGTGGTCCCGGCCGGAGCTCCGGACTCTTGGCCGAGGAAGTCCCCCACCTGTTCGTCGGACATTGATTTGAATGGCGCATGAAGGTCATCCAGGCGCCACGGAACGCCGAACATTTGAAAGAACTTGTCGCCCTCGGACATTGGTGGTGTCGAGTATAGACGAGCCAGCAGCACATTTGCCGCCGGAGAGTTCCCCAAATCAAAATTGCTCGGCGCTCCCGGCAGCAGACTGCCGTCGGGCATAAGTCGTGTGTGGCAACCGAAACAACTAGAAACACTGATTTTTAACGTGCCATCGCGGTCCACAACCCATCGATAATCAAGGATAATCCCGTCGCGGGTGACGACGTCATGCGCGGGATCACTGTACGCATTGATCGCGGACGGGTCACTGAAATGTGCGATCACCACCGCATCGTTACTGCGCATGACTGCGGTGTCTAACTCTTCGAACACGCGCCTACCGGCCTCAATCCAGTCCGTCTTTGACTTGAGCTTTTCCGGCTCGATCAGTCGTTGGGGCCCCTGTGCCTTCAACCAGTCGCGGTATCCAGGTGGTTCACGATCGGGGTGGTACACCGGATATGTCCGCAAATTGTCGATCGGCGCCGCGTAATATTCTTCCTCACTGAAAAAACCTGGCGCCACACCCAGGCCCGCCAGCGGCGTCGCCCAGGTCGCCAGCTGCTGCTCATCCCAGAGCTTTGGCACGATGATGGTCTCGGCGGAAGACGGTAGATTCTCGCGCACGGCATGGCGAGAAGGCACGCACGTCAAAATTGGGGAGAGTAGTCCCAGCGTTAAGAATAATTCGCACGATTGCCTCATGGCCGCAGCGCTCGCAATGTTGAACGATTGGGAACTGTATTTTGGCATTTTCTCCGTGCATGGCAACTCACCCGCTCTGGCGGATGGAGGAATGGATAAGGAAATCGACGGCAAGGCCGATCGTGGCGTGACGGAAGTGCATACTTCCATGCAGACGGCAGAAAGAATCATAGTTCAATTCTGAAGTTCATGGCGCAATAGAAAACTGCGGGTGGAATTCATCGCGGAGTATGGAAGCCGAGCACAGTGAGAAATAAGGCCGGGCGGATTGAAGAGTTGAGTGAGTTCCCGCGAGCGCCGCTCCGCCGCCCCTGCCGGGGCGGTGCCAGATAAAGTGCACTTCACCACGGGTGGCGCCGGGTTCGCCGGAGGCTCACCACGGCTTACCCGTGGCTACATTCCTGCGCCCCGCCGGGGCGACATTGCGCGAAAAGCGCGGCACGGCGTGGAAAGCTCCTTAAGCGATGGGGCAGCGGCATGCACAAATGGAAATGCAGTGTGACAAGTTGCAGAACAGCGAATGCTTTTGAATGCGGACGTCCGCGCAGGCTAAAGCCTGCGGCTCGTTACGCTGGATCGGTTCGGTCAGCGCGGAATATTTCAGGTCTGGGCCATCGCGTGGTATGAATGAAGAGTGGCCTGCGGAAGCGGGACGTTTCGGCTGGCGCGGGGGCGACCAAAAACGAATTTGAGAGAAGTAAAAAGAAATGGGATCAATCATGTTGCGTGCGAATGCATGGAAGCGACCTGGTGCCATACTGTTAATGCTTGTGCTGGGTTTCGGGGCATGCACCCCGCCCGGCGGAGATGGGTCGGGAGGTGGCGGGGGTGGGGGCGGCGGCGGAAGTGTGATTGACGTTCCCGATTTTGTGGACAGTAGCGATCCGGAGTTTGCAGGGTCGGAGGAAGTTCCGCAGGAGTTCTTCGTGAATGTCGTCGGGCAGACCGGCAAGGTGGAGTTGCCGGCCGGAGTCAACCTGGCACTCACTGATCTGCAACTGGTCAGCGCGGAAGGGGCGGCGGAGATCGCGGCGGATGGATCGGTGACGCCCACGCTTCCCGGATTGAAAAGGTATCTCACCCAGGTGGTGGATAGTTCGGATCGGATCATCCTCTTTGGGTATGCGCAGTCGGCCGGAGTTGCACCGCTGCCGATCAATGCGAAATCGACGGCAGTGGCGCTGCTTTACTTCGCGCTTGGGGCGTGGACTCTTCCCGGTGATCTGGCGCGCGGAGATGTCATTCGCGAACTTAATTTTTCGTACAACGCGATCGTCGATGAACTGACCACGACGATTGAGAGCGCGATGCGCGACAATTCGCGGGCGGTTAATGATAATGATGCGCGCATTATCAGCGCGGTGACCACAGCGCGGGATGCCATACTGGCGAGCGCGGCAGATCCGATCGCCAAGATGGTGAATAACAATTCGAAGATTGGCCCGAACCTGCAGAGCGGTGATGCGGCGGCCTTGGGTTTTATCACGACCGATCCGGAGCGAACGGTTGCCCAGAGCGGAATCTTCCTGCGCACGTCATTGGGTTCGGACGGCATCACGCCTTTGAATCGCTATCGCCGACGGGCGAAATTGTTCGCGTATCTGACGGCGACTGAATCGGCCGGCGGGGAGATTACGGCGCTTGACCCGATCGAATATGCGGCGGGTCCGGTGGATATCCTGCCGGCCGGGAGTAACAGTTCCGACAAGGGTTTGCTGGAACAGGCGATTGATGGGACCGCCTCATGGGATCCGACGTTTTCGGAGACCGTTCGCCTGGTGGACGAGGAAGTTGTGCTGCCGGGCGACGACCCGATAGTTCCGGATGAAAGCGACACGGCGATCCGGCATTTTGACATTGTGGTGCTCGGACCGGCTCTGGACCAAACCGGCACGACGTCCCTGTTGGACGAGCCGCGCTTCGCAGGCCAGCGCGCCGAGTTTCTCGCGGTGATCGACGATCTTAGTTGGCGGACCTTTCTGCTCGATTACTTTGTACCGCTGATCGACGAATGTGGTGTGGGCACGGTGATCATCACGCCGGATGTGACCACCGATGCGCGGGTGGCCGCGTTGCGGGCGCTGGCCGAACCGGTGATCACCGCCGCCAGTCTGTCGCTTACGACCGCGCAGGAGTACAGGATGGCGCTGGAGTTCTGCCTGGAAGAGTTCAAGAACAATACGGCCTTTCGCAACAGTTATCTTTCCATCATGAAGCGCACGCTCGGCCCCGCCAACGACACCTTGAATTACGACGCCGTCGGTGAGAGAACGGTGCGAACGCTGCTTTCCGTTCTCGGCGGCATGATCATCGTGGGCGTACCCGATGTCGGAGATGTGGGCGCCGTCTATGCGCACCTGCAAAACTCCAGCGAGGCGGATTTGTGGG
>CAZKIN010000136.1:0-3594 GCA_964552515.1 uncultured Phycisphaeraceae bacterium
TCGTCAGAGCGGTGCTGGGTGTAGAGTTTGCCATCGACGACGGAGATGGCGGAGTAGCCCTCGCCGATGGGGCGCTCCCAAAGGAGGGTGGGTTTTGTGTCGCCCCAGTCGGTGCGAAGGGTGGCGCCGTCCACGACGAAATCCTGGCGTGGTCCGCCAAATTGGGGCCAATCGGAGGAATGGCCGGAGGGTTGTCCGCAGAAAGCGCAAAAAAGCAGGAAGTTTGTCGTGATCATGCGTTTTTCCCGTGCCAGCGGCCTGTTTTTCGGGGCGGCTGGCGCTACTTCGAGATACCGGGGCACCTTTGACCGGCGAAACCGGCCAACCAAATTGACATTTTACCGCCGGGCGCAAGAAATTCCTCTTGCAACGTGGAGGGGGGCTGTGAGATGCTATCGGTTATGCGAGCGACGACGGTACAGGCGGACGAGGCGGCGGAGTTCATGGGGGCCGAACAACGCATGCTGATCATGATGCGCGACACGTTGTATGAAGGTGATTGGGATGATTTTGTCGCGGATCTGACGGCGCGGCTGGAAGGGCGGGCGCATGTGTTTCAAACTGTGGGGACCAGTCCGGATATGAAGGCGACGATCACGCGTCACTTGCAGATCATCGCAGAGCTGCGGCGCGGCAAGGGGTGATTTGCACTTCGCCATTTCCAGGATCAATCCGGCGGTTCTTGGGCATCCAGCTTGACCCTGCGCGAATATGGTCTTCAAATGGTTGGTGGTATCGTGTGTTACGTGCGTTTTGCGACGCGATGGGGCAGGGGAGCTTTTTGAGGCTGGGGTTCATGCGTAAGAACATGGTAAGAATTTGCGTGATGGCGAGTCTGTTGCTTGGGGTATCAGCGCTACCAGCGGCGCGGGCGCAGTCGCTGATTGGTGATGAAGAACTGCGCGGCATCGGACTGAGCACTTACTGGACGGCGCAGGTGCCGGTCGATGGTGGGGATGAAATTCGCGGGGCGTTCCTGGTTGATGATCATATTTATATCACGACGGAATTCGGCACGGTCTTCGCGGTGCAGGCAGAAATGGGATTGCTGCGCTGGGCGGAACAGGTGGGATTGCACAATGAGACCATACTGCGTCCGAGTCATATTGTGACGGAAGCCGAAGGCAGTCCGGTGATCATCGCGTCGACGACGGCGATTCGGACGCTGGATCGATTTACCGGAGAGGTGATTGCGACGCTGCGGGTTCCATATCCGATGGGCAGTCCGGTGATCGGCGTTGAACGTCGGGTGTTTTTCGGCAGCAGCGACGCGCGGTTCTACAGCCTGATCTGGTCGCGCGACGGCGGCGGGAAGTGGTTGAAGGCATGGGAAGTCATGGCGGGCGGAGCGGTGCTGGCATCACCGGTTGCCTATGGCGATGGCAAGATTGTGTACGGTAATCTGAAGGGAACGGTGGTTTCGTTCTACACCGAAGATAAAGCGCTCGACTGGACCTATAAGACGGATGGGGCGATTGAAGGCGACCTGGCGGCTGATGACAGTGGCGTGTATGTCGCGAGCGGGGATCGATCGTTGTACAAGTTTGATCCGGAGACCGGGGAGATCCTGTGGCGGTTCCGCACGGACAGCCCCTTGAGCGTGGGGCCGGCACTGCGGCTGCACACAGTTTATCAGTATGTGACGGGGTGGGGTCTGCTAGCGATCGATGCGCACACGGGCAAGGAGATGTGGCGCAATGCGAAGGGTCGAAATTTCCTCGCGGCGGACAAGGAGCGCGATTACCTGTGGACCAGCGAGGGCAACGTCGAGGCGGTGGAGCATGAGACGGGCAAGTTGATGGGCATTGCGCGGACCGATGGCTCCGCGCTGCCACTGAGCAACAAGAGCGGCGATGCGGTTTTCCTGGTGGGCAAGGATGGACGCATCCTGTGTGCGCGGTCTTCCAGCGGACCGTATCTGCGCCGACGGGAAGTCAATGTGGCGGCGGATCGGCTGAACATTGCCCCACGCGTGGCTGAAGAAGCGCCGGTTGAACTGCCGAAGGAAAAGAAGCCCGACCCGGCGGACGAAGATCCGCTGCGGAGTCGGCGCGACGTGCGGCCGTGAGAGGACGCGGGGGTGGCGATCGCGAGTCGCGGTTGGCCGCTTCGGGTTGGTGGCGCAAGGGTGAAGCCATTGGTGAACAGGCAGCGATCAGTTCGGGGCGGCGCACAGGCGAGGCGGCGCGAATACGTCAGGTTTTTAGTCATTGTCGGATTGCTATCGGGCCACACGTCGATCCGGTTTTCCATTGCGCAGGACACGGCTGAGAATGCACCGGCGGGATCGGCCGCGCCCGCGACGGCGGAGTCGGCCATCGATGCGGCACTGCAGTTCATTGAACAGATGGACCTGCCGGCGGGGAGCGGTTCGGCGCGGCCGACGCTTGCGGAACTGGACAAGGCAGTTGAAAGTGCCAAAGTAGAGTCACCCACCGATGCGCGATTGAATTATGTAGTCGGGCGGTGGCACGGATTTCATGGGCGGCAGGGGGATGCGGTTACCGCACTGCGGAAATATGTCGATTCGCGCGACGGTCGAAACGACTGGCGGGCGCATACGAAGCTGGGTGATCTGTTCGTCGATCAGTTTCCGCACCTGGCGAAGTCCAGTTATGAACAGGCGAATGCGCTGAAGTCGGACGAGCCGGACGTGCTTTTTGGCTTGGCGCGGTGTGCCGAGAAGCTGGGTCGGGCACCGGAAGCGATGACGCATGCGCGTCGACTGGTGGAGGTGTCGCCGACCGCGCGGCATCGGGCCTATCTGGCGCGTCTCTATTTTGCGCAGCGACAATATGAGGATGCGGCGCGCGAAGCGCGCGGGGCGCTGGAGCTCGCCCTGGAGCAGGAGAAGGGCGATCCTGAACTTGCGAAGGACGTGGACATCGACGGTTTTTATCGACTGCTGGTCGATATGCAGCGCACGCGTTTGAACGAAAATCCGTCCGATCCGAACGATTACCTGGTGATGGCGAAATTGATTACGCAGCGGGCGGATAACGCCCGTCGGGTCGCGATGCTGGATGCTGCGGATGTATTGAAGCGCGGGGTGGAGGCGCTGAAATCGGAAGTACCGCCGTCGATGTACGAGGCGCTGGGGGTGGCGCTGTTCGAAGCGGGCCGGCACGAGGACGCACGGGCCGCGTTTCTGGCATTGCGGGAGCGTGATGCGTCCAATGCGGTGGCCGCGGAATGGTTATTGAAACTTGGGGATGCGGAAAACCCCCCAAAGAAGTGAGACTTGCGAAGACGATCGCCAGTCTGCCAATCCCTCCGATCGGAAGTTACAATAGGCTAAATTGCTGTTTTTGTTGCGGTTTACCCGGATTCC
The DNA here is from genome assembly GCA_964552515.1 of uncultured Phycisphaeraceae bacterium. Taxonomy (GTDB): domain Bacteria; phylum Planctomycetota; class Phycisphaerae; order UBA1845; family UBA1845; genus JACQXM01. Next base: position 3,332 of record CAZKIN010000136.1, read on the forward strand.
CTTGACTTTTTGGGTCGGTCGGATGATGTTGAATGCATGGGGAATCATCGTGACAACAAAGCGGTGGCGGGTGAACTATCGAAGTTGCTCTCCCATTCGTTTCCGGGGATCAGCGTGCTGATTGAGCACAGTCCGCGGTGGAATCGAGATTGCATTACGTTTCGGTGGGATGGGTTTGCGGGGTTGCTTCCCGAGGAACGTTTTCACCGACTGGTGAAGGTCATTCCGGAGGCGTTTCGCGAGCAGAATCTGTCCGGGCTGGT
>CAZKIN010000136.1:3694-9816 GCA_964552515.1 uncultured Phycisphaeraceae bacterium
TTTACGCTGGGCTGCGCAAAGCGGACTTCTTCGGATTGCTTAACAAATCGCTGGGCGCGTCTCCGGACAAGAAGTGCGGCGGTGACTTCACCGAGTGCGAGCGAATCCTATCCACGCTGAAACTCGGACCGCACGGCACTCAAGACGCACGCTTGATTTTCATTCGGCATCACGCGTTCTGCGATTGCCAAGTGCTGCTCACCGCGCAGCAGGCGCTGGCGGATGCGCATGCCGGCGCGGCCTAAACGTCGATTTCGCGTTACGAATGAGCGATAGTTATCGTTCCCCGCAGGTTCATTTCCAGTCGGCATGGTCCGGTACGACGTCGGTCGTAATCCCCGGCGCATTGGTTGCCGTAATACATATAAGCGGCCACAATGGATTGGTCCGATAGGCAGGCTCGGAAACTGGGTCCGGGGGATAAAACGATTATGGCCAACGTTCTCGTCACCGGCGGCGCGGGGTTCATCGGTTCACACCTGGTTACGCGGCTCATTGCCCTGGGGCACAAGGTGCGGGTGTTTGATGACCTGTCGAGCGGAAAACTCTCCAACTTAGAGCATGTGAACGGCAAGTTTGAGCTGGTGCAGGGCGATCTGCGGCATGAAGAGGAATGCCTGCGCGCGTGCCTGGACGTGGAGTTTATTTTTCATGAGGCGGCGATTCCGTCGGTGCCGAAATCGGTGGAGCAGCCGGGGCCGAGTCATGAGGTGAACGTCAACGGCACATTCAATCTGCTGCGCGCGGCCGTGCAGCAGCGGGTACGCCGGGTGATTTATGCGGCGAGCAGTTCAGCGTATGGGAATACGAAGGAATCACCGAAGCACGAAGGCATTCGAACCGAACCGCTGAGTCCGTATGCGGTGCAGAAGCTGCTCGGCGAACAGTATGCGCGGGCGTTCACGGAGTGTTATGGATTGGAGACGATTTCGCTGCGCTATTTCAACGTGTTCGGCACACGGCAAGACCCGAAGAGTCAGTATGCAGCGGCGATTCCGGCGTTCGTGACGGCGATGCTGCGCGGGGAGTCGCCGGTTATTTATGGTGACGGTGAACAGACACGCGATTTTACATACATTGATAATGTGGTTGAAGGAAACATGCTGGCGATGCAGGCGGCACGGACGCACGGCGAAGCGGTGAACGTGGCCTGCGGCGGGGCGATCACGGTCAATCATGTCATTGCGGAGATCAATCGGCTGCTGGGCACCAAGGTGAAGCCGAAGTATGTGCCGTCGCGCACGGGCGACGTACTGCATTCCAGCGCGGACATTCGCAAGGCGCGGGAGCTGCTGGGCTTCAAGCCGATTGTTTCGTTTGAGGAGGGGCTCAAGCGGGCGATTGAGTATTACCGCGCGGTGGCGGTGTGAGGGCGGCGATCCCTGATGTATGTCCGGACCATTCTACTCCCAGATTTATACACCTTTCGAATGCTACGGGGTGTAAAGACCGCGGATCATAGTAATACCACGAAGCACACCAAGGGCACGAAGTTCTTCTTTTGACTTCATCACGCATCTCCCTGAATATCCCGCCGTTCGACTCGAATACCCGATTGGCTGAATATAAGTAATACCTCTTTGGAGTTTGCGCGATGAAACGCAGCAAGTTGGTCCTGGCGTTCGGTGCCCTGTCATGCTCTCTGTTTTCCGGATGTCGGATAGGCAGCACGGTGTGGACCGAGGCGGTGGTGGAGACGCGCGAGGTCGCGGCGTCGACAATCTCGGCGTGGGAGATTCGGACAGACAACGGCTCCGTGGAGTATGTCGTGGCCGATCCGCCCGCGGCGCAGGCCAAGGTGACGATTACGAGCAAGGGCGGCGGCAAGACCCTCGACGAGGCGAAGCTGGCACTGGCGGCGATGGAGGTGTATGTGGAGCCGGGCGAGGGCGGGCTGCAGCGCGTGGGCTATCGCTGGAAGGGTGTACGGTCGCCGAACTGGAATGCGAGTGTCAATGTGCACATTGCGGGACCGGCCGCGGTGCACATGGATGCGGAGTCGCACAACGGCGGGATCAACGTGCGCGGTGTGCAGGGTAACGTCAAGCTGGTGACACATAACGGTCGCATCAAGGCGTCGAGCGGCGGGGGCACGTTGACTGTCGACACGCACAATGGCGGGATCGAAGCGGTGTATGCGGGTCCGACCCTGCGGGCCAAGACGCATAACGGGAGTATCGAACTGGACTTGCGCGACGCGGCCGCCATTGGAGGGACCATTACGACGCATAATGGCGGCATCGTCCTGGCCGTTTCGGATAAGACGTCGGCGATGCTGAGCGGTGAGACGGAAAACGGATCGGTGACGATTGATGTCCCGCTGGCGGAGGCGAAGACCTCGCGGAACGAGTTTTCCGGGAAGCTTGGTGCGGGCGGCGAAACGCTGAGTTTGGAAACGCATAACGGGGGGATTCGGGTGCGCGGGACATTGAAGTAATTCAACTGGCGAGTCACTACGGTGCACGGGCGGTCGAACGTGGCCGTGCATAGGTGGAAGTATTCTTCTACCATGATTGACCATGCCTGATGCTCATGCGGATGATTTCGATCCCCATGCCTGTCCACATTGCGATGGTGCGGGCAGGCATCTTAATTTGTGGATGCCCCTTCTGGGTACGCTCATCGGCGGAGCGATCACCTGGTACAGCTGGGGTGAGATTCCGAAGCTGCTGACCTATACATATCACCGGGCCATTCAGTCGATTTTGTTTTTCGCAGTGCTGGGCCCATCGGTGATTGTCGGATCATGGTGGAAATTGCTGTGGGATGAGTGTGCCGCCTGCAAGGGATGGGGGTACATCCGGGACAAAGATGCGAAGTGGGATTGGGTGGCTGAGGAGGCGCTGGGGCCGCGAATTGAGGCCGATCAGCTTTGCCATTCGTGTGAATACAATCTGCGGACGATGCGTGTCGGCGGAAAGTGTCCGGAATGTGGCACCACGATTATCGCCGCGACGGTAGTGGAGCAATTGCGTTTTAATCGTCGGGCGTTGCGTGTGGGACTGGCGGCGATGGTGCTTTTTCCGGCCGGCATGGGAGTAAGCTACTATTTTCTCGGCAGGGACGGGTTCACTTATTTTGCCGTTTCATGGTTCGCGCTGGGTTTGATCCTGCGCACCGCCGAGTGGGTCAAGAAGTTCCTGGTGCGCAACCGGTAAAGGACTCTTTTCCGGCGGGCGGTAAGTTCGCTATTTGGTGATTTCCTTCAGTTGCGAAACGACTTCGCTGATGGTTTTCTTGGCGTCTCCGAAGAGCATGACGGTGTTGTCCTTGGTGAACAACTCATTTTCAATGCCGGCAAAGCCGGGGTTGAGACTGCGTTTGCAGACGATGACCGTCTTGGCTTTGTCCACGTCAAGGATTGGCATGCCGTAAATCGGACTGCTCTTGTCATGCCGCGCTGCGGGATTTACGACGTCGTTGGCCCCGATGACCAGCGCCACATCGCATTGTTGGAACTCGCCGTTTATTTCCAAGTCACTAAGTTGATCGTAAGGCACATTCGCTTCGGCAAGCAGGACATTCATATGGCCGGGCATGCGGCCCGCGACGGGATGGATGCCGAATTTCACCGATGTTCCGCGCCTGGTGAGCAGTAAAGCGAGTTCGGCCACGGCATGCTGGGCCTGGGCGACGGCCATGCCGTATCCCGGGACGATGACGACGCTTGCAGCATTTTCCAGAGTCATCACTGTTTCGTCAGCGTCCATGCGGCGAACGGTGATCGCTCCGCCGGCACCGGGCGCGGTGGCCACTCCTTCGGACTCACTGCCGAAGCCGCCGGCGACTACGTTAAGCAGTGAGCGGTTCATTGCCTTACACATGATCTTGGTGAGAATGATGCCTGACGCGCCGACGAGAGAGCCGGTGATGATGAGGCATTTGTTATCGAGCGCAAAGCCGGTAGCCATGCCGGCGAGGCCGGAGTAGGAATTGAGCAGGGAGATAACCACGGGCATGTCAGCACCGCCGATGGGAATTACGACCAGCACGCCAAGTATGAGTGCGATGGCGAGAATAAGCAGGACAGCCCAGTGTGCGACGGTGTTTTGAACGAGGATGACGGTGAGTCCGATTACGGCCAGCAGCAGCAATAGGTTTAGGAAATGCTGCATTGAAAAGGTGACCGGATTGCTGATATTCCTGCCTTTGATTTTCCAGCCTTCCAGTTTGCCATAAGCGGTCACGCTGCCGGTGAACGTAATGCCGCCGATGAGCAGGCTAAGGGCGATGGCGATCACGGTGTCGATGCGTGGAGTGGGCGTATGGTCTGGTAGTTGTTTGACGAGGTATTCGGCATAGGCGACGACGGCGGAAGCCAAGCCGCCGAAGCCATTCAGCAGGCCCACCATTTGTGGCATCGAGGTCATCTGCACTTTGAGTGCGAGCACCGCGCCGATGGCCGAGCCAACGAGCACCCCGGCAATGATCCAGTTGAAGCCCATGATTTCGCGATCGACCAGTGTGGCCAAGATGGCGATGAGCATGCCCACCGCGGAGAGGAAGTTGCCACCCCGGGCGGATCGCGGGTGCCCCATCATCTTCAGGCCCCAGATAAACAAAGCGGCGGCCAGGAGATAGGCAAAGTTCTGGCTGAAGAATGCCCATGGTGAAGGCAGGTGTACAATTGGCGTTGTGGCCGTCTGCAACAGGGTCGCCAGGGGAATCGTAAGGAGAGAGGTCATTTTTCTTCCTATTTCTTCTTCTTGAACATGGCGAGCATGCGGTTGGTCACCAGGTATCCGCCGACGACGTTGACCATGGCGAAGACGATAGCGAGGAAACCAAGGATTTTGCCTGCGGTGGCATCGCTACCCGCAATGACGAGCGCACCGACCACGGTGATTCCGGATATGGCGTTGGAGCCGGACATCAGGGGCGTGTGCAGGAGGGGCGGCACCTTGGAAATCAACTCCATGCCCAGGAACATCGCGAGGACGAAAACTGAAAAATTGTTCAGGAACAACCCAAGTAGTTCTTCCAGGCTCATGATGGGTTTTTCTCCATAGCTTTGCGGGTCGGTTCATGCAGCAGCTTGCCATCGTGCGTGATGACCGCTCCTTTTTGAATATCGTCTTCCATGTTGACGTTGAACTTGCCGTCTTTGCAAAATTCAAGGATGAACGTCGTCAGGTTTCGCGAATACATCTGGCTCGCGTGGATCGGCATGGAGGCGGGCAGGTTCGTAGGGCCGCAGATGGTCACGCCATACTTCGTGACATTGTTGCCCGGTTCGGTGAGCGTGCAGTTGCCACCCGCCTCGGCCGCCAGGTCTACAATGACCGAGCCAGGCTTCATGCGTTTTACCATTTCTTCAGTAATGAGCCTTGGCGCAAACACCCCTCCAATGAGCGCGGTGGTGATCACTACGTCATTGGCGGCGCATCGATCGGAGATAAGCTGGGCCTGTTTGTCCTTGAATTCCTGTGACAATTCTTTGGCATAGCCGCGCGCGTCCTGGGCATCCTCGGCGCTCTGCACGCCAACGAACTTCCCGCCCAGGCTCTCTACCTGTTCCTTAACGGCAGCACGGGTGTCCGTCGCCTCGACGATGGCCCCCAGGCGTTTGGCGGTGGCAATGGCCTGCAAACCGGCGACGCCGGCACCGATGATGAAAACTTTGGAGGCGAATATCGTTCCGGCGGCCGTCATCAGCATGGGAAAGAATTTTCCGTGTTCATTCGCTGCGAGGAGAACAGCTTTGTACCCGGCGAGGCTTGCCTGAGACGAAAGGGTATCCATGGACTGCGCGCGCGTGGTGCGTGGAATGCAATCGGTGGAGAAGGTGGTGATGCGGTGTTCCATCAGGCGGCGTACGGCGTCCAAATTTACTGTGGGCTTCAGCGTGGTGAGCAGGACGGCTCCGCTTCGCATCAGACTTACTTCATGGTCGCCGCCGACCGGGTTTTGAAGCGGGGGTTGCACCTTGCAGACAAAGTCCGCGTCGGAAAGGAGCTTGGGCAAATCGTTTTCGAGAGTGGCCCCTGCGGCAATGTACTCCTCATCCAACGAAAAGGATTGTGCGCCCGCTCCGGATTGAACGACAACCTGCACCCCTGCTTTCGTCAGCTTCTTCACCGATTCAGGAACGATGGCGACGCGCCGTTCGCCGGACGCGACTT
>CAZKIN010000137.1:0-3735 GCA_964552515.1 uncultured Phycisphaeraceae bacterium
ATAGTGACATCCATCTGACCGGCGGCCAGCTCGAGGTCCGTCGCTTCCGCTTCCAGCCAGGGACGGTCCACACAGACCTGCACATCCACCGTTGAGGTCGCGCGGTTGTGCAACTGGATCGGAAGCATGGCGAGCGGCGTCTGCTGCGGAATGTGTGTCACCATCCAGTCAGTGGCGGGCAGGACATCCACCCAGTCCTCGACCATCAACTGCACGGTGTGCGCGACCGTCGTCACCAGGTCGTTATTGGCGGCATCCGTCAGGTTCGCGCTCAGTCGCGCCTCGTGCACGCCCGGTGCAAGTGCTGCCGCGACGGTGGCGTCGATTTTTCCCAGGACCCCGATCAAACCCGACGGTGCGGGAAGCGTTCCCATGAGCGGATCGATGGCTTCCAGCTTGATCCAGGGTCGGTCGATGCCCAGTTCGTAGGACAGGTCGCGCGACGACACATTGGTGAGTATGAAGGCCGTCGCGTCGGGCGGAAACTTGGTGCTGACGATCGAGGTCATGAATGGTCCGCCGGGGAAACCGTGAAAGTCAGCGGGAATCAAGTCTTCCTCGCGGAGAGTTGCAGGAGCGGTCACCGTCAAGCGCACACGCCGCACCACCGTTACCGCCGATGTCTCATCAGTGACACTCAGCGTGGCGATGTGTTCGCCTGGGGCGAGCGCGCCCGCTTCCGGCAGGATGTTGACGTCCACGTAGGCGCTGTTGAGGCCGAGGATGCTCCCCGCCAGTTCGCCGGCGGATACCGGCGCGAGGGTGAATGATTGCAGGGAAAGCCACGGGACGTCGACCCTTGCCCGCGCGGCGATTTTTCCCGCGCCGCCATTGGACACGAAAATCGTGGTACTCAAACCCGGCGTCACGCCATAGGACATCGACCAGAGCGTGTCGTCGAACGGCCAGACGGATAGCGGTCGCCTGGCATGCAGCATCAAGTACGCGGTGTGATTGATTCCGAAGTTCGTGCTGTGCAGGCGAACGGAAGTCACGCGGCCGGCACCGCGCACCACGCGGAACCCCACGTCGTCGGCGGGAAGGTGTGCCAAATATGAGTCACGCACGGCGTTGGTTAACAGCGGCGACAACCGATCGGTGCGCCAACTGCCTCCGCGCACGCCGCGCTGCAGCGCATCGGCGCCGAAGTCGGTGAGCCATTCCGCGACGTTTCCGGCGAGGTCGTATACTTTGTATCCGTTGGCCAGCGGGTTGGTGAGTTCGCCGGACGGCTGTACGGCGAGACAATCGCTCGGCTCGGGTGCAAGCCGCTGCGCGCCATCAAATGCGCTGACCGGCGTGGTGCCGGGCTCAAAGGCATCACCGCTGCGCAGCGTGTTGGCGTCAACATCCGTGACGGCATCGCGACCGAAACCATACACCGCGTCGAACTGCGGGAATCCCAGGGCATCGGGACCGCGGAAGCTCGCCGCCTTGTGCCATTCATTGTACAGCGACGCGCCGGCCGCCTCTGCATCCATGGGCAGGCGATAACCGAGCGTATCGGAAACCCACTGGCCGCGTGCGGTCGCATCGAACAGACCGGGCTGCCAGGCAGTTGGCACCAGGGTAACCGGGCGCCATTGGTCGAGCGCCGGCGCGGGCGCTTCCGCATACGCGAGAAACGCCGGCGGCATGCCCTCGTTTAAGCTGCGCCAATTGCAGTATTTCACCGCTCCGAACCAGGTGACGCCGACGGCGGGATGCTGCGCGAAACCGCCCGCGACGGCATAAACGGTGCCGTTGAACGTGATGCGGCCAAGCGTGACATCGTACATCAGGGTGGCAAGCGTTGCCGAAGGAGCGGCCACTCCCACCGCCCCATCTATCTGATCGCCCACGTAGACATTCCCCGAGTCGGTGTCGAAATACATGTGCCGGCTGCGTTCATTTCGTGCCATGCTCTTGGCATTGGTCATGGCATCATTGAGAAAGGCCGCGAACTGGGAGTTGGTCACCTCGGTGCGGCCGATCCAGAAGTCATGGGTCGGACCACCGGTTTGCGCGTCATCGCCGGGGACCAGCACCAGGTCCGCGGCGGGCGGCGTCTCGGTTTCACCGGCTTTGAGCGGATCGATCGTCACCGCATAGTTGACCATGCCGCCGGGGACAATCTGGTTGCCGGTGGCCTGCGGCGCGACGAGTCCCGCGTGGCTGGGCGTCAGCGCGATGTCATCGATCGTCTGCGTGGTCAGGTTCTGCGCGGTGAGCGTGAGCGCGGCCGTAGAGAAAGGTCCGCCGACGGTGCCATCCATCCGTATGATGTCCTGAACCACCGGCACGTCGGCGGCGAGCGGCGGAATAATCGCCTGGGCCACGCGGAATCCGACCTCGCGCTGCGCCGTCGTCGCGGGACGCGACAAGCGCACATCATTCCGCAGGAACGCGGAACCCAACACGTTTCCGAAGTGTCCGCCGCGGGTCACTTTTTCGCCCGCAGCGTCGCCCCAGTCCTGCACCCACTCGGCCACATTGCCGGAAACATCGTACAGCCCGTATCCGTTGCCGGAGGCGCTCACCGCGAAGGTGGTGGGCGGAGCCATCGGCCAGCCGAATAGCGGGTCGGTCTGCGCGCGACTGCCATCCACGCCGTAGAAACCCACCGGGGTCGGACCTTCTTCGAACGGGTCACCGCTGGACTTGTAGTTCGCGCTGGCGGCATTGAGCACATCGCGCCCGAAGCCGAACAGGGCGTTGACCTTCGGGCCGTCCAGCCAGGCGGCTGCTTTGTACCACTCATTATAGGGACCAGCGGTCGCCGCCTGATCGTCCATCGGCAGACGGAAGCCGCGATATTGTGCCACCAGCGTGGCACGTTCCACGGCGGTCAGGTCGCGTGTTGCGGAAGCGGCGACCGGAACCACCAGCGGAAACCAATCTGCCGCTGTCGGTCCTTCGTTGTACACGCGCTGGTCGGGAGCGGTCATACCTTGCGCGACGGTCAGCCAATTGCAATATTTGACCGCGCCAAACCAGGTGACGCCGGTCACCGGGAATCCGCCACGCCCCGCCACCACCACGTAGGCACCGCTCCCGCCTTGCGCGGTCGCGTCAAAGGAAATATCTCCACCAATGGCCGGATCGAAGAGCAGCGTGGCGTCGCCCGCGAGGGTCACCGTCGCGGTAAGCGGATGGAAAGAAACAAAAGAGCCGTTCGTGGCCGGATTGACTCGTGCGTCGTTGAGGAAATCCGCAAACTCCTTATTGGTCACCTCGTAGCGCCCGATGCGATAGCTGTAGGTGGGACCGAGCGGCTGGTGATGCGCCGCGGGGATGGTAACCATGGGCACCGCAAATTGCGCGGTCACGCGGTCCACCGTCGCAAGGGCAGCGAGGGCGATAAGGCAGGCGACGCGGGTCCGCCACGAGTGCGTGCGGATTCGCGAGACTTGCAGTTTGTGTTTTTGAAATTGATGCAGCCCCACCTCGGCCTCCCTGCCGCCTGATCGTCGCACTTGCCCCTCCTCAGATATCGTCCGCTCTTGGTCGATCCGACCAGCCGGAAGCTGTCGCAATCCTTGGCGCCACGCGGTATCTTGCGGGAATGAAAGCGACAGAACGAATCGCCAGGCGACTTCATCTGGCCGACAGCTGCATACTGGGGGCCGTGAACTGTCTTGCGGTCTTGGGCTGCGGAGCTTTGCCGCCGGCGCGACCCATCTGCCGCGAGGCGGGCTTTGGCGATGCGGAAGTGCAGGCGCTGCTGCCGGATATTCAGGCCGCGCGCGACGCCGG
>CAZKIN010000137.1:3835-9801 GCA_964552515.1 uncultured Phycisphaeraceae bacterium
GGAGGAATTCCAACGCGTTTGCGCGGCGGCGAGATTGGCCGTGGTGAGCGGCTCGGTGACCACCCGATAGGCAAGCAGCGCAGCAATGAGCCCCGCGGCGAACGCCACAACACAAAGCAAGAATTTCCGGGGGGTGACGCTCACGATGGAATCGTTTGCGCTGCACGAGTGGACTTAATGGTACTGGTAATAACGGTTTTACGCTGAAGCCCTGGCCGCCGCGTTGCGCTTGAGGGGCTTCACCACGAGACCCATACGAATGGCCTTCGCGGAGACCTGAATACGGCAGACACGGCCATCGACCACCGCACGGACGCGCTGAATATTCGGCTTGAACTTGCGGTTGCTGATACCGGTGGTCTTGCGGCCGATACCGCCCAGGTATTTCGCCTTGCCGCGCCGGGAGATCTGCCGTCCTGTACGGGTCTTTTTACCGGTGAAAAAACACTCGCGCGCCATGGCAACCTCACAAATCACAAAGCCAACATCGACGCGATTCACAGTCGAATCGCCCAAACCGACAGAACGGCTAGTGTAGCCGCAGCGGTGCCGTTGGCAAGTCCGCCGTTCAACCACCGGCGAGACGCCCTTTCGCCACCGGGAACCCTGCGGGAGGCCGATAATGGTGTGGTGCGGACCGTCCGGCTTGTAACAAGCTGAAAACAGCCAACATACCGGCAATGGGGCGGGGGTTGCCGCGTTAGGCTTGGTGGATTGACATGGATTCGACAGTTCGACTGAATGAACTGATTCGCGGCTGCCAACGTCGGGAGGCTGCGGCCTTTGACGGGCTGGTGGACCTATACTCAACGCGACTTTATGGATTCATGTATAGATTTACGAAATCGCGCGAGGACGCACAGGATCTGACCCAGGAGGTATTCGTGCGGGTCGTCCGGATGATCGGCGCTTATGAGCATAACGATCGATTCGAATCATGGCTGTTTCGGATTGCGGCCAACCTGGCGCGGGATCGTATGCGGCGATTGCGTGCGGCACCCCGTGTAGAGACATGGGAGAGTGCGAACCCGGTGGCGGAAGAACAGCCGGGTACGCCGCAGATCGGCGGAATGGAAAATGCGGAGGCAGCACGGCGACTGGAGGAATGTCTGGCCAGGCTGCCCGAAGCGGAGCGCGAGGTGGTGCTGCTGCGGTTCTACTCAGACCTGAGCTTTGCGGAGATCGCGGAACTCATGGGTACACCGCTGGGTACGGCCCTGGCACGGGCGCATCGTGGATTGGCCAAACTGCGCGAGTGGATGGAAGGCGAATCGAGATGAACGCGGACGCGCACATGCTCAAGGAGATCGAGGAACTGGAGGAGTGGTTCCGTACGCAGTGTCACGATGTGGCATCGGCGGACCTGAAGGCCATCCATCAGGTCGTGCGCTGCGCGCTGGATGAACAGCGCTACGCGCCGCAACTTGTCGACCAAGCGCCGGCCGCGCTCGCCGGGACGATCAAGGATCGTCTGCGTGCGGAGCTGGGGCGCGATGGCCAAAGCGAAGCACCACTGCCGCGGGTTGCGGCACCGCACACCGGGCGGCGCAAGCTGCCGGTGATTCTGCGCTGGTCGGCGGGGATATCCGCGGCAGCGGCATTGGTCGCGATGTGGATTACGCTTCCACAGCCGAACATCGGGCCGCAAACTGATCCGGCGGAGGTCGATGCGTATGTTGCCTATGTCGCGGATGACATGGACATGGCACTGGACGAGTTGGGCGCGGACATCGCGATGCTGGAAACGGGCTGGAGTGGCGCCTTGCCGTACAGCCTGGGCAGTTCAAACTACGACAATTTACTGGACGATGTGTCCGACATTGAAGAGCGCATGTAAGCAGGCGATGGCCCTGTCGACAATGCAGGAAAGAGCAAATCATGAGAATCGACACAGCGAATCCTCCTACCACTCCCCTCATCGGAAATGCGCTCTTGTCGGTGCGCGGCACCACAATGAAATGGTCGGGGAATCGCCAAATGGCAAGCACACGAATTGGCCACAGACCTCTTCGCCGCACCGGACGGGCAGCCCTTCTTGCGGCGGGACTTTGCATGGCGCTGCTCGCGCCATCGGCCGGAGCCGCGATGCAGGAAGATGCCCCTCCACCGCCGCCGCGAGATGGTCGGCCGCACCACCCGCCGCCCGATGATCCGACCCGTCTGGATGCCGGGCGTCCGCCCCATGGGCAGTTCGATGAACATCCCAGGCGTCCGGATCGGCCGGGTGGCCGACCGCTGGACCGCATGGGTGATCCCGAAGGGCGTGGTCCGATGTCGTTGTTCGCCCGACTGACGCCGCGCGAAAAACAGGAGATGGAGACGTTTCTGCGCGAGCATTTTCCGCGACTCGCTGAACAGGCGGAGCGCACGCGCGAGGTCAATCCGCAGCGTTATCTGCGCCTGATGACCCGGCTCACCCCGGAAATGCAGGGCCTGATGGATCTCATGGCCAACGATCCGGAGCGCGGTGCGCTGATGATCGAGGAGCGGCGGCTCGACGCGGAGATCCGACTGGTCGCACGACGCGCGCGCAGTGCGGACGAAGGTCAGAGCGTGCCGGCCAAGGAGCGTCTCGCGGAACTGGTTGGACGACTGTTCGATGTGCGGCACCAGCGCCGCGAAATGGAGATTCGTGAACTGGACGCCCGGGTGCTGGAACTGAAGGCCCGGCACGAGGAGGCCACGCGCATGCGGCAGAAATCAATCGACCGTATGATCGAAGAGCGACTCGAACCGCCCGATCCGCTGGAATGGGACGAGGAGTAAGCCCAGCCACACGCACCCGCGTAATTTCAGTGCCTTATGAATGTCACTTTTGAATGGGAATTCACGGCCCCGTGATCTGGGCCTCGAAGAACGGATAGTCCACCAGGTCGACATCGCCGTCGCCGTCATATTCCGCGCAGGCACAGGAAAACAGATTGACGCCGCCGTTCGGCCCGGAAAAGCAGTTCATGAACAGCGCCGTGTCGAACAGGTCGACATCGCCGTCCTGATCCAGGTCGGCATAAGCGGGGCAACCGCACACCGCTCCGCATACTTCCAAGGCAAGCCCGGCACAACTCTGCGACCAGTCGTCCGTGCAGCAACTCGGATCGGCACCGCACACGTTCTCACAACAGCCGGAGCGCTCGCATCCGCCGCCAGCGTGCGCCGAGCAGCAGTCCCCGACCAGCGAGCACTCGGGTGCGGGCGCGCAGACCGGGCAGAACAGCAAAGCCAGCATTTCGCAATCTTCATCCCAGGCCGTATCGCAACAGACCGGATCGCGATCGCAGACGATGGTGCAACATTCGTCGTCATTGCAACCGGTGGTTTCCGGATGCGCCGTGCAGCAATCGTCCGGGCCGGGGCAGCCGCCTCCACCGCCGGAATCACATAAGTTACCGCAGAGCGCGGCCGCGAGATCGGCGCATTCTTGAATCCAGAGGAAATCGCAGCAAAAGAAGTCCTCAAGACAAACCAGTTCGCTGCAGAGAAGATCGCCGCAGCCACCGTAACCATGTTCAACGCAACAGTCGGCCCCCTGCACCTGCCCCGAATCGTCCGGAGGTTCCGGCGTTTGACCGCGAACAACTGACCAAGCGCTGCCAATGAACAAGCACGACAGCAAGCCCATACCGACCCGCAGGCGCAACGAGAGATGACCTGTCATATTTTCTTCCTTCTCCGCAAACCTCAATCTGCCAGTATAGGAATCCAGCCCGTCCGCTCCAAGAAAAATAAGCGCACTTAACATGCGATTGTCGCGGGAAAACGGCTTGACCATTCTGCACTCGGCGTCGGGAGATCGGCCCACCTTTGACGCTACCGCGCCGCAGTCTTAGAATTCGCCCGCGATGAGCGTGGCCACTTCCTCGAAGGTTTCGCGCAGCGGCGATGGTGTCGACGATCCGGTCATCGCCACCCGCATGTCATTTGGCGACCATCTGGAAGAACTTCGTGCCTGCCTGATTCGCGCGCTCATCGGGGTAGCACTCGCTACGGCCGTCACGCTCTACTATGGCCGGGAAATCCTGGAAATCATCTACCATCCGCTGCTGGTCGTGCAGTTTGCCAATGGCCTGCAGCCGCAGATTCAGGTGCTTTCGCCGACCGGAGCGTTCTCCGCTTATTTGAAAATCGGCTTTTTTTCGGGCCTCATCATCGCGATGCCCTGGGTGCTGCATCAGACCTGGACCTTTGTTTCCACCGGGCTTTATCCGCACGAGCGACGGTTTGTGAAACTCTTGATCCCGGTTTCGGCGATGCTCTTCGCGGTCGGCGTCCTGTTTCTTTACTACATCGTTTTGCCGATCGTCCTGCACTTCTTCGTCGGCTTTAATGAGACATTCAAGGTACCCAGCCTCACGCCGACGGGATTCAGCAGTTTGCTTTTGCCCGCGCACCACCCGGAAACCAGCGGCGCGGACACGCCACTTGCCAGTGTGCCCATCTTGTCTTCCGATCCCGCGAATCCGCAGAACGGTGCCATGTGGGTCAGCGCCGAAACGCGACGTCTGAACGTCAAGACGCCCGACGGGCTTTGGTCCATGCCCATGCAGACCGCCGCATCGGCCAGTTCCCTGCAAAGCCAGTTCGCTTTGGACTATTACATTTCGTTTGTCCTGATGCTCGGCCTGGCCTTCGGACTTGCTTTCGAATCGCCGCTGGTCGTCCTTTTTCTCGCGTGGACCGGCTTGGTTCCGGTGGAAACGATGTCCGGCGCGCGCCGGTATATCCTGCTCGGCGTGGTCATCGTCGCCGCCGTGATCACTCCGCCCGACGTGCTCAGCCAACTCCTGCTCGCCATTCCCATGTACGGTCTGTTTGAAGTGGGCCTGCTCGCGGCGCGCGCTTCCGGCCGACGCCGCACCAGAGCGGAATCAGCCGAATAGCACAAACATCTTTCGCATTTATTTCTTCAGCGGAGTGGCGAAGGACCAGCTGTGGCCGAAGGGGTCCTTGACTGTCCCATATCGGTCACCCCAGAACATGTCCTGCGCCGGCATTTCTACCGCGGCGCCGGCCTTGGTGGCGCGTTCGATGGCCGCATCGCAGTCCGGAACATACGAATGCAGCACCACCGGCGTACCGCCGAGCGCATCCGGCGTGCGCGATTTTCCGCCGCAATATTCCGGGAAATCATCGCACAAATATACGGTGGACGGGCCGATCTTGATCTCCGCATGCATCAGGCGCTTGCCGTCTTCGGCCGGCATGCGGAACATTTCCTCCGCGCCGAATGCCTTCTTGTAAAACTCGATCGCCTTGATCGCCCCATTGACCACGAGATGTGGAACCAGACCGACCGGTTTGGGAGGCATGTTGCCTGTCATGATCGTACTCCTTGCCAAGAATTTCCGTGCGACGGACCCCGCGCCGCCGCGGCATTTCACAACCGCACACTATCCTAACATAAGCAGAACGTCAAGGAATTTATTCCCGGCAACAAAAAATCGCGGATTTGCCGGATCGGGCTGACGCGCGGTACACTGCACTGGCTGGCCGTAAACCTAACACTGGACGGAGGTTACAATCATGGACTGGGGAATGCAGAACCGGATGGCGGGGATCATCAGACCCGACACCAAGCGCTGCGTGATGCTGGCAGTGGATCATGGATATTTCCAGGGACCGACGACGGGCCTGAAAAGGCCGAGTGCCACTATTGCGTCACTGGTGCCGTTCGCGGATTCGCTGATGGTCACCCGCGGCGTGCTGCGCAGCTGCGTGGATGCGTCGCAGCGCGTGCCGATAGTGCTGCGGGTGTCGGGCGGGACGAGCATTCTGAAGGACGATCTGTCGGACGAGGAGATCACCGTCGCGATTGAGGATGCGATCCGCCTGAATGTCAGTTGCATGGCACTGTCGATTTTCGTGGGGTCGGCGAACGAGCGGAAGACGCTGGCGAGCCTGGCGCGGCTGTGTGACGAGGGACAGCGGTATGGCATTCCGGTGCTGGCGGTGACGGCCGTCGGCAAGGA
>CAZKIN010000138.1:0-2895 GCA_964552515.1 uncultured Phycisphaeraceae bacterium
ATCCGCGACCAAAACGCAAAAATCAATACAAAGGTCCGTCGCGTCGAGGTTTATGGCTGGAAACCGTGCATCCTCTCCAATAATTCACACGTCCGTTTGCTTCTTGAGTTCCACGACGCGGAGACATTCGGACGCAAAGGAAAACCTGGAATTACAACCGTCGTTCGTTTACCGGACGGTCCATCTTCCGCAATCGCCCATCCAATGCGGCACCAACACACCGCCAAACGCCCATTTGAATCTGGCCGCCCTGACTAATTTCCCAACACGATCAACCGACCAGCAAAAGGATTGGCCGAGAGCGAAGATTCGCCGGTTCCAGGGTTTCCGATAATGCGGGTGCGTAGAAATCGCGCCCCCACGACCACGGACGTCGGCACGCGCGAGCCAACCAGTGCTTCCGCCGGGTTCACGCGGACGTTGCTGACTACAAAAGTGTTGGCACGCGTAGTCACCGCCACCGGCGGCCGCGCCTGGTCGAAGGAAAACCCGGTGGATGCCTGCTCGAGGAAGGTGCCGCTTCCACCGCGCGCTTCCACCCGCTGCGGCGTGAAATCACCCTGTTCGGCTTTGGCCACCCACTGGTCGGCCTTGCGAAGTCCCATCGCATAAAGTCCGGCACCGTCGGCGTCGGAAGCCGCCACCGCGGGCGACCTGGCCAGATCGGCAAGGTTGACGCTTTCACCGGGCGCGAGGGTGAGCACTGCGGCCACCGCCGGCGCACCGTCCGCCGTCAGCGCGCCGGCTTCAGGCAAAGCGCCCTTGTAGACCAGCACGTCGCCGGAACGGGCGGAGAGTGTCACTAGATTGGCACCTGCGTCCACCGTCAGGCTGCCGCCGCTGACGAGTGCGTATCCAGTCGCGGGATCACCGGCAACGACCACGAGTCGACGCGCATCCGAGCTGCGGGTCATCAGGGTCGCCCGGCCACGTTCCACCACCATCTGCATGGAGACCGGCTGACCATCGGCATCCACCGAAAGGAACCGCGCGGTTGTTTCGCCGCCCAACTGTACGACGCCGCGCTTTTCGCGCAGCGCCAGCCAGACACCACCGGAGGCGGGTGTCACCAGCTTGTCATCGAAAAAGACCTGATCGCCGCCGACCAGTTCCACGGTTTCGCCGTCAGCCTGTATCTTCTGAACCTTGTCCGACACCGCGGTGACCACACCCGCCAGGCTGGGATCCTCTTCCTGCGCAACTACCGGCGCGCAGACCATGACCGCCAAAATGGCACCAACCAGTCCATAGGTCCATGTTAATTCATGCATAACTCACCTGCCCTGCCGTCAGTTGAACGAAAATGCCATGCTGATGCCGTAGATGGCGCGGTCGTACGAAAAAATGGCCTCGCCAGCGCGATTGACCACGTTGGAGTCATCGTCGGTCCAGGAAACGTGCGCTCGCACGGTCATGAGCACCCGATCCATCACCGGCGTATAGCGGTTGCGTGCGGTACCCGGCCGAAGCACGAATGTGCGCGTCAGACCAAAGGTGTATTCCTGGATGAAGTCATTCCTTGATCGACGATGAAAATCCACCAGGCTGCCGTGTGCATAATCCTGCCATTGGAATTGCATGCCGGCATCCAGGTCAATTCCATAGGGGAGCGGCAACAGGACGCCGCTGCGCAGCGCGATTTCCTTCTGGTCAAATTCGTCGCCGTTGGTGGAGTCCCACGAATACTCCAATCCGACATAGGGTGTCAGCCAACGGCGCTCCACATCGGGATCTTCCTGCCATAAGGCGTCGTCATCGGCAAAACCCCACGGCTCAACTCCGCGGCCGCGGTACCAATCGGTCATACTGACCCACTGGTAACTCTGGACGATGCCCAGGGTGATGTAATCACCATCGCGGTCGAACCGCCGGTCGGACAATTGCTCGCGATAATCGCGGAGTTCGTATTGGGCATAGAGATCAGTCTGGGCCCGGGCCTCCGCCCAGTACATCCGCAAGTTCGGACTGAGTGCCTGGTTCTCCAGAAATGCGCCACGGCCCAAGAGGGTATAGTCGTAATCGTATTGCAAGCGAAGATAAACCGGCCCGAAGTCGTCGTCTTGAGCAACCAATCGATATTGCAGCGCGACGCTCGCCCCGTACCGCTGTTCGTCAAACTCATCAATGTCACAGTGCCACAATTGGGTGGTGCGTGCCTGGGCGCCCAAGGCCCATTTTTCATTCAGGTCCAGCGTATAGTCGATGAGCGCGGCCGCCGGGAAGCCGAAGTCCTCCGGATCGGACACCCCGCGCGGAAGATCCGTCCGTTCGCCGAGCAGCACCACGTTGGTATCGCGATGAAAACCGGTGGATAGTGCCAGTGTAATGTCATTGCGCGGCTGGAAACCGGAGGCGGCCGCAGTGCGCCAGGCCGCGATGGACTCGCGCTGCTTGGCCACAATTTCCGGAATGGCCATGCGGCTTGCGGATTGCTCACGACCCGTTTCATCGGTCTTCACGTCCAGTTGCGCCGCCTGCTGCAAGCGGGAAAGGGCCTGGTCGTAGAGCTCCTGTCGGGCGCCCGCATCGCGTTCATCGCCCGCCCGCACCGGCAGGATCAACCCCAGGTATAGCTCCGCGTAACTGCGCCACGCCTGATCGACCGACGTATCGGCCGCCAGTTCCGTCATCAGACGCTCGGACTCGGCCAGCATCAACACATCCCGATCCGGTGGTTCCTCCCCGGTACGCCGGGGCAGCGCCTGGCGAAAGCGAATGACGCCCAGGAAAAACTTGGTGCGTACCGCGTCCTCCGGCCGGGCAAAGCCGGTCTTGAGCTGCGCTTCCAGCAGGTCCGCCGCCTGACGCAAGGATTCCGCCGATTTCTGGCGGAGTGACGAAACCGTGTCACTTTCATCGCCCGGCTCGGAAGCGGCGCCGGTGCGGCTCAGCATC
>CAZKIN010000138.1:2995-4286 GCA_964552515.1 uncultured Phycisphaeraceae bacterium
AACCGTGTCACTTTCATCGCCCGGCTCGGAAGCGGCGCCGGTGCGGCTCAGCATCAGAGCCCGCTCCTCGTCCATGCGCGCCACCTTGGATCGCGCAATGACATTGACCAGACGCACCACGGCTTCGGGGTCGGTCAGCGCGGCGATCAACGCATCCATGTCCGCGAGCATCGACTGAAACAACTCGCGCTCCGTGCGATACTCGGCCTGCAATTCAGTTCGGGCGGCGGCGAGTTGCGCCTCCAACTCCTGGTTGGACTGGGCAGATCGGTCGCGCCAGGCGCTGAGCTTGTCCTCCTTGACCCGAATCGATTCGTCAAGCACAAACTTCTCGGCGGCGGGCAGACCTTCCGCGCTTTGCTGCGCGCGCAGAGTTTCCAGTTCTTTGTCCAATATTTCCGCCCGACCGGCTTCCCCACGAATCGCCAGAATCTCTTCCAGCACGGCGACGCGCGATTGCAATTCGGCGCGGGGCAGACGACGGGCCAGCCCCAATTCGCCATAACTCAGCGCGCGGAAAAGCAAAGCGGCCTGTTCTTTCGGATTGCGTTCCAGAATGCGGGAGAAAACTTCGATGGCGGCACGATAATTTTCCGCGCCTTCGGAGTTGTAAAGGACCAGTGCTTCGTTCAACTCCACCAGGTAATCGTCGGGTTGGTCCGCATTCGCACGGACGCGGTCAGCGCCGAAGGCAAGCAGGACAACCCCAGTGGCGATCAGGCAGAATCGATTCATGAAACGGTGCCGAATGAACACACTGCGTCCCTTCATTGGTTACATGAATGACCCGCGTCGTGTCGAAGCGCCCCGGGCCGCGACGGACGGCCGCTGGTGGAAACGCCGATACGTGCGCCGCCCGATCACGGACCGCCGGTTGCGTCCTGAATGATGACCGCCTCCACAATCTGTGCCGTGGTGGTGACCAGGGTACGAATCGCCGTGGAGGTTATGAAGTCCTGCAATTGCAGCGTTGTGATGCCGCACGGACCGGCGAACAGCGCTCCACCCGTCAACAACGCGAGGGTGCAGCGACGCATGGCGGTTTGATATTTCATATTGCTTTCTCCGGTCGAGTGATGCCCCGCCACCGATTACTTAGATGGAGGCGGCCAGATTTTCCAGCAGGAAGACCGCGATATCCGAACCCGCCGAAATGCCGGCGCGCAGGATAATGTCCGGGTCCACCATGCACCCTGCCGTTTGCCACAGCACGGCGCCGCTTGCCAACACTGCCAGGAACGATTGCATTCGCCTCATTGTCATAGTCGCACCTGATCGGTTGAGATCGCCT
>CAZKIN010000138.1:4386-9801 GCA_964552515.1 uncultured Phycisphaeraceae bacterium
TGCGATGCCGCTCGATTATTCCACCATCCACGTTTCGCCGTCGTCAAAGAGTTGTTCCAGACGACCATCTCCCTGGGTCTTTTTCGCCGCAGAGACCTGATCAATCATCATCCGCTCAAACGTTGGACGCTCCACACAGCGGAACACGCCCATCGGCTCGGGGAACTCGGGATAGTGCATGCGGCTGAGCAGGTAAGCCAGACTCGGCTCCTTCTGCTTTTCATCATGAATGAGCAGGTCGTCGTGTGCCACACCGTCACCCAGTGTAACAATTTCCGGATCCATACCGTTAAGACGAATGCCCTTGTTCTTGTCCTTGCCGAAAATCAGCGGCTTGCCGTGCTCCAGGAAAATCGTCGTGTCGTCCTTGGTGTCCTTGCCGGTGGCATATTCGAAAGCCATGTCGTTGAAGATGTTGCAGTTCTGATAGATCTCAACGAATGCCGTACCCTTGTGCGCGGCCGCGCGTTCCAGCACATACTCCAGATGCTTCACGTTGATATCAATCGCCCGCGCGACAAACGTCGCTTCCGCGCCGATCGCCACCGAAGTGGGATGCAGCGGATAATCCACCGAACCCATGGGCGTGGACTTCGTCTTCTTGCCGAACGGCGATGTGGGTGAGTATTGCCCCTTGGTCAAACCATAAATGCGGTTATTGAACAGCAGAATCTTCAAATCCACATTGCGGCGGATCGCGTGCAGGAAGTGATTGCCGCCGATCGACAGTCCGTCGCCGTCGCCCGTGACCACCCAAACGTCGAGGTCCGGGTTGGCGATTTTCACGCCCGTCGCGACGGCCGGCGCGCGACCGTGGATGCTGTGGAAACCGTAGGTCTCCATGTAATACGGAAACCGGCTGGAGCAGCCGATACCCGAGACGAAAACCGTTTTCTCACGCGATGCGCCGATGTTGGCCATCACCTTTTTGACTTGCGCGAGAATCGAATAATCACCGCAGCCCGGACACCAGCGGACATCCTGATCGCTGCCGAAATCCTTGGCGGTCAACTGTATCTGCGTTACCGGAGCACTCATGGTCTTGTTTTCCGATCGATGTTCGACACCCAACCGCGCCCTTCCGTCGGGCGCTCTGAAAGCAGCCGCGCACTACAGTGCACAGCCGCGTGCCGCGCGGTGGCACTTTGCCAGGTTGCGCGACGGAACTGCGATTTCAATGACTCGTTATCCGCGCTGACCGAGAATCTCGCCGACCTTGTCTTCGATCTCCTTGATCATGAACGGCTTGCCCTGCACCTTGTTCAGCCCGATGGCATCCACCAGGAACGTAGCGCGAATGTACATCCGCAGCTGCCCGAGGTTCATTTCCGGGATGAGCACGCGCTTGAACTTCTTGAGTACGTCGCCCGTATTCTTGGGCAGCGGGTCAAGATATCGCAGGTGCGCACTCGACACTTTCATGCCCTTGATGCGGCAACGCTCCACGGCGGACGTAATTGCGCCATACGTGCTGCCCCAGCCGAGTACCAGCAAATCGCCGGACGCGTCGCCATACGTGGTCAACGGTGGAATCGTGTCCGCGATGTTGTCGATCTTCTTGCGCCGGGTGAGGATCATATGATGGTGGTTGTCCGGCTCGTAGCACACATCACCTGAACCATCACGCTTTTCCAGACCGCCGATGCGGTGCTGGAGCCCCGGCGTGCCGGGAATTGCCCACGGACGCGTGAGCTTCTCGTTGCGCATGTACGGCTGGAAGTGACCGTTATTTGACACCGTGGGATGCACCACGGTCAACTTCGGCAACTTCTCCGGATCAGGCATCGGCCACGGCTCCGCGCCATTCGCCAAATAGCCGTCGGATAGCAGCATCACCGGCGTCATGAATTCGATGGCAATGCGGAACGCCTCGATCGCCATGTTGAAGCAATCGGCGGGCGTACTGGGCGCAATGACGCATACCGGCGCTTCACCGTTGCGGCCAAACAGCGCCTGACCCAAATCCGCCTGTTCCGTCTTGGTGGGTAGTCCAGTGCTCGGTCCGCCGCGCTGCACGTTGACAATCACCATCGGCAACTCGGTCATCACCGCCAAACCGATCGCCTCGCTTTTCAGTGCGACGCCCGGGCCGCTGGTGCCGGTCACGGCGAGTGCCCCGGCAAAAGCCGCACCGACCACGGAGGTCATCGCCGCAATCTCGTCTTCCGCCTGGAAAGTACGCACGTCGAAGTTCTTGTGCCGCGCAAGTTCATGTAGAATGTCGCTGGCCGGGGTGATCGGATAACTGCCGTAGAACAGCGGTTTACCCGCGCGATGCGCTGCCGTAACCAGCCCCATGGCGAGCGCCTCATTGCCGCTAACCTTTCGATAGCGACCCGGCTTGATTTTCGCCGGCGCCACGGTGTATCGAACCGGAAACAACTCCGCGGTTTCACCGAAATAGTAACCCGCCTTGAGTGTCTTGATGTTGGCATCACACACCGCGGGCTTGCTGCCGAACTTCTCGTTGATCCACTTCAGCGTCGGCTCCAGTGGACGACCAAACAGCCAGTAGGAAAGGCCCAGCGCGAAGAAGTTCTTGCTCCGCCCCACCGCGCGGCCGGTCAACCCGGTGCTCGCACAGGCTTCAGCATTGAGCTTGTCGACCGGGACTTTGAAAAGCCGGTATTTCGCGAGCGAATCACCCTCCAACGGATTATCTTCGTAGCCCGCCTTGGCCAGATTGTTGTTGTTGAATGCATCCTCGTTCACGATGAGGATGCCGCCCGGCTCCAAATCGGCAATATTCGCCTTCAGCGCCGCGGGGTTCATCGCGATCAACGCATTCACGCGGTCGCCCGGTGTACGCAGCTTGTGCGATCCGAAGGCGAGCTGATAACCGCTGACTCCGGCCAGCGTTCCGGCTGGAGCGCGAATTTCCGCCGGGAAGTCGGGAAGCGTGCTGACATCATTTCCGAACATCGCCGACGTGTTGGTCATCTGCGTACCGGCGAGCTGCATGCCGTCGCCGGAGTCACCCACAAATCGAACGGTTATTTCCTCAAGCGAAACGACTTCGACTGGCGGCCGATTGGTGGGCGCGGATTGCGTTGATACTACCATCGAATGGCTGCTCCTTTAGGATCACCCGGAAGGTGCCTTGCTCCGGACCGAGTTTCGGCCAGTGCCACCATCCGTCTGCTCATTTGAGTCCAACCATTGCGGACCCAATGACCATGCTTTTTGCATTTGCATCATAACCCTTTTCGGCCGGATGCAAAGCGTCGTAGTCTATGGATTACGACACTGAAATACAAGAAATAGGTACTGCATTTTCGGGCGTCGCGAGTCTCGCCCCATAATCAATCTTATGCCGCTCGCCTCGGACTTTGGTGCAAACGAAAAATACGATACAATCCCGACCTCGACTTGACTTCTGTTTTCGGCCCTTCCCGCTCTCGATGGGAAGGTCCTTCCGCCAAGGAGCGAACCCAATGGTGAAACGGTTTGAAAACGTGCTCGACGCCGTCGGCGATACCCCGCTGATTCGCCTGCAGCGCCTCGCCAAAGGACTCACGCCGGCCATTTATGCCAAGATTGAGTTCGTGAACCCCGGCGGGAGCGTCAAGGACCGTATCGCCAAAGCCATGGTTGAATCCGCCGAAGCCAAGGGATTGCTCAAGCCCGGCGGAACCATCATTGAAGCAACGTCCGGTAATACCGGCGTCGGACTGGCCATGGTGGCCGCTGTTAAGGGCTATCGCTGCATTTTCATCATGCCCGACAAGATGAGTGCGGAAAAGATCCGCTTGCTTAAAG
Source organism: uncultured Phycisphaeraceae bacterium (assembly GCA_964552515.1). Classification (GTDB taxonomy): domain Bacteria; phylum Planctomycetota; class Phycisphaerae; order UBA1845; family UBA1845; genus JACQXM01. The sequence continues at coordinate 8,146 of CAZKIN010000138.1, forward strand.
CTTACGGTGCTGAAGTGGTCATGACCCCGGCCAGTGCTGAAAGCAACTCTCCGGAAGGGTACAGCGGCGTCGCCGCGCGGCTCGTCAATGAAATCCCCAACGCCTGGCAGCCCGATCAGTTCACCAATCTAAACAACCCAGATTACCACTACCACGGCACCGGCCCCGAAATCTGGAAACAGACCGAAGGCAAGGTCACGGTCTTCGTCGCTGGAATCGGAACCGGCGGCACCATCTCGGGCGTCGGCAAATACCTCAAAGAGCAGAATCCGAATATCAAAATCGTCGCCGCCGATCCGGAAGGCTCCATCCTCTCCGGCGATTCCCCGAAGCCGTGGGCGGTAGAGGGAATCGGCGAAGACTACGTTCCCAAGACCTTCAACTCCCAAGTGGTTGACGAATGGGTACGCGTGAGCGACTACGATTCATTCACCGTCGCGCGCAACATGGCGCGCATGGAAGGTCTGCTCGTCGGCGGCTCTTGCGGGACGGCGATGGCCGCCGGCTTGCGTTACGCACAGCGCTGCAAAAAGAACGACATGATTGTCGTCCTCTGCCCGGATACCGGCCGCAACTACCTCTCCAAGATGTACTCCGACGAATGGATGATCGAAAAAGGCTTCATGCGTCCCACCGGCCGCACCCGTAGCGTGCGCGACCTGCTCCAGCAGCGCGGCCAGGAAACGCTGATCTCCGTATCCCCGGATGACAAGGCGGAACGCGCCATCGAGATCATGCGTCGCGATGGCATCTCGCAGCTTCCGGTCATCGAAGATGGCAAAGTGGTCGGCGGCCTGCGTGAACTGACACTTGCGCGTCTCTTACATGCGCACATGGACCCGCGCCAGGTGCCCGTGCGTGATATCATGGCCCGCCCGCTGCCCACAGTGGAAGAAAGCGTCGACCTCGACGAGGTCTATCGCCTGCTCTCCTCCGGCAACAGCGGCGTCATCGTTACGCGCGGCGGAGAAATCCGCGGCATCGTGACGCGCATCGACCTCATCAACTTCTGGGACGACCCGCTCGAACGCAAGGCCAACTCCGACTTCCAGACGGCCGGCGCGGCGATCTAGAGCGGAAAAGTGTAGCGAGCCGCAGGCTTTAGCCTGCGCGGCTGCTCGGATTCAAGTGCGGTCACTAAACGCCGACTCGCCACACTTGATTGATAGTTGTTCTTATGACCGAACTTTCGTCATTCTCGAGGTACGTCATGGCCGTTGATCGGGTTGAACAACTGCTGCGCCGCGTATCCGATGCATTGCAGAACGCCGGGATCGATTACGCGATTGTCGGCGGCAATGCGGTAGCAGCGTGGGTCGCCAAGGTTGATGAAGGCGCGGTTCGAGCAACGAAGGATGTCGACTTCCTGCTCCGCCGTGAAGATTTGGCGCGTGTGGCGGACGCACTTCGACCAACTGGGCTTATTCCGGTTGAAGTCCTCGGTGTGCATATGTTCGTAGAACGGGAAAACCCAAATCCCAAAACCGGTGCGCATGTAGTCATCGCGGGTGAACGCATACGTGCGGAGTACCGCCATGCCGCCCCCGACCCGCGCGAGTCGGAAATTTGCGACGCCGGATTTCGCCTCCTCAATCTCGCGCCCCTGGTTGCAATGAAGCTGCAGGCTTACCGCTTCATCGATCGCGCGCACATTCA
>CAZKIN010000139.1:0-9730 GCA_964552515.1 uncultured Phycisphaeraceae bacterium
GACCTCGCGACGCTGAGTCCATTTGTTGTTGGGTTGTTTCTTACATGGCTGGCGTCGTTTCCGATTGAGAACGTGCTGCGTGGCGAATGCACGGATGAGGCCCCGGGCGAATTTGTGGCGTGCGCGCGGCCGTGGGGGCTGGGGGCGTACATGGATTTTCAAGTTCGTCATCAATTCCTGATCGTGGCGGTCCCCATGCTGGTCATCCTGTTCTGCGCGAATTTGTGCCGGGGATACGAGAGTCGCATTAACGCGCTGTTTGGATGGGACCTGGCCGCCGAATCGCTATTGGGTGTTTGCGCGGCCGCTGTCTTCGTCGTGTCACCGGTGCTGCTGCGGCGAATCTGGCGGACCGCGCCCTTGGAGGAGGGATTGATCCGTGACCGGTTGGAGGCAATCTGTCAGCGCGTGGGATTGCGCTGCCGCGAGATTCTGGTGTGGAAGAGTGACGGGTTGATGATCAACGCGGCGGTGATGGGATTGGTGCCGCAATGCCGTTATGTGATGCTGTCGGACGGACTGCTGGCTTCGATGAACGTGCAGCAGATTGAAGCGGTCTTCGGCCACGAGGCGGGGCATGTACGCCATCGGCATATTCAGTATTTTCTGCTCTTCGCCCTGGTGGGCTGGTTCGTGGTCGCCGGGCTGATGGAGGGGGCGGACTATCTGGCGAAGAACGGCAATGAGCAGCGTGCTCTGACCGCGTCGGCGGTACAGGCGATTGGACTACTGGGGAGCGCTATTATTTGGGGCATTGGTTTTGGTTGGCTTTCGCGACGGTTTGAACGGCAGGCGGACATGTTTGGTGCGCAATGTGTGGCACCGGACGCCACGGACTGTCGAATGCCATGCAGCGTACACCTCGATGCTGGTGCGCCCGTCGTCGGCATGGCGAAGGTTTGCATGAGTGGTGCGGCGGTGTTCGCGTCCGCATTGGATCGAGTGGCCGTCTTGAATGGAATTCCGCATGAAGAGCGCAGCTGGCGACATTCTTCGATTGGAAGCCGGATGCGGTTCTTGACGTCCCTGGCGGGCGATCCCAAACGGGCAGCGCAGTTTGACCGGGATGTGCGGCGGGCAAAGTCGGTCATGCTGGTTCTGGCGGTGCTGGGAACGGGTGTAGGGCTCTGGGTGTGGCTTTTTTCCGGACATTCCCTGGGGCTATAAGTCGGCCAAAAGCGTCAAAACCTGTCTTTTTCGTTGCGTCACACGGCATGAATGATTACCATACTTTTGTCATTGCCGCCTGAATTGAGTGTGCAGCCAGCGAGAGCGTCATCCCCGAGTAAAAAGTTGGTCAGAGCCGTTGGCGGGCGAAGGGTTATCGCGCAGTTGGCGGCGGAATCCAAGAAATAATTGGGACTGGATAGAGAGGTCCAAGTATGTTGAGTCGTTGCCGAAACATCGCGGTGTTCACGCTGGTGCTCTGGAGCCTGCTCGTTGTCCGGCCAGCCGCGCTGGAGGGGTCTCCAGCGAGTCCGCATCCGATCACCCATCGCCAGCCTGATGGAACCACCATTACGATTTACATTCGAGGTGGGGAGCATTTCCATTGGTATGAAGATGCCAATCAATACACGATCATGGAATCGAATGGCGCGTTCTTTTATGCACGCCTGGACGATCGCGGACAATTGACGGCGACAAACCTGCTGGTCGGCCGGGCTGATCCGGTGCAGGCAGGATTGACCAAGCAAATTCTTCCCGCTCCAGAGGATCGTCACAGTCTTCTGGGCGGACACGACCATGAGCATGATGATGTGCGGAGTGGCGGCGGTCCGGCGGCGCTGATCGCGGGTGGCGGTGGTGCGATCGGAACTGTCAAGAACGTGGTCATCATGATGCGTTTTTCAGATCATGTGGGGCGGACGCTGCCGTCACAGCCGGATATGGAAGTGCTGTTCAATAACGTGGGTCCGCACGCCACATTGGCTCCGACCGGTAGTGTCCGCGACGTTTACCTGGAAAATTCATACGGCCTGCTGACGATCAACTCGACCGCGTTTGGCTGGGTGACGTTGCCAAATACTGAAGCGTATTACGCCGGCGGTGCGTCCGGTCTGGGAAATGCCACATTTCAGGAATCACTGGTAGATGCGCTCATCGGCCTCGACCCGCTGATTGATTTCAACCAGTTTGATGACAACAACGATAACCAGGTGGACGCCATCGCGTTTATCCATTCGGGTTACGGTGCCGAGTGGGGCGGTACGGATTGCTTCGGAGCCCCCAATACCAATCGTATCTGGTCGCATCGTTCGACCATGCCGGCCTGGACATCGGCGGAAGGTGTCGGCGTTGGCCCTTATCATATCAGCCCCGGCGTGTGGGGGACCTGCGGTTCAGACATCGGGCGCGTGGGTGTGATTGCACACGAGACCGGCCACTTCTTCGGATTGCCGGATCTTTATGACACAAATGGCGGAAGCTCGGGTATCGGTTCGTGGTGCATGATGGCCAACAGCTGGGGCTTCGACGGGTCGCAACTGCATCCGCCAAGTTTTTCGGCGTGGTGCAAGATGCAACTGGGGTGGGTGAACCCGGTGGTGATCTCGCCGGGCACGTACAATGTGCCGCAGGTCAACACGAATCAGACGATTTATCGAATCAATCACAATTACCCGCCGGGCGAGTACTTGTTGATTGAAAATCGGCAACCCTTCGGTTTTGAAAACATCATGCCGCAGGGTGGTCTGTTCGTGTGGCACATTGACGAAGGAAAAGGGGGAAATACCGATCAGGGTTTCCCCGGGCAGGCCGGATGGCCGGAAAATAACAGCCATTACATGATCGCGCTGTTGCAGGCTGACGGCGACTATGACCTGGAGCATGGCGGGGGCAGCGATTCGGGTGACCCATATCGTTCACCTTTTGCCACGCTGCTGAGTAACACCACAGTTCCCAATACGTACCGCTATCAGGGCGGAAACGTCAGCCCCACGGGAAATACGATCACCGCGATCAGTTCTTCTTCGAACAACATGAGTTTTACCTATACGCGGCCTAATTTCGACTGCAATCTCAATGGATTTGAGGATGCTGAAGACATCACCGGTCCGGTGAGCGACGACTGCAACAACGACGCCCGGCCTGATGAATGCGAAATTCACGTTACGAGTATTGCCGGTGGAGGTCCGTTCTTCTGCGTCAGCAATTGCGATGCCGATTGCAACCTTTCAGGTGTGCCCGATGCATGCGAACTGGCGAGCAACGATTGCAACGGCGATTTGCGTCCGGATGAATGTGGTGTTCTGACCGCCTGTGAGGTGGAAGGAGTCACCGGTGACGACGTGGATGCCGGATCGCGATTCGGTTCGTCGCTTTCGGTGTTCAGCGACCTCATGCTCGTGGGCGATGAAACGAACGACACGCCGGGAATTGATGCCGGCGCGGCCTACGCATTCAAACGATCAGGCTCCAGTTGGATCAACTATGGTCCCAAGGTGGTCGGTTCCGATACCGTCGCGGGTGACGCGTTCGGTTGTGCCGCGGGAGTCTTCAGCAGTGTGGCCGTGGTCGGCGCCAAGAATCATGCCCACAGCGGGTTTTCGGATGCAGGTGCGGTCTATGCATTTGCGGACACCGGTAGCGGTTGGTCGCAATATCAAAAGGTGCTCGCGCTTGATCCGGGGACGGGCGATCGATTCGGCGCATCCCTCAGCATGGACGGCGACACGCTGGCCGTGGGAGCGCCGTCGGAAAGCGGCAAGGGTGCGGTCTACATTTTCCGGCGATCCGGAGGGCTGAACTGGACTCAGGAAGTAAAAATTGTCGGTTGGGACAGCGTCGCCGGCGATGACTTCGGCGAATATGTGTCGCTGCGCAGCGACACGCTGGTCGTTTCCGCGCGGGGTCGCGATGAACAGGGTTCCAATTCCGGCGCAGCCTATGTCTTTTTCTACGATGGAGTTTCCTGGACTGGATTGCAGAAACTTCAACCGTCCAACGGAACCACGGGTGACCGGTTCGGTCGTTGTTCCGTGTTGTATCCACTGATCGCATGCGGTGCACCGGAGAGTGACGGCTTGGGTGCGAACTCCGGCTCGGCCTATGTTTTCCGATACGACCTTTCGTCGCAATTCTACCAGGAGGAAACAGTCCTCACTCCGGCCGGCGGCGCGGCGGGGAACCGGTTCGGCAGCGCCGTGGCGACAGGCAACGGGTTTGTCGCCGTGGGCAGCGAGTCCGCTTCGCCGGGCGGCATTAGCCAGGGAGGTTCGGTCACCGTATTCCAGTATGTTCAGCCATCCTGGTTGGAGTTTCTTACCGTCTCCGCCGCGGATGCTGTGGCGGGTGATCAATTCGGCGCATCTTTGAATCCCGTTTTCGTGAATGACCGCATTTGGACAGCCGCTCCCGCGCCATCGGGGGCACGGTTCGGACATGTGTATGAGTACGCAATCGGTGGAAACGACTGCAATTGCAACGCGGCTGGAGATTCCTGCGACATCGTGGTGGGTACGCCGGATGGCAATGGCAATGGAATTCCGGACGAATGTGAAGACCTCGATTGCAATGGAAACGGCATCAACGACGCGACAGATGTCACCAATGCGACCAGTCTTGATTGCAACGGCAATGGACGTCCCGATGAATGCGAAATTGCCGCGCTGAGCGCTGCACCGGGTGGTCCGTTCTTCTGCGTGGAGAACTGCGACGCAGACTGTGACGAAAGCGGAATTCCCGATGTCTGCGAGCTCGCTGCGAATGACTGCAATAGCGACACTCTTCACGATGCCTGCGGGATCGCCATTGGCTGTGACGACACGGAGGCGGCCCGCCTGGAGGCGGCCGATCCAGCTTCCAGCGATAATTTCGGCGCAGCCGTCGATATTCATGGCGACGTGATGATTGCCGGCGCCAACTGGGATGATTGTGGTGCCGGTGCGGACTGCGGTTCCGCGTACGTGTTCCGGCGTAACGGTGCTTTGTGGGCCCAGGAACAAAAGCTGACGGCGGCCGATGCGGGTGCCAGCGACAATTTCGCCCGTGCGGTTTCCATAAATGGTGACGTTGCCGCAGTGGGCAGTTTTGCGGATGACTGCGGTGCCGGAGCGGATTGCGGCGCGATTTATGTCTATCGGCGGCAGGGCGGAAGCTGGGTGCAGGAGCAGAAACTTGCCGCAGGCGATCCCGCATCCTCGGACACGCTTGGTCTTCCGCTCGCTATTGAAGGAGACATGGTCGTGGCTGGGGCCAGCGGTGTCGATTGCCTTGCGGGAAACAATTGCGGTGCGGTCTATGCCTTCCGCCACAACGGCGCAAACTGGGTGCAGGACGCAAAGCTTTCCGCGGCGGACGTTTCAGCCAACGACGGATTTGGTCAGGCGCTGGCTTTGCATGGTGATCTACTCGTGGTCGGGTCGCCCAATGACGATTGCGCAGCCGGTGCGGACTGCGGCGCGGCTTATGTCTTCCGGCGCACCGGCGGTGTGTGGCAACAGGAAAAGAAGCTTACCGCGTTTGACGCCGGCGCAACGGATAATTTCGGCGCGGCCGTTACAGTGGCTGACGGCGTGATTGCGGTGGGCGCGCCGCGCGATGACTGCGGCGCCGGCGCCGACTGCGGGGCGTTGTACACGTTCCGATATGTCGGCGGTACCTGGATTTCCGAAACCAAGCTTACGCCCGGCGATGCGGCGTCCAACGACAACTTCGGACGCGCGCTCGACATGACCGTAAGCATCATCGTTGCGTCGTCATGGTTGAGTGATTGCTCAGCCGGTGTGAATTGCGGGTCCATGTACGTGTTCCGGCACAACGGCGCCGCGTGGAGCGAACAGCAGGAATTGATGTCGGCGACGGCGACAGTCAACGATAATTTCGGGGGCGTCGTCGCTGTGGACGGAGCTTATGCCGTGGCCGGCGTCACTTTTGATGATTGCTTCGCCGGGAGCAATTGCGGAGCCACCTACGTGTTTGCCCTGCAGGACGCCGACTGCAACTGCAACTCGATTGCCGACCGCTGCGACATTGCCTTCGGAACGGAACCGGATTCCAACGCAAATGGAATTCCGGATGACTGTGAAGTGTCAGCTCCACTGCCCGCGGCGCCGCCGCATGATTGGAAGAAGAATCGGTATATCTCCTTCAATCCCGCCAGTGGCAGCTCGTCCGTGGCGTTTCGGGTTGACAAGTTGACGGCCCCGACCGGGACATGCTGGGTTGGTCCGCCGGATGGCGCGGGGCGTGCCAAGTGCGACGCGGGACCGACTTTCCGGGTTTGGTCGGAAACGGTGGTTCACGTGGGCGACTGCGAAATCATGCCCGTGGCTTCCTACGAAATTCGCGGCAGTTCCGATGGCGTGGCGATGACTCCGCCGCTGCTGGTGCAGACTATTGACCTGCCGACCGCCGGAAAATTCTGGGGTGACGTGGCGGGCGTGAATGCGGGACCATCGTGGACGCCGCCGAATCAGTTCAGCAACGTGCAGGACGTGCTGGCTGTCCTCAGCTTCATCACCAGTGCGGCCAGCAAGCCGACGTTTGAGGCGGTGAACGTGTCGGCCATCAGTTCGACGGATTCCTGTTTGAATGCCTTCGTTAACACGGCGGATGTGCTGCAGGTGGTGCGTGCGGCCGCGGGCGACGCCTATCCGTTTGCCACTAACCCGGCGGTCTGTCCGGTGTGTCCGTAGGCTCGTGATTGAGGGCTACGCCAGCGGCATCTGGTGGTCGCGCATGTAGCCCTTTTTCTGCAGCAGGGTAAATAGTTCCGGCACCGAGCGCACAATCGCCGTCGCGGTTTCCGTGACAAACGGCGATGGCTCTGCGTCCGGCCGCCAGACCACGTACACTTCCTTCGTACCCTCGAAGGCGTGATGCAGTTCACGCTCCACGCCCGACGAAATCGCCGGCCGGCCGTCGGGCAGCGTGGGAATGTAGCTCACGATCATGTCGCACTGGTCGATCAACTTGAAGTCGCGCGCATAAATCTGTGCGTCGATATCGTGCGCAATTTGTGTCACTTCATGGACAGCCAGGTGCACATCGCGACCGTTCGCCTGCACCGTGATCCGCTGTTCGCCGCGCTTGATCGCCTCGCCCGCTTCGTGCAGCAGACGTTTTTCATCCAGGTCGCCCGGATCAAACGTGATGAAGTGCTCGGCGAGCGCGTCGCGAAACTGCTCGATTTCCCGCAGTATCGCGGGCAGTTCGAGCACATGCGTCATAGGGAAGGAAGGATAGACGCGCTTGCGCTGCGGCTCGAACATCAGGCGATACAAACCCTGCGCCGCCAGCCGCGCGTTTCCGCGGGACATGACATACGCGTGTCCGTAACCGGCGATCGCCTCCGCCATCGCTTCGGTGACGACGATCTCCTCTTCGCGCCACACCAGGATATCCTTCAGCGTGTGCCGCACTTCATGCTCGCGGTTCAGCCGCTCATGCACCGCATCCACATTGTCCACGATGGTGACATACAGGTCCGCGTCGAGCGCCGCCATTTGCGCGTGGTCATAGGCGTGAAAAAGTCCGTGCTTCCAGCGGAAAGTCGCATGTGTGTTGACGATGATGTTCGCGCCGGTCCCTGCGGCCGCGAGGATATCCTTGAACACGCTCCGCCGCAGCGTGGTCAGCCGATGTCGCGGCAAGTCCAGAATGCGCGGCGGAACAATGTCCGGCGCTTCCGCGTACATCCGCTCGCCGACATGAAAGACCTGCACCTCGTGGCCGTTTTCATGTGCCAGACGCGCGACATCTTCCAGCAGGTTGCGCTTTTCCAGGCCCACCTGTCCGGTGACGACGACGCGCATGCCGGAATGTCGTTGTGGTCTGCGCCCTGCGAATAAGGAACGGGATGAAGAAGACTGGTTCGGTGCCATGCGGGCAGTTTACGGCTGCGCGACCGGTTCGCCGAATTCCTGGACCCAGTAAATGGAATATTCACCGCCGAACCGCACCGCAATGCCTACTTCCTGCCAGCGGTTGTCCAGGATGATCTCGCGGTGGGCGGCACTTTCCATCCACACGTCCATCACTTCGGCGGCGGTGGCCTGGCCGGCCGCGAGGTTTTCGCCCACGGCATAAAAAAGATACTCCGCCTCGCGTGCCCGATCGCCCGGCCCCGCACCCGTCTCCGGGTCCTGGTGTAAAAAGAAGTTGTGATCGATCATGCGACAGGCAAAATCCGAAGCGACCTTGTTCAGTACCGGGTTGAGCACCACGGGAGGCAGGTCCAGGTCCGCGCGTTCCAGGTTAATCAGTTGGAGGACCTCGTCGGCCAGTTGAATTTCATCTTCCGGGACCGCGCAGCGCGCCGCATCCGCCTCGTCGGCTGAAAGCTGCGGCGGCGCGAAGCATCCGGCGGCCAGCAGGGGCAAGAGCAGGGCGCTGCGGCGCAGGGCCGACCACCAGGAGAATGAATTCACAGCCTTAGCCATATGGTTCAAACGCTTCCCGCGCCTTCAGCTACCATCCAGTCATTGTAAACCGCCCGAGCCTTCCAAACAACCAGATTCGGTCGATTACCGTCAGTCTGCTTCGAGTACACCTTGAAGATATCGACGTTGCCGGGAAATTGCTTGAACCGCCCGTCGGGGGCTCCGTGGGTTGCCCAAGTGCGTAAAAAACCCCTATGATCGGCCCCGCCAGGCGGATTTTCAGAAAGGAACCTTCGGTGCGGCCTACCAGATTGACCCTCGGACACAGCCCGGACCCGGACGATGCGTTCATGTTTTTCGGGCTCGCCGCCAACCGGATCGACACCCGCGGCTGGTCTTTCGAGCACGTGCTTCAGGACATTCAAACGCTTAACGAGCGCGCCCGGCGCGGCGAGTTGGACATCACCGCCATCAGCATTCACGCCTATCCCTTCGTCGCGGACATGTATGCGCTCACCCACTGCGGCGCCAGCATGGGCGACGGATACGGGCCGATGGTGGTCACGCGGCAGCCGATGAAGGTCGCGGACCTGCGCGGCAAGACCATCGCCATTCCCGGAGAAATGACCACGGCATTCCTTGCGCTGAACCTCCTGCTCGGCCGGGGAACGTGTCAGCACCGTGTCATCATGTTCGACCGGATCATTGACGAAGTGGCCTCGGGAAAAGTGGATGCGGGACTCATTATTCACGAGGGACAGCTGACCTTTCAGGACCGCAAGCTGCACTGCGTGGTCGATCTCGGCGCGTGGTGGAAGGAGCAGACAGGTCTGCCCCTGCCGCTGGGAGGTAATGCCATTCGTCGGTCACTCGGTGCGGAGGCGATGGCCGAAGTGACGGCCATATTGAAAAAAAGCATCGAATACAGCCTGGAAAACCGCCGCGAAGCGGTCGAGCACGCGCTGCAATATGCGCGGGACATGGGCCGCGACCTCGCCGACAAGTTCGTCGGCATGTACGTCAACCACTGGACCATCGACTACGGCGACATCGGGAAGCGCGCGATCCGCGAGCTGCTGCGCCGCGGGCACGAAATCGGCATGATTCCGCAGGTCGAGAGAATCGAATTCATCGGCTGATAGTCGCACCATTGAACGGAAATAGCCAACGCGTGGCACGGGGGGGCGGAAGTTCCACCACCTGGGGCGCCGCTGTGCGCCACCCAAACACCACCTGTGCGCACCCTGCGGCGAGGCGCGATGTAGAGTGACAAACGTGTGGCACTGGCGGTGCGGCGGATGGTCCTGAATTTCGTGAAGTCACGGGGTCCGATAAATCTTCGATGGTGACAGATAACGCACACTCTCGGCGCGACGGCCGATGATGACAAGTGCGTGGCAGCCAGA
>CAZKIN010000140.1:0-1845 GCA_964552515.1 uncultured Phycisphaeraceae bacterium
TGGGTTGCCGGGTAACGGGCGTCGAACGTTCGGCGGTTCTTTTTGCGCTGCTGGAGCATGGCATGCGGCGGGCACGGGAATCACCGGACAGCGGATTACTGACCATTATGAGTCGCCTGCAATTCGTGCAGGCGGATGCGCGCGGCTATTTGCAAACCATCGACGAGGCCGTCCGGCCGGACGTGGTCTATCTTGATCCGATGTTTCCATCGCGGAAGAAAACAGCTTTAGAGGGCCGGGAGATTCGGGTGTGCCGCGCGCTGGTGGGCGCGGATGAGGATGCGGCGGAGTTGCTGCAGGTTGCACGAGGTACAGCCCGAAAGCGGGTGGTGGTGAAACGGCATCGGCAGACGCCACCGCTGGACAAGCCGGATTTCGAAATCGCGGGAAGAACGGTGCGCTATGATGTTTACATGTGCCGGCCTTAATGAGGCGCCGCGTAGGCGTTACCAAACATGATGTCGCGGCAGTGCACAATGTGCTCCAGGGCGAGTATAATAGGCCACGCATGAGCCACGAGAGTTCAAAGCACCCTGACGTTCCGTCCCGCGACTTCTCCTCCGCGGCGCAGCGCATTTTGATCATCGGGCTGGACGGGGCGACGTTTGATGTACTCAACCCGCTCATGGCCGAAGGACGGATGCCACGGTTGAAGGATCTGGTCGATCGCGGCGCGAGCGGTCCCCTGCGCTCGACGACGCCGCCGATCACCCCGGCCGCGTGGACGACATTTCTAACCGGCAAAACTCCGGGTCGGCACGGCATTCTGGATTTTGAGCGCTACGATCCGCTCACCAACCGGCTCAGTTTCAACAGCACCTATTCGCTGCGCCATGTGCGCAACTTGTGGCACATTCTCGGTGAGCGCGGTTCGAAGATCGGCAGCGTGAACGTGCCGATGACGTTTCCCGCGTTTCCGGTGAATGGTTTTCTGGTCAGTGGCTTTGAAACGCCGGGCGTGAACAGCGAGTTTGTTTTCCCGCTGGAATTGAAGAGCGACATCGTGAACCGCTGGCCTGATCCGACCCTGCGCAGCAAATGGCGGCGGAAGACATTCGGCGGCGACGCCCTCTTTGCGCGGAATGTCGACTATATGTCGCGGAGCTTTCACCAGGGAACTGCGATGACCACGTACCTGGGCGATCGGTACGGCTGGGACGCGCTGATGGTGGTGTTCAAGCTGGTGGACAATCTCCAGCACAAGACGTGGAAATATATTGATCCACGCTGGGCGGATCGACGTCCGGCGCGGCGCGACATGGTGAAACAGTGTTTCGCGGAGTGCGATCGCGCGGTGGGCGACCTGGTCGACTATGCCACAAAGCACGATGCGGCGGTGATGATTGTGTCAGATCACGGTCACGGCAGCCTGGAAGGGAAAGTGCAGCCGAACCATCTGCTGCAGCAATGGGGCTATCTGTCACTCGGGGGCGCAGGCGCTCGGAGTACCACGCGCGGGCAGCATATTGTCGATCGCTTGCTGGGGCGCACGCGAAAGTTCTATCGCAGCGGCGACATTCTGCATGATCTGGCGGTGGATTTCACGCGGACGCGGGCGTGCGTCATGCACGCGGGGATGGCGGGATTCTTGTACATCAACCTGCGCGGACGCCAGCCCTGCGGCATTGTTTCGCCGGATGACTATGAGTCGCTGCGCGATGAGTTGCGGGCGCGATTGCTGGGTCCGGAGTGTCAGGCGGTTGACCCTGCGGGCCGGCGCATCGCCCTGTTTACGGCCGTGCATAAGCCGGAGGAACTCTACCACTGCACACGCGAAGAGCAGCCGTGGATGCCGGATTTGATTCTTATCCCGCACGAATCAGTTGCGGTGATTCGCAAGATTCG
>CAZKIN010000140.1:1945-9728 GCA_964552515.1 uncultured Phycisphaeraceae bacterium
ACGCGCGCGGCTTCGGCCATGCGCGCGGCATCGCAGGCGTGGGGATGTTTGAGTTCGCTGGTCAGCGGGTTGCAGGTGGTGTCGAGCGGATAGTGCTTGAACCAGACGAGCAGGTTCCCGCCGAAAAGCGGCTGAACCTGTTTTTCGAGGCGCTCGGCCACGGTGCGGCACATCGGACAGCCGAAGTCACTGTAAACAATGATGCCAAAGGTGTGGGCCAGGTCCTCGGCACCGGTGCGCTTGGGGTCGTCTTCGCGCAGGGTGATCGGTGTTTGCGGAGTGGACTGCCATTTGACGAAGAAGGCCCGGCCGTCGGCGGTAAGTTGCTTGTAGGTATCGACGTAGCGCTCGAGCATGTAATTTCTGATTTCCAGCTCGCGGGCGACTTTCATATGGGCTTGCATCTTGTTGAAGCCGAAGAGCACGAGTCCGCAGCCAATGATCGTGACCAACGCAAGCTGCCAGGTGGGATGCGCCGGCAGCGCAGGTTCCGGCGAACTGACTGCGGAGTCAACCTTGCGCGGCCACATGAGTACAGCACAGATGGCGATGATTGCGTTGAGCGCATGCGTTACGACACACCAGGGACACCACTGGTCGAGCTTGGTGAACATGACGTAAAGGAACATCACCGACGCGACGATGCCCATGATGATAAGGAGCATGGGGAGAACGTGCAGCCAGCGGCGCGATCGGGAAGGACTGCCGATGCCGATGAACCAGACCGTGAGAATTCCATAGTAAACCAGTCCGAGAAACGCCACCGGTACGTGGGGGCGGGCCGGGGATTCGTTTGGGTGCTTTGGCGGCCAATAGCTCCAGGGACTTTGCAGAACGGCGGCGCAGTTTGCTCCTCCGGATTCAGCCTGATCCGAGCAACCGGCGGCGAACCACGAGGGGCCCTGGGACTGGCCGACGTGTTTGCCCAGCAGGTGGTAACAGACGTTGGCGGCGAACAATGCGGCCAATACCGCGACGATCTGGGCATAGCTGAGTTTCATGAATGATTCCAGCGAATGATCAGGACTTTCAACTTACATCGCGGCATCGTAAAAGGAACCAGGCCGATCGTCGATGCCGGAAAGGCTGCGGTCGGCTTGCCACTGTCCACGCACCTTGGTAGCGTGAAAACAATAATCCATGGTGCGCGAGAACCGCCGATAGCTCAAACGCAGCGGGAAATCGGCGGGCAAAGCGTGTCATCACGCCTGACCCGATGCACCATCGGAATCGGGCACGGCTTTTTCTCCGGAGTGTAACATGATGGTTGGTCGCAGGTTTGCATGGTGGTTGGTATTTGCTCCGGCGTCGTTCGCGATGCTGACCGGTTGCGCGAATCGACCGGAAGCGCGCTTCTTGAGTAACATTCAACAGCTCACTTTCTCCGACATGGGATTCAAGAATGCCGGTGAAGCGTACTTCGCGCCCGATGGACAGCGCATCATTTTTCAGGCGACACCGGAGGGTCAACAGGACTATCAGATTTATGTGATGGATCTAGGCGGCGGCGCGCCGAAGCTAGTCAGCACCGGCAAGGGTGCGTGTACTTGTGCGTATTTTCATCCCGGCGGACGGAAGATCATCTTTGCATCGAGCCATCTGGACCCCAACGTGGATCAACCAAAACCTTCCAAGGAAGGCAAAGGGTATGAATGGGACTTCAACGCGCACATGGACATTTTCGAAGCGAACCCCGACGGCAGCGACTTGAAACGACTTTCCGATGCGCCGGGATATGACGCCGAAGGGGCTTACTCGGCGGGCGGCAAGCAAATTGTCTTTACTTCGCAGCGTGACGGCGATCTGGAAATCTATATCATGGATTCCGACGGCGGCAATCCGCGACGGCTTACGCAGGCGGTCGGATATGACGGTGGACCATTCTTTTCCCCCAACGGTTCGCAGGTCCTGTATCGCGCGGACCGCCGAAACGATGGGAAACAGAATCTGCAACTGCGGCTGATCAATGCGGACGGAAGCGACGATCGGGCGATCACGGATAATTCGATCTTCAACTGGTGTCCCTATTGGCACCCGTCGGGCCAGTGGATCATCTTCACGCAGGCCGATCACGGTGCCTATTCGCGTGGCGAAAAGCCGAATTATGATCTTTATCTGACGACTCCGCGCGGCGAGCGTTTTGAGCGTGTCACGTTTGATGCGGATTTCGACGGACTGCCGGTATTCAGTCCGGACGGTAAGCGTCTGATGTGGACGTCGAAGCGCGGCGGATTGGACGAAGCGCAAGTGTTTATTGCGGATTTCAAGATGCCGAAAGAGTTGCAGTAGCGGGTTCGCCGATCCGCGCTGCCCCCATAGAATTCATTGCCCATGTCCGAAACTCCGCGCCGGGAATTCTTTCGTCAGGCACTTGGTCGCGCGCTGCGACCGGTGGCTGATTTTCTGGAGAAAAGAATTCCGATGCCGGTAGCGCGCAATTACCTGCGACCGCCGAGCGCGATCGCGGAAGACGAATTTCTCAACGCCTGTCAGCGCTGCGGCAAGTGCGTGGAGGTCTGCCCGGCGCATTGCATTTTTCCGATGGGCGGCGATACGCCGGCCGCCGGTACCCCGGTGATCAATGCGGACGACTCGCCCTGCGTGGTGTGTGAAGGGTTGCAATGTACGCACGTCTGCCCAAGCGGCGCGCTGCTGCCGCTGCTGAACCCGCGCGGCATTCACATGGGGATGGCCGAAGTGTACGACGCGCTGTGCGTGCGCACCGCGGGCGAGGATTGCACGCTGTGTGTGGATCGCTGTCCGATCGGCAGCGTGGCCATACGATTCACAGGTGACGGTCCGCCGGAAGTGCTTGATGCCTGCGTCGGATGCGGGGTTTGCCAGTTTTATTGTCCGACCACGCCCAAGGCGATCGTCGTCCGACCTCTATGACTGATCATTGACACTTTCCGTGCCGACATGGCCGGTGTTGCGTTCCAGAATGACCACGTCCCCGGCTTCATGAATGGGATTAAATCCGGCATCGAGCGCCTGCTGTAGGAATTCGGCAAGGTAATTCTCCACCAGTATCTTGTCCCATAAATCTCCGCGATCCACGATGAGCAGAGTCGGGCGGTCCTGCGTGATGGTGAGCCCGGCCGTCGCCGCCGGGTAGACCATACGATACTCAATGAAGTGCGCGGCCATGCGCTCCGTGGCCAACACTTCGACCTCTTCCGGTCGGAAACGCTGGTGCACCCAGTAGACCACATCCTGCTTGGGATCGGGGAGGCTTAAGCGGGGATCCGCCTGATAAATGCGATCCGCCTGCGACATGGGAGAACTACCCATCCAGTGGTGGAACAGCAGCACCGTCATCAGAAGCCCGAGGAGTGAACCGAGGCTCAGCGCGCGGCGTGCCTTCGCCTCAACCGTGTGACGCGGGACGGTCGCTCCCAGCACCGCCGCGGTGAAGAAAACCGGAAGCATGGAACTCTGGTGCCAGTACTTGATGTTCAGATAGTCGTTCTGCTGTAACAGACAAACCAGGAAAAGCGTGGGCAGCGCGACGAGCAGCAGCCGCCACTGCGTCCAGATCGCCGGAAAAAAGGGAACAAGCAGCGCGGCCACATACCAACCGACGCGCGGACGGGTCAGACGCTCCCAGATCACCAGCGGGTGCAATTCCCCGAAGAGCATGAGCCGGGTGTATTCCCCTTTCGGTGTAAAGGCGGGAATCAGAAACTTGGTGCAGAGAATCAGATAGGCCACCGAAAGTGCCATGATGATGACACCATCGCGCCGCCGACCGCCCCAGATCGTCAAATAGGCGCCCCAACCCAGCGACACGCCGCAGACCGTTTCTTCGCAAAGCAAAGCTCCGGCCAGACAAAAGTGCGAAATGGTCCACCGGCCACGCATCGCCTGCACGAAGCAGAAGGCCAGGAACGGCACCGCCAGATAGATCGACTGAAAGCCGTAGGTATTCGAGGAAGGCAAGCGCGAGATGGAGGGCAATAGTAGCCACGCGAGCCCGGCGAGCAGTCCGGCCGCTCGTGATCCGGCCCGGTCACGCGCGAGCAGATAGAACGCCAATGCACTGACATTCAGGACCAGGGGACCAACCACCATCAGGAACACCGGTGAACGCGCCAGCATGTAGAACGGGACGAGCAGGTAAAACATGAATACGGAGTGATAGCCAAGACGCGTATCAGAGAATCGCGCCGGGCCGACGTCCTTCCAGGGCAGGCAATGTTCCAACTCCGTGGTGAAGAAGCCAAAATCGGCGTAACCGAGCATGAAGTGTTGCCAGAAGTCCACTTGCTGCACGATCTGCCAGAAAGTGAATACGACGATCGCCAGCACCAGGATGAACGTCGAGGGACGTTCCAGCCATTGCGACCGGGCCAGCCCCGGCCGACCAAGCACTCCGACCAGCCAGCCCATCAGAATGAAGCTGAGGCCGACCAGCCAGAGCTGCGGCGTCAGCCCCCATTGCCAGGCGAGCCCGACGGCCACCAGACTTGCCGACCCGATGATCAGCCGCCAGGGCCGACCGGGAAGCTGGCCGGTGAGAAATGTCACCCGCGGATCGGGTACTTTCAGGGCCCGGCGGATCTGGACGCCGGTAACGGCGACAATCAGCAGTGTCGGGAGAAACGATACGAAAAGCGATCCCCAGAGCTTGGGGGCATCCACCTTGTGCAAACGATAGGTCAAGACATTAACAATTTGTTCGTCGAGTGCGGCGTAAATCGACGTCCAGGCGAGCAGCGCGGCGGCACCAGCACAGATCGACCAGAAAACCCCCGGTGCGATGCTCCCATCGGGAGCGCGGAACACCCCGCTCCCTTCAACACCGGCGGCGGCGAAGGAATCGGACACCGACGGCGCGGGCTGCGCATCCTGCCGTCGTTGCACCGATACACGTCGCGACATTCCTGAATTCTCGCTCGGTCAATACCTGAACACCACTGCGACGCACCCGGTCGGACGGGAGAATGATCAAAGCCTATCCGAAATCGTCCGCCGGACCAGCCGGGTCGTCGGGATTAGATATTTCTGTGGCGGCCTTCGCAACAAAAAAAGCCGCCGACCCATTCGGATCGGCGGTTTTTTCGCGCTACAAACCTTTGGAGGTAGGATTTTATACTTGCAGGCCGGATCAACTATCCGTCAGCCTGCTTTGCGTGTTTTGCCATCCCGCGTGCCGACCGGAGGTCGTGAAGCACCCGGTCCGTCACCCACCGGCGTGACGAATTCAACCTGCAGATCGCCGCGGGCGAAACCGCGAGTCGATTCAGACAGGTTCCAACTTTCGCCTGAACTGACACCGACCAGATCACCGGCAAGAAGGTCATTCGTATCCAGCGCACCTTCATCGGCTCCATCCGCCTCAGCACTCAGCAGTGCTCCACGGAGCTTGCCCAGCGCCGAAACCTGGATTTGCCGGATGCGTTCTTTGCTCAATTCGAACATTTCGCCGATCGACTCCAGCGTGTCCGCCTTGACACCGGGGTCATGCATCAAGCGACGCTCGATGACGAATCGCTCAGTGGGTGTCAATCCCGCCCGATTTTCGGAAAGCAGCGTGTTCAAACGGTCGATCCGCATTTGCGTCTGCAGATCCGGACCACCGCCGATTTGCGGCATGTTGAGTTGACCCTCGCCAATGCGGTTGATCTGCTCCAACTGGCGCTGACGGCGGCGCGTCAACATCAAGAAGCCACGCAGGATTGACGTACAGGCGTACGTACTGAAGCGGAATCCGCGCCAGGGATCAAAACTGACCACCGCGCGGTAAAGAGTCCACAATCCTTCGCTCATCAGGTCATCCACATCGACGCCGGCCACACGTGTGCGCCGCCGCATATCGTAAATCAACCCCATGTTCCGGTTGACCAACTCGGCCATGATCCGCTCATGCATCGCTTTCAGTTGGCGCGAACTTCGTCCTGCGGCACGCCCCCGCTCCAAGTGGTTAAGTGCGTAGCCGCACGCATGAAGCGCGCGAAACAGAACCTGCTCATCGTCACGTGAAGCGGGTGACGGATTGTCGAGCATCGCCTCCGCATTTTCGATTAGAATTTCGGCGCGACCGCGTCGCCGCAGTTCCGCATTGTCCACATAATCGACCAGCTTGGCCGGCTTGCGCGGTGCTGCCCGCCATTTTTGCATTCCCATAGCTTTGGTCGCCATCTTTCGTCCCCTTCTGTTAGAGTTCCGCAATCCTTGCGGTCGTACCCCGCTCGTAGGTTTTGATTCCGCCGGCGTGGTCACGATACGGTGTTGCATTTTTCCATCCTTGAATTCGCGTTTTTCCGCCAACCGCCTCTACCAACTACGGCCTGCGGACCGACCACGATTTCGCTACTACTGTTCTACGTACTTCTATGTGTCCTGTTTGCTTAATTTCCCACATCTGTTTTATTCGTTACCTTCACGGTACTGGATTCAACCGCGCCACAATCCCGTGAAAGGCAAATTACCCATGTTGCCAATTCCGCAACCAGTGTTCGGAAACCCAGCATCCGTGGCACCGAAAGTTAGGAAACGGCGCCAAGGCCAAGAAATGGATGGCAGTTTACGTGCCAGATATCCAAAGGACTTCGACAATCGTCGCCGCATGACGATTTCGAACAAACAAGTTGCGTTTTTCTTGCAGAAAACAGGCAATAGGGGTTTATCACGTCTTCTTCGGATTCGATTGCCTCACCAAATACCCCCGTTCTCAACGTACAAATTGAATTTTGGTCGTCCTGCGTATGCCGTGGTCCTTCGGCGAATCGGACAATATGACGGCCTGTCCGGCGCGAATTGGCAGCCTGCTCGCCATCCACCAAAACGACCTGCGGCAATACTCGCAGTATTTTCACCAATCAATCCGGAAACCGACCGCTTGGATAAGTCCAGGGCCTGGCACTGTTGCTCGATACCCATACCTCGAACAAATTCCAAACAGCGATACGCGAGGGGCCTGATCCGGTCTTGGCATACATCGACTGGACATGCCATGAGTTTTCCGGCGACTCGTCGGCTTAAAACCTGGTTCGAAGTGTCAAAGTAGAGTGGTTCGGGAGCGAACATGTGATGCTCACGCCGGTTACAGGAACCCACTCCCCTCGGATACGCACGACCAACCACCAATTGAATGGCTACATGTAGCTTGACAGGCTAGCTGGGCAGCCCAAGAATGCCAATCGGGTATGGCCGACCGAAAATCGGGTTCCAAGCAAGTGTCCACGGCGGAGAATCGCTGCGGCTGCGCCCGCTGCGGAAACCCGTGAAGCATTCGGTCGCTGGATCGAAATCGGTGGCAAAGACTCACGATCCATCGGTGGCTGTCAGGTTGATGGCCTGCCGCCAATGTCGTGGAAAATAAGGCCGTTATTCCAGAGGTACTGATGAAGATGCGGGGTTTCATGCGGAAATACGGGTTCATGGGTTCGGCATTAGTCATGGCGATCCTGGTCAGTTCTTCAGGAGCAACCGCGCAGGCTGGTGAGCGCGTCGTGGTACGCCGGGACGGCACGAAAATATCAGTCGTCAAGTCTGATAACGAAGTCGCGGTGACGTTCCGCGATGTGAACAGCTCCAAGTTGGCGGTGCAGTCGCGGACCGTGGCGCCCATCGGACAGTTGGAAGATTTTCCTCATGCTCCCAAGGCGCGGACAAAAATGCTTCGCGTTGATCCAAAGGCGGCCAGCAAGCGTGCGCTGGTTGCGGCCGACCCCAATATCGAAGACGTTCGACCCGTATATCGTTTCCAGGGTTCGGATACGCCGGTGGCCGCTACCGGAACGATCAATGTCCGCCTCCACCCCGGGTTAAGCGATGCCGC
>CAZKIN010000141.1:0-9564 GCA_964552515.1 uncultured Phycisphaeraceae bacterium
ACCCATTGCTCGCCCGGTTGATCCAATCGTGACAGGAATCCCGGTGACCACGCCGACAGAACTGGCGAGAGTAAGACCACTTCGAAGACAATGCTCGCCCCGTCGGCCAGTGTGAAAAAATCCTCCGTCGGCTCGTCCGCGCTGAGCGTCATGAATCCCGGCTCATCCAGAGCGAACCCATTCAGCAGTCCCTGCACGGGAGGCAACACCGGGTTCTCATCAAAATCAAACTCGACGGCCAGCTGTCCGGCACCGGTTCGACCGACGATAAAGTCGTCATCGTGGTGCTGCGCCAGTACAACCCCGCGCTGTGCAGCCAGCGCAAACACAATCACGCCGATCCTTTTGCAACTCGCATTTCGCATAATTATTCGCTTCTTTCTAAATGCCCGACCCGCAAGAACGGCGGGCGACTGGTTGAAAAATCATCGAGCCGTCACCGCGCCACCAGCGGATCCCACTTGTTGTGAATCCATGCAATGGTGGGAAACCTGCTCGCCGGTTTGTTGATGCTGTACGTATCCTCAAACACCATGTTTTGTCCGTGGCCATCAAGGAGCAGATAATTGGAACGCTTCAGATGCCGCTCCAATTGCAGCTCCTGCGACGCCAGCGGTTTCGGATTGGAAAACCATGTTTCAGGATGCACGTGATCCGCCACGGCAAACGGTCCTTTTTCCGCAAGCTCCCCAAGCCAGATGGTGGCCGCGGGAGTTCGGAAATTGCTCAGTTTGTTGATGGGCAGGCGTTTTCCGATGCGCCCGGCCGTGTAGTAGTTGATGCCATAGCTGACGCGCCGCAGCACATTGTCCGGCGGAAATCCCACGTCCCAGTACTCACTCTCATCAGAAGGGCAGCGCGGCGCAAGATCATCGCCGTGCAGTTTCCGTAAGAGGTAGAACCATGCGCCTTGCACATCGCTGCCTGAACCACCGTGCCCCAGTCCCGCGCCGGGCATCCGGTCGCGGTTCTCGTTCGCGTACGAATACAAACTGACGCCAACGGAACGCAGATGGCTCAGGCATACCGCCGATCTCGCCTGATGCCGCGCCCGCCCAAGCGACGGGAGCAGCATGGCGATCAGCAGCGCGATGATCGAAATCACCACCAGCAATTCAATCAATGTAAAGGCGCAGCGATGGCGCATAGGCACCTGTCTTGTCAGATAAGTGACATCGGGATTGTGGACTACCTGCGCAAGCGCCGGCCATTCGCCGATTGCGGCGCAGTAACGATCGCGCAGGAGCAGCCCACGGTGGCTCAGCGTGCGCGCCAATCAAGCGTGCACATGAACCGACCAGCTATGACGATGTACGATGCAGTCTTAAATCGTTGGAGGTGCGCGGGGAGATGCGGGTGATTCGATCAACCGCGAAAGCGGCGCTGCGACCGAAGCCAGGGACCATGCGGCCGTCGCCTCGACCGGTGCAACCACGACTATCGTTCCGCCGACCAGCGCGGTTGAGGAGGCCGTCAAACCCTGGCAGACGGGGCATTCAGAAGGAGAATGTGGAGTCTCCGGTGTGGAATGGTCATGCTCATGGCAGCTTTCCTGCCGCATGTGCGCGGCAAAGCTGATGCCCGAAGCCAACGCCGCGAAGCCTAGCAAAGCCAGAATGGTTACAAATTTTTTCCGCACAAAAAGCCTGCAAAACAAGCGATTTTCAGGCATATCACCGATGGCGATATTTCCCGAATTCACCCGCATTTTATCAAATGCGAGTTGAATTGGCAATGCCGGGCCACCTACACCAACTGCACGCGCTGCGCGCCGCGCTGCACCACGCCGCAGCGGAAAGGTGTCTCTCCGGCGTCACGTAGCACGTCCATGACGCCCGCGACGTTACGCGGTCGAACGACGAGCACGAAGCCGATTCCCATGTTGAACACCTTGAACATTTCCGTCTTGGTCGTGCCCAGCTTCTGCAGGAACGAAAAGATCGGCGGCGGGGCCCAGGATGATCTCTGAATCACTGCGTCGCAGTTCTCCGGCAGCACCCGCGCCATGTTTTCCTTCAGTCCGCCACCCGTAATGTGCGCCATCGACTTGATGACGCGCGTGCGCGGATAGGCATTCAGTACGGCCTGTATAGCGCGGACGTAAATCCGCGTGGGTCGCAGCAACGCTTCGCCGAGCGACTCGCCAAGTTCTTCGTAATGGGTCTCCAGTTTGCACTGCCTGTCCGCCACCAGCCGTCGTACCAGTGAATAACCGTTCGAATGCACGCCGCTGGACGGAAGCGCGATGATGACATCGCCGGGACGCACCTGCCGCCCGTCGATCACCCGGCCATATTCCACGACGCCCACCGCAAACCCAGCCAGATCAATTTCATCCTTGCGATAAATCGCCGGCATTTCCGCCGTTTCACCACCCAGCAAAGCGCACCCGGACTCGCGGCAACCCGCCGCAATCCCTTCGACCACTGCGAGCAGACGCTGCGGGTCGAGCTTGTGAGTCGCCAGATAATCGAGAAAGAACAGCGGCTCCGCTCCGCAGACAATCAAATCGTTAACGTTCATCGCGACGAGGTCGATACCGATGGTATCGAGCTTGTTCATTTCGACGGCGATAAGCACTTTGGTGCCCACCCCGTCAGTACAACCCACCAGCATGGGCTTGCGATAGTTCCGCCGGAAAAGCTGTTCGTCGTAATCGAGCCGGAACAGCCCCGCGAAACCGCCGTGCCGCTGCTTCGGCACGCGTGGTCCATAAGTGCTCCGCAGCGCCCGCTCAATGGCCGACACCCAGCGCGTGTTGGCGTGAACGTCCACCCCGCTGTCTTTGTAAGTAATCGTGCCGCTGCGTTTCGGTGCAATGGTGGTGCCGGTTCGTGACATGTAGCTATCCGGTATCGAGTTTCCAACCGGCCGTTACGTCGACCGGACTACGGGGATTCCGAACTAGTCCTAAGTCCGCCGCATGGAAAGGGCGGCATCTTATCGCCGGGCGGGAATTGTACACGGCCCACGAAATCAAGGGTACCGTGTGCGAATCAAAAAGTGCCGTCCCGGTTAATACGAGTTGTTCGCCACTGTTCGGCGTGCTTGAAAAGTAAAAATGGCGGGGCTGGCAGTCATCCAGACCTTTTCGATACGCGGGGCGCACCTACAATACCCCCGTTGTACCGGGTGCGATGGTGCGGCCACCACTCACGGGAAAACTCCATAAAGGAAATAACATGAACCGAAACTCAATATGGCTTCTGATGGTCCTGGGACTACTCGCTACGGGATGCCCCATGGTGGGCGGCGGCGGCAATGGCAATGACAACGGCAATAACAATGGGAACGATGATGGCAACGGCAATGATGATGACGGCGTAGATGACACGACGCTCTTCACCGCCACACTTGACGGTGCGCAGGAGACCCCTCCCGTGGTAACCGAGGGCACGGGTCAGGGCACGGCCACGCTGACCAACAACCAACTTGAACTAATCGTCGAAGTAACCGCGTCCGGGCTTTCCGGGCCGGTGACTGCCGCGCACATTCACAACGCGCCGGCCGGCGAGCCGGGCGATGTCCTCTTTGATCTATCCAACTTCATTCAGGAAGTGAACGGCGTGGTGACGATCAGTACGACGATCGTCCTGGGAACAGATATTCCCGACATCGCGACCGTGACCGATCTTTTCATGGCGCAGCTCTATTTCAATCTGCACACTGCGGCCAATCCCGGCGGCGAGATTCGCGGGCAGATTCTAGCGGCCGACGATAGCGATGATGACGATAACGGAAACGACAACGGCGACCTGCCGCAAGACCTGGTGGCATTGTTTGAGGCCACGCTGGATGGCGCACAGGAAATGCCGCCCGTCGCCAGTTCGGGCACCGGCACGGGTTCCGTGGGCGTCACGGCGAATGACGAATTTGTCGTCCAGGTCAGGGCATCGGGATTGACCGGGCCGGTGACCACCGCGCACATTCATATGGGTAATGTGGGCGTCGCCGGCGACATCGTGCTCCACCTGACCGAACATGTCGTTGAGTCCGATGGCGTGGTGACGATCAACGTCACGGTAACCGAAGCCGATTTTGAATTCTCCGGACGGCAAACCGCGCTCGACGCACTGCGTGCGGGAGTTCTTTATTTCAACCTGCATACAGAGCTGAACCCGGCCGGTGAAATCCGTGGACAGCTTATCGAATTTGATGACACCCCCGGCGACGACGACAACGGCGCGGGTTGATGACCCTGGCATGATCGCCGGTGAGCACTGACTGATACATGGCACGGCGATTCCTTGGATCAAGCAATCGGGGCGGTCCTTTGTGCACCAAAGGCCGCCCCGCATGCTTCATGGTTCAAGATTCGCGCTCGCGGCCTTGACCTCCACCGCCGCGCGGGCAGTGGTTTCCTTGCCCTGCCGCAGGCTTTCCAGCAAGGTTGCCGCGATCACGCGTTGCCCCGTCGCATTCAGGTGCGTGAAATCCTGCGGAACATACAAATCATCCCACGCCCGCTTTCCTTCCACCATCTGCTGCCGCGCCTCGTGCAGCGCCGGAGTGACGTCCACATAATTGATGCCAAGCTCCTGACAGTATTCGGCCAGCCGCGCCAGCGGCCGAATGCGTATCCTGCGCAGTTCCAACCCCCGCTCGTTATCCTCCGGCAGCGTGCTGATCTCAAACCGCGGCGGAATTCCCAGTACCGTAAGCCGGATGCCGCGCTGACCGGTCAGGTCACGGAGTTGCGCCAACCCGGCCTTAAGTTCCGCATAGGCATCCTCCACCATCGCCACTTCGACTCCGGGCGTATTAAAGGCATAGGCGAAGATCGCCCCCTTCGGAACGTCCAGCCGATCGCGCAACACACCCAGCCGATACAGCACGGTACGCGCATTGGCATTGAGGAACGCATAAAGATACGAACCCAGCAGTATACGCTTCCCCACCGAACGCATGTCCTGACCCGGAGGCCGCGGCTTCGCCCCCCGATCCTGTTCCGCATGCCGCGCCACTTCTCCGCCCTGCTGCCGCGCGATGACACCCAGCATCGAAGGCGAAAAACCGAAGATTACCTCGGACGGGTTCATCTCCAGTCCGGTGGTCTCCATGAACGCAATCGCACGATCCGTCGATTGTCCCTCACCGCCGCCATTGATGACGAAAGTCCCCGGCGACCCCGACTTCCCCAACATCTGCTCCAGTTGCTTGGGATACGTATCTTCCTGCGCGATGCCCGTACCGCGCGTGACCGAATTGCCCAGACACAGGATGCGCGCCTCGCCATCGGGACGCGTGACCGGAAACTCCCGTTCACGCAATCCGAGCGAATTGAACACGTGCGGATGTCCGCCGGTCACCGTGTCCGAGTAAATGAACTGCTTATAGCCCGGCGCGAGCATCCGCACCGCCAGTTCACCAACTGCGAGGAAAAGGATCAGCAGCAGCACATCGCGCCCGATGACCCGCAGGACGCGCCGCTTCCACCCCGCTGTGCGCTCATGCCATTGCGGCTTGGCAAACGGCGTCGGAAATGTGGATAGCGTGTCTTTCAAGAGTCACCAATCTAAAACTGAAAATAAATGAATTCCGGCGACGTGCCCGACGACATGATCCGCACCAGCAGCGCCAGACAAAGATACACCGCCCAGCGCGAAACCGCCGGCCGGCGCAGCGCGGCCGCCATCACGTCGAAATGCCGCTTGCACAACTGCGCGGCCACCAGCAACAGCATCAGCGCCGCCGGTGCCGCCGAAATCGATTCGCCGTCCGCCAGCGTAAAGATTCGCGTGATCATCTCCCACGCGTGCGCCGCACTCACCGCGCGGAAGAAAATCCACGCCAGGCAAACCAGGTGAAAGGTAATCAGCCAGCGCAAAATCTTTTCGCCCATGCCCATCTGCTTCGGCTCGGCGCGATCAATTCCTGTCCACCTTTCAAACGCCAGATACGCGCCATGCAGGCCGCCCCAGATCACAAAGGTCCACGCCGCCCCGTGCCACAATCCGCCGAGCAGCATCGTCGCCATCAGGTTGATATAGGTGCGCAGCGGCCCGCGCTTGTTTCCCCCCAGCGGCACATAAAGATAATCGCGCAGCCACGTCGACAGCGAAATATGCCACCGCCGCCAGAAATCACGGATGGACAGTGCCAGATAAGGTGAATCAAAATTCTCCATCAGGCGAAAACCGAGTATCCGTCCCGCGCCGATCGCGATATCCGAATAGGCCGAAAAATCGCAATAAATCTGCAGCGCAAAGGCATACGTCGCCAGCAGACACGCCCAACCGCTGAAATTCGCCGCCGACACCGGATCGATATCGCTGCCGAAAACCGTGGCCGCCAGGCGTCCCATCGGATCGGCAATGAACAGTTTCTTCAGCAATCCCCACACGCACCGCAGCGCGCCGCTGAGCATGCGCTCCAGATTCGGCTGATGCACTTCGGAAAACTGCGGAATGAAGTCCTTCGCCCGCATGATCGGACCGGCCACCAGGTGCGGGAAGAACGTGACGAACTGCCCCAGCTCAATGAGACTCCGCCGCGCCTTGTACTCGCCCCGATAAACATCGATCGTGTACGACAGGCATTCAAAGGTATAAAACGAAATGCCCATCGGCAGCGCCAGGTGCAGGACCGGCCAGGGATGCTCCCCCAGCACCATCGCGAGCGAGTCATTGAAGAAATTGGCGTACTTGAACACCGCCAGCGTACCGAGGTTTCCCACCACGCTGCACGCCAGGAACATCTTTTTCTTCCGCCGATCCGGAGTGTCCTCGATGAACTGCGCCATGTAATAATCGAGAACAGTGGAGCCGATCATCAGCGAACTGAGCGGGATCGAATAAACCCCGTAGAAATAGAGACTGGCACCGAGCAGCAGAAATCCGCGGATGCGAAACGGCAGCGCAAAGTAAAGCACCGTCACGATCGGAAGGTAAATCAGGAAATGAATGGAATTAAAAAGCATGCCGCCTGCCAGCTTGTCGCGCCGCGTTTTCTGATTAAACCCGCATGACCGCGAAGGTCACCCCGCTTGCGCCCCCAGACGCACATTTCCCGGCGTTACGGTAGCGAGATCTCGATCTGCCGTCCAGAACTCACAGGCGCCTTGGTCGTGAAAAAGTGAACTCTTTCTGCTCGAAATGTAGGTTATCGGCCGCCCCTGCCCCATTCAAAAAAAGGGAGACATCCTTAATCGACGACCCTTCCACCCGGCATCGGCTGCGGCACGCCGTCAACCTGATCGACACTGCGCACCATCGCGCCGCTCTCGTCAAACTGCTGCAAGGGTCCCTGCTGCAATCCGTTCACGTATTGCACCTGCATGCGCTTCTGACCATTCGAGTGCCACGTCGTATACGTTCCGTGCCACGCTCCATGATCCATGGTGAATTCCTGAGACTTGGTTCCATCCGGAAACCAGACCGTCCACACGCCGTGGTTCTTGCCGTCAATGTTCTCGCCCTGCGAACGCGAACTCCCATCTTCATACCACGCGACGCGCGGACCATGCGCTACACCACAATCGTAACTTACTTCCAGCTTCTTCTGCCCCGTCGGAAAATACAGGATGTTGAGCCCATGCTGGACATCCGTTCCGTCCGCCATCTTGACCACTTCATACTTGCGAAACAGCACACCGTCAGGCGTACGCTCTTCCAGCGTCACCACCGGCTTGCCCGCGCATTCCTTGCGATCGCGCACCGGCGCGGCCGCAACTTCCGGTTTCGTCGGTTCGTCCACCGCAGGTTCCGCCTTCGCGGCCTCGGGCTTAACCGGATCAGTCTTCGCTGGTGCTGCCTTGACCTCGGTCGTTCCACTTGCCGGCTGCGGTTTCGATTCCGCCGAACGCGCCGGTTCTGCTCCCTGACCCTGGTCCTGCGCTTTGCGACAGCCCGCGAAAGTCAAAAACGCCACACAGGGTAGCAGCCAGATTGTCCGCGATCGCCACATCTTGATTCTCGCTGAGTTCCAAAGCTTCGGACCGACCATTCGCCACTCCCGACGAGTCGTTTCGACTGCGATGCTAACGATTGCCGACCATGCGTTCAAGGAACTGGGCGAATCCACCGGTCGAGGTTGCCGTACTGTTACAGTCCCCGTCCGCACCGCTGGTTTCCGGACCCATTCGCGCCAAGTTCGCTGAAAAATCACAAACCTGCTACACTCTCTCTTTGCAACCGAAATTGGCTCCGCCGGACGCCGAAGCCCATGGTTGCCCGTTTTTGATGGAAATCTCCGTTCATGCCGTTACCTGTCGTCGCCATCGTCGGCCGCCCCAACGTGGGCAAGAGCAGTCTCTTTAACAGCATTGCGCGCACCCGCATCAGCATTGTTGAACCCACGGCCGGCGTCACCCGCGACCGCGTCACCACCATCGGAGAAGTCGACGACCGCTTCTTCGAACTTGTCGATACCGGCGGGCACGGCATCGTCGATCGTGACGACCTCAGCGAACACGTCGAACGTCAGATTCAGTTTGCCATCGACAAGGCCACGCTGATCATCTTCCTCGTGGACGCGCGCGAAGGGCTGACCCCGCTCGACCGCAGCACCGCCGACCTTTTGCGTCGCCACACCGATCGCGTGCGCATCGTCGCCAACAAGGTCGATGAACCGCACATGATTGCGAACTTGGGCGAGTTCATGAAACTTGGATTTGGCGAGCCGATAGCAGTCAGCGCCGCCTCGGGATTGGGTCGCCACGAATTGACCGAGCTGATTTCCCAGCACCTCGCCGCGGAAGCCGGCTCGGAACTTTCCGTCGCGCCCGCGAGTCCCGTGATGAAGATCGCTCTCGTCGGCAAGCGCAACGCCGGCAAAAGTTCCTTCATCAACGCGCTCGCCGGCGAGGAACGCGTCATCGTCAGCGAAATTCCCGGCACCACCCGCGACAGCATCGACGTGCGTTTCGAGAAGGACGGCCGCGTCATCGTCGCCATCGATACCGCCGGCCTCAAGAAGAAGGCCAAGCTCATCGACGACATCGAGTTCTACGCCTACACCCGCGCGACCCACTCCATCGAACGGGCCGACGTCGTCCTCATGCTCATCGACGCCACCGAACCGGTCGGCCAGGTCGACAAAAAACTCGGCCAGATCATTGCGGAATCGTTCAAGCCTTGCGTACTCGTCGTGAACAAATGGGACCTCGCCAAAGGCAAGGCCGGCAGCGACGATTTCGGTGAATATCTCGACAAAGTCCTTCCCGAGCTCGACTTCGCGCCCGTCGCCTTCACCTCCGCGGTGGATGGCCGCAACATCGATTCGACGATCGACCTCGCCACCGAACTCTTCAAGCAGGCGCAAGTGCGCGTCGGCACGGGCAAACTGAATCAGGCCTTGCAGGATGCCCTCGCCCAAAACGCCCCGCGTGGCCGCAAAGGTACGCACGCACCCCGCGTCTTTTATGCCACCCAGGTGGACGTTTGCCCGCCGACCGTCGTGGTGTTCGTTAATGACCCGGCGCTTGTCCGCGAAGACTACCAGCGTTACCTCGTCAACCGCATGCGCGAGAGTTTGCCCTTCGGCGAAATCCCGATACGATTGCTCTTCAAATCGCGGCGCGGAAGCGCTACGACGCACCGCGTCCGCATGGAAGAGAGTTAGCCG
>CAZKIN010000142.1:0-7040 GCA_964552515.1 uncultured Phycisphaeraceae bacterium
CTGTATATCCATGCGGTGCTGACGGACAAGAGCGGGCAACTGGTCGCGCGGCAGTGGCAGGCCAGCGAGGCGGGGTTCGCCGCGATGCCCGAAGGCGGGTTTATGCACTTCAAGGGTCGCGCGGAGAACTATAAGGGGAATATGCAGTTCATCATCGACGCGGTTCGACCGGCCGCGACGGGGTCGTACGCACTGATCGATTATCTGCCGACCACCAAGAAAGACATCGAGAAGATGTGGCAGCGGGTGCTGGAGATTCTGCGCACGATCAAGCACCCGGACCTGGTAGCGCTGATTGCGGAGTTCGTGAAGGACGAGAAAGTCATGACGGCCTTCAAGAAGGCGCCGGCGGCCGCGAACCTGCACCATGCGTACATCGGGGGCCTGCTGGAGCATACGCTGCAACTGCTGGAAGTGGCGACGAAGGTGCTGCCGCTGTATCCACGGCTGAGCAGTGATCTCGTGCTGGCGGGGTTGTTCCTGCACGACCTCGGGAAATCGGAAGAGTTGGCGTTTGAAACGGCGATTGGATACACCGATCACGGGCAACTTTTGGGACATATCACGCTGGCGACGCTGTGGGTGGAGCAAAAGGCGGCGCTGGCGGCGGAAAAGCTGGGCAGGCCGTTCGATGTGCAGGTCAAATGGGCGATTCAGCATATCATCTTAAGTCACCACGGGCAGTATGAATTCGGCAGTCCGAAGTTGCCGGCGTTCCCCGAGGCGGTGGCCGTGCATCATTTGGATAACCTCGACGCCAAGGTTACGATGTTTCTGTCGGAAATCGACGGGGATCGTGATCCGGTGAGCGTGTGGACGAACTTCAACCGGGCGCTGGATACGAAGATTTACAAGGTGGATTTCATGGGGGCGCGGACGCCGCCGGCGTGATTGGCGAATCCACGCGGGGCGGATCAGCGAAGTACTCGTTAAGGTGGTTTGGAGCGACTTCTAGTTCGGTTCATTGTCGTTTGGATATTTCGACTTTTATATGCGATACACACAATTCACCGACGCGCAGGTGGGACAGATGCTGTCGACCATCG
Organism: uncultured Phycisphaeraceae bacterium; assembly: GCA_964552515.1. GTDB lineage: Bacteria > Planctomycetota > Phycisphaerae > UBA1845 > UBA1845 > JACQXM01. The sequence goes on from CAZKIN010000142.1 coordinate 1,047, forward strand.
GCGTTTCCCAGATCGACGATCTTTTCAAGACCATTCCCGCCGCGCTGCGCCTGAAGGGGCCGCTGAATGTTCCGCGCGGGGTGAGTGAACTGGAGATGCTGCGCGATCTTAATGCGCTGGCCGCGAAGAATCAGGATACGTCCAAGCTGACCTGCTTCCTCGGCGGCGGTGCGTATGACCATTTCGTGCCGACGCTGGTGGATGCACTCGCGGCGCAGACGGAATTCGTGACGGGCTATACGCCATATCAGGCCGAAGCGTCGCAGGGCATTTTGCAGTTGTTCTACGAATTTCAGACGATGGTCTGCGAACTGACCGGCATGGATGTGTCCAACGCGTCGCTGTATGAGCTGGCGAGTGCGGCGGCCGAAGCGGTGATGATGGCCACCGGCGCGACGGGGCGAAGTCAAGCGGTGATCGCGGACAATGTACATCCGGATATTCTGCGCGTGCTTACGACCTATGCGGCCGAGCGCGGGGTAAAGCTGACCACGATCACAACGACGGAAGGTGTAGTCACCGAAGAGGCGCTGCGGGCGAAGGTCAGTGAAGAGACGGCGGCGGTGGTGCTGGGCTCGCCGAATTTCTTTGGCTGCTTAGAGCGGCTGGATCGATTGATTCCGATCGTGCAGGCGGCCGGCGCGCTGGCGATTGTGACGACGGATCCGCTGGCGGGTGGGGTGCTCAAATCGCCGGGCGCGTTGGGGGCGGACATTGTCGTGGCGGAGGGACAGCCGCTGGGCATTCCCCTGTTGTATGGCGGGCCCTATTTGGGATTGCTGGCGTGTCGTGAAAAGTTCCTGCGGAAGATGCCGGGTCGCGTGGTGGGTATGACGAAGGATGTGGATGGTCGGCGCGGGTTTTGTCTGGCGCTGCAGACGCGCGAGCAGCATATCAAGCGCGAGCGGGCGACGAGTAACGTGTGTACGAATCAGGGGTTGCTCGCGGTGCGGGCGTCGATCTACATGGCCGCGATGGGCAAGCAGGGCATTGCGACAGTGGCCGGTCAGTGTTTTGACAAGGCGCATTATGCGGCCGAGCGAATTGGTAAGACGAAGGGATTTGCGCTGCGGTTCGCCGCGCCGTTCTTCAAGGAATTTACGGTGAAGACGACGAAGCGTGTGCGTGACGTGCTGGCGTCATGTCGGCAGCGCGGGCTGCTGGCGGGCGTGCCGCTGGCGAAGTTTGATGAGCGCTACAGCGATTGCTTCCTTGTCGCGGTGACGGAAAAGCGGACGAAGGAAGAGATTGACGGACTGGTTGCGGCCCTGGACGCAGCATGATTGCCCATAGTCTGTTCGATTCGCTTAACGCAGTAATTAACATCGGCGCTTGGGTGTTGCTTGCGCTGGTCGGTTTGCTTGTTGCCTTTGTGATTTTCTTGGTTTGGCGTGACGGGTACATCCGCGGCTGGCGAACCGCGCGGGCGCATCCGCCGCGGTGTCCGGATTGCGGGTACAACCTTTCCGGGCTCAGGCAGTGTCGCTGTCCGGAGTGTGGTAAGGAATACACGCTGGAAGAATTGTTTCAGTCGGCGATCCTGACGACGCCGAAACAGAATCGCGGGGAGTGAGTTACGCCATGCAGGCGATTGTGGATGTCTCGACTTCAATGAATAACGTTCCCAAGACACGACAGGTGGATCATCCGCTGCTTTTTGAAATCGGCGCGCCGGGTCTGACGGCTATTTCGCTGCCGGAGTCGGATGTGCCGATTGCATTGCGGAAGCAGCATGTGCCGGCGGAGTTGCTGGCCGATGCGTCGCCGCCACTGCCGGAAGTGGGTGAGTTGGATATCGTCCGACATTACAAGCGCCTGGCGCATCGTTACTTCAGCGTTGACGCGAACTTCTATCCGCTGGGCAGTTGCACGATGAAGTACAACCCGCGGATAAATGAGCGCGCGGCCGCCATGCCGGGCTTCGCGCTGCTGCATCCGCATCAGGATGACGCGGACCTGCAGGGCATGTTGGAGTTGTTGTATCGTCTGCGTCTGGACCTGGCGGAAATTGCGGGACTAAGCGAGGTGTCGCTGCAGCCGGCGGCCGGCGCGCATGGCGAGATGACCGGGCTGATGATTATCAATGCGTACCATCGCAGCCGGGGGCAGGATCGCAAGAAGGTGCTGGCGCCGGACAGTGCGCACGGGACCAATCCCGCCACGTGTACGATTTGCGGGCGAGAGGCACTATCGGTGAAGTCGCGGCCCAATGGTCGGGTCGATCTGGATGATCTGCGGGCGAAGGTGGATGACGACACTGCGGCACTGATGATCACCAATCCGAATACCTGCGGCGTGTTCGATGAACAGATTGCGGACATTGCGCAGATCGTGCACGCAAAAGGCGCACAGCTTTATCTGGACGGCGCGAACATGAACGCCGTCTTGGGTAAGACGCGGCCTGGTGACTTTGGCGTGGACGTGATGCACTACAACACGCACAAGACTTTCAGCACTCCGCACGGCGGCGGTGGTCCGGGTGCCGGACCGGTGGCCGTGGCGGCGCACTTGCGCGAGTTTCTGCCGGTGCCGCAGGTGGTCAGGCGCGATGATGGCACTTTTGCGTGGGAATACGATCGACCGCACAGCATCGGCAAGGTGCGCTCATTTTTCGGGCAGATCGGCGTGCTGGTGCGTGCGTACACGTACATTCGCAGCTTGGGCTCGGACGGTTTGAAGGACGTTGCGGAGAAGGCGGTACTCGCTGCGAATTACCTCGCGGCACAATTGAAGGATCGGTACGACATGCCTTTCCCGCCTCCGTATGCCCATGAGTTTATCATGGTGCCGCGCTTCGAGAAGAATGAAGTGACCGAGCTGGATATTGCGAAGCGGCTGATCGATCACGGCATTCATCCGCCGACGATGAGCTGGCCGATTCACCATTGCCTGATGGTCGAGCCGACGGAGACGGAGTCGCTTACCACGCTCGATCAGTTTGTGACCGCCATGGTGGATATTGCGGACGAGGCGCACAACAACCCGGAAATTGTGCACACCGCGCCGCACACCATGCCGGTGCGCCGATTGGACGAAGTGGCCGCGAGCCGCAAGCCGAACGTGCGCTGGAAGCGGATGTAGCTTGCGGTCCGCACCATCCTTAAAGGGGAACGGATGCCCCACGTTGAGGCCAAACCTTCTGCGGACAGCCGCGCGTCCACATTTCTGCGCAACATGAAAGCGCTGTGGCGGCAGGACCCCCTGCTCGCCGCGAAAATTGATGCGATCGATGATGACGCGCGGGTGGCAGTGGAACCGGCGCGCGCCGGCGGATTCACGGCGAAGCTTTCCACGGCGCAAGGTGACAATCTTTATCTGCACAGTCGACACGACCCCGTGGGTGAAGCGGAGCGCTTCGCGGCCACCATTTCCATAGATGAGAAATTCTGCTTTGTGATGACCGGGATCGGACTGGGTTATCAGGTCCGGGCAGTGGTCGACCGGCTGCGCGGTGAATATGTGGTAATCTGCTGCGAGCCGAACCATGCGCTGCTGGCCGCGGCGCTGACCTGTTCGGACCTTTCCGATGTGATATCCGCGAAGAAGCTGGTATTTCTGGACAGCGATGACAAGCGATTTCTGCATGAGAAGCTGCAACCGTTCGCGCCGCTGATCATGCTGGGCGCGCAGTTTGTGGCGCATGCGCCGTCGCAGCGCGTGGCGGGGCAGGCGTATGCGCCGCTGACCGCGATGCTCTCGGAGTTTGTCAGCTACACGCGCATGACGCTGGTGACGCTGGTGCACAATTCCAAGATCACCTGCCGCAATATTGCGATGAACCTGCCCGCATATGTTTCCACGCCGCCGATCAACGTGCTGCGCAATCGGTTTGCGGGCGATCCGTGCATCGTGATCTCGGCGGGGCCGTCGCTGGCGCGGAACATTGATCAGCTTGGGGCGCTGAAGGGCAAGGCCGTGTTGTGCGCGGTGCAGACGGCGCTGCGTCCGCTGCTGCAGCGCGGCATCACGCCGGATTTCGTCACGAGTCTTGATTTTCACGAGATGTCGCGGAAGTTCTTCGAGGATGTCGGCGACCTCTCGCGCGTGCATTTGATCGCCGAGCCCAAGGCCGCCTGGCCGGTGGTGGACCATTATCCCGGGCCGGTTTCCATTCTGGACAACGAGTGGGCGCGGCTGCTGCTGGGCAATGAATTGGCCGCACGCGATGGACTGCGCGCCGGCGCGACGGTGGCGCACCTGGCGTTCTATCTTGCGGAATACCTGGGTTGCAATCCGATCATCTTCGTGGGGCAGGACCTCGCATACACCGGCCACGTTTTCTATACGCCGGGCGTGGAGATTCATCGGGCGTGGGTGGGTGAGCTGAATCGGTTTTGCACGATGGAAATGAAGGAGTGGGAGCGGATCGCGCGGAATCGTCCCATCCTGCGCAAGGTGTCCGCCAACAGCGGCGGCGAACTCTACACCGATGAACTGCTGTTTACTTATTTGGAGCAGTTTGAAAAAGACATCGCGTCGTGCCCGTCAACAGTCATCAATGCCACGGAGGGCGGCGCGCGAATCCGCGGGACGCAGGCGGTGCCCCTGAGCGAGGTCGTGAGCCAATTCTGTGCGCAGCCCATCGATCCCGCGAAGTTTGCGTATCGAGAGAAAGTTGCTTTACGGGATCAATCGCGCCTTGCCGCCGCTGCGGAACAACTGCGCCGGCGCATGGAAGAACTGGACGATGTAATCCGCGTGGGCGATGAATTACTGCTGCTGCTCGCTGAACTCGGGGAACTCACCCATGATCCGCAGCGTTTCAACCGCCGGCTCATTCGCGTGGATGAACTCCGCGCGCGGGTGTATCACGACACGCGGGCCTACCAGATCGTCAATGCGGCCACCCAACTGGCCGAGCTGCGCCGCTTCTCCGCGGATCGGCGCATCAACGCCGACGAACTCACCGGAGTCGAACTGGCAAAGCGGCAACTCACCCGCGACCGGGATTTTGTTTCGGCCGTGCGCGACGGCGCGGTTGAAGTTCGTTCAATGCTTCAGGATGCCCTGGCGCGATTTCCGCAAACGGAGGCCGCTTCATGAAAACCATCGCGGTCCTGCAAGCTGACCTGGATGTGACACCGTTGGGTACGCGCTCGCGGTTGGCCGAGGAATTGCACGGTCAATCGATTCTGCGGCGCACGGTCGAGCGGGTACGCGCCGTGCCGGATATTTCAACCGTCGTTGTTTTGTGTCCCGAGGCGCAGTTTGAGCGCTGCGCCGCACTGCTCGAAGGCGTTCAGATTGAACTTCATCGCCATGCCGCGCCGCCCGCGCCCTGGGCGAACCTGGTGCGTTCCGCGCGAAAATGGTCGCTTCATGCCTGGCGCGGGGGCATCGGCGGCACGACGGCCTTCGATGAGTATTGTGATCCGCGATTGCTTGCGGGACTCCTGAAGGTCATTCCGGCCGACCAGGTGCTGTGCGTTCCGCCAGCCGCGCCGCTGTTCGACCCACAGCTGGCGCAGCGGATGATGGCGCATCGATTGAAGGTCAAAGATGACGCACGTCTGGCATTCACCACGGCGCCGCCGGGCGTGGCCGGTTTGCTGCTGGATGCATCGATCATCCAGGAATTAGCGGCCAATCAAGCGCCGGTGGGCTGGCTGTTCTCGTATCAACCGGACGCGCCGCGCAAGGACATGATTTTTCTTGATGCCTGCGTGGAGATCCCGCCCGAACTGCGCTACGTTGCGCAGCGACTGATCGCGGACACATCTGGCGCGACGGCCGTGCTGCGCGACTGCGTAAATGACGAAAATCGGTCAGCGGGAGAGATTGGCCAATTCCTGGCGCGGCGCGCCGAAACGCACATTGATCCGTTACCGCGCGAAGTGGAAATCGAGCTGACCACCGACGACCCCTACCCTGACGCGGTACTGCGTCCGCGGGGAAGCCGCGTTCCAGCGCGCGGGCCGATCGACGTGGCAACCATCCGCCGCATCGCGCGCGAGCTGGCGGAATTCGACGACGCGCTGGTGGTGCTGGGCGGGT
>CAZKIN010000142.1:7140-9562 GCA_964552515.1 uncultured Phycisphaeraceae bacterium
TCGCGCTGCGTGGTACTCGCGGATGGTCGCGTGACCATGTGTGATCAGGACACGCAGGGCATGCACACGGTGGGCGATCTGAAAACGCAATCGCTCAAAGCGATCTGGAGCGGAGCTGCATTGACGGCGCTGCGCGGCGCACACCGCGAGGGACGCTTCGACCAGAATCCCCTGTGCATGCATTGCCGCGACTGGCACCGACCATGAAGCAGGCCGGCCACCGCGTTTGACATAGTTCCGCCATTGGCGAGACTGGTCCGGCAGTAGAGAAACGGGCGGCTCGTGGCCAGCGCCCCGAGGATTGACTCACGATTCGGTGATTCGACATGTTGCCATTTTCCAAGCGAACGTTCGCCTTGCTCGGCGCGACCGCCCTGCTGTCCATCGCGGCGATCCTCCCTTCAGTGGCCGAGGACGCACCGCAAGGGAAATCCACGGCCCAAACCGTCCGACTGCGCATCTACTATGGCAACGGAGTCGAAAAGCACTACACCTTCCCGTGGAAAGAGGGCCTGACCGCCTTCGACGCCCTCAAAGCTGCCGAGGCCGCCCGGCCCGGGATCACCTTCAAGTTTGACAAATCCGGCGGTAACGACACCATAATCATCAAGGAAATCGACGGGTTCACCAACGAAGGTTCCGGCGGCAGCAAGAAGAACTGGCAATTCTGGATCAACTCCGGTTTTGCCGATCGCAGTTGCGGCGTGCTGGAATTAAAACCGTCGGACGTGGCCACCTGGCGCTTCGATGTGTGGAAGCCAGGCGAACTCAAGAAGGAAGAATGAACATGCGCAGCCGTTCCCAAATGTTTACCCTCGTCGCCGTGTTTGCGGTGCTGGTCCTGCTCGGCGTCGTGGGTCGCGTGGTGAAGCACCCGCCGAATTTCACGCCGATCATCGCGGCCACGCTGTTTGCCGGATTTTTCTTCAGCCGTTCGTGGGTCGCCTGCACGATTCCGGTCGCCATCATGCTCATTTCGGATGCGCTCTTTTTCGGCTTTTACGATTTGCGGATCATGGGCGTGGTCTATGCGGCCATGCTGCTTCCCTTGGCCCTGCGCACGTTTATTCGTACGAATCCGTCGGTGCTGCGGATCGGTTTGTCCGCTTTGTCCATGTCGGCCGTTTTCTTTCTCGCTACCAACTTCGCCGTCTGGGCTTTTTCGGGCATGTATAGCCTGACGCTAGCCGGTCTCGTTGCCTGCTACGCGGCCGCGATCCCGTTCTTCAAGTACTTCCTCGCCGGTGATTTGTTCTGGACGGCGGCGATCTTCGGGACTTATTTCCTGGTGACGCGCTCACGGACCTCCACCGTCTTCGGGCGGTTGGTGCCGGTCAAAGCCTGAGCCCTTCGGTTCATTTTTGCGCATTTCGTGGTATAGTTTCCGGCGACAGGTCGCACGGCGGCGGTCGCTGACGACCAGGTCCCATGCAGTGGATGGGTCAGGCAACGGGTCAGGCTGGAAACAGAGCAGCCCACTTGATACGTTCAGGTGCCGTGGTCAACCTGGTCGTCAGCGACCGCCGATGTTTGCGAATCGCGCCGCTCATCGGCGAGCAGCGCAGTAGTTCCTTAGCAGCAATCAGCGCACCATGAGCTATCGCGTCCTCGCCAGAGCCTACCGCAGCCAGTCGTTCGACGAAGTCGTCGGACAGGAAGCCATCGGCACGACGCTCAAGAATGCCATCACTTCCGGCCGCATCCATCATGGCTACCTCTTCACCGGCACGCGCGGCGTCGGCAAAACTTCCATGGCCCGCATCATGGCCAAGGCGCTCAACTGCCTGAAGGCGAAAGAGGCGACCACCACCCCCTGCGGAACGTGCGACGTCTGCACGGCCGTCGCCGAGGGGCAGGATGTGGACGTCGTGGAAATCGACGCCGCTAGCCACACCGGCGTGGATGACATGCGTGAACTCCGCAGCAACGCGGCGTTCCGCCCGTCGCGCAGCCGCTACAAGGTCTACATCATCGACGAAGTGCACATGCTCAGTACGAGCGCCTTTAACGCGCTATTAAAGACGCTGGAAGAGCCGCCGACGCATGTGAAGTTCATTCTCGCGACGACGGAAATCCACAAGGTTCCTGCCACCATCCAGAGCCGCTGCCAGCGTTTCGACTTCCGCGCGATCGAGCCGGACATCATCGCTGCGCAGCTCCGCAAAATCCTCGAGGCCGAGAAGATCAAGTCCGAAGAAGGCGTGATTCGCCGCATCGCGCGATTGGCCAACGGGTCGATGCGCGACGCGCTGTCGCTGCTCGACAAGGTGCTTTCTTATTCACCCGATGAGCTTACCGTTGCGGTCATGGAGGAACTGGTTCCTCCGCCGCACGATGAACTCGCCGCAGCCGTCGTGGTGGCCCTGGGCGCCGGAGACGCGGGCGGCGCGCTGCGTGCGTTTGATGTTGCCCTGCAGCATGG
>CAZKIN010000143.1:0-3107 GCA_964552515.1 uncultured Phycisphaeraceae bacterium
TCGGGCGGTACGATTTCGCGGTACACGCCGCCCATGCCCATTTCCGTTCCGTCCTCTTTGCGCCACACATGGCGGTATTTACCGCCTACCCGGAGATCAATTTCGCAGACGGGCATGGTCCAGCCGGGCGGTCCGAGCAGCCAACGTTTGAGCAACTCTGGTTTGGTGAGCGCCTCCCAGACGAGATGGCGCGGGGCGTCGAAGGCGCGCGTCATGACGATTTCACGGTCGGTCGGCGTGGTGACGTGTAGAGTTCCCTGGTGCTTCATCGGATGTCTCCTTCAATTTTTGTTGGGGCCACGTTTTTTTTCCTGATTCTTCAATTCGTCCAGCACGGCATCGAGGCGCTGGAAGTTGCCCTCCCAGATGCGCCGGTAGTTTTCGAGCCACGCATCGGCTTCGGCCAACGGTTTTGCTACGATTCGACAGGGACGTCGCTGTCCATCGCGGCCGCGGGTAATCAGACCGGCGCGTTCCAGCACGCGCAGGTGTTTGGAAATCGCCGGCTGGCTCATGGCAAACGGCCGGGCAAGCTCCAACACCGAAGACTCGCGGGTTGCGAGCCGGGTGAGGATGGCCCGGCGCGTGGGATCGGCCAGTGCGGCGAAGGTGGCATTGAGGCGTTCTTTTGGTTTCATAAGATAACCCATCGGTTATATAACTTATTGGTAATATATAAAACCAACCGAGGGGGCGTCAAGGCCCTTCCGGAATCCCGCCGGAAAAACGCACAAACCCTTTCCCGACAAGGGGTTGGAAGATCGACCCTGATCAGCAACAGGCTTAAGTGTCCGGCACATGAAAAGATAGAATCATCCCGGAGATTACGGAAAGGACAGCCAGGTTGACGAATCGGCCGAAAATGAGCATATTCGGCTTTTGTTAGAACCCGATCGCCATCCAAACATGACGATCATCTGTTCGCGTTTGGCCGGTCAGTGATGCCCTGATCGGCCGTAGTTTGGAATTCGAGGGGAAAGACCATGACTCCAGCGAGTGCAACTCTTCCGCCAGTCAGTGGCACAGAAAAACCGAACGACGTTCTGCTCCGCGTGTTCGGATTTGCCGACTTTCGACACGGACAGGATGCAGTCATCTCCCGACTGCTCGCGGGCAAGAGCGTACTGTCCATTTTCCCCACTGGCGGCGGCAAGAGCCTCTGCTATCAACTGCCCGCCTTGATGCTGGACGGACTCACCGTGGTGGTTTCGCCGCTCATCGCCCTGATGAAGGATCAGGTGGATTTCCTGCTGTCGCGCGGCGTGTGTGCCGCACGGCTCGACTCCAGCCTGGAAGCTGGTGAGATCCGGCAGATGTACGATCAGCTCAATGCGGGAACGCTCAAACTGCTTTATGTGTCTCCAGAGCGGCTGGGCAACGAACGATTCCTGCACACGCTGGAGCGCCGGCGCATCGCCCTGCTGGCCGTCGATGAAGCGCATTGCATCAGCGGGTGGGGCCACAATTTCCGGCCGGACTATTTGAAGATCGCACGATTGGCGAAGCAACTGAAAGTCGGCCGTGTGCTGGCGCTAACTGCAACGGCCACGCCGGACGTTGCGCAGGATATTGCGCAGAATTTCGACATTGCCGCCGACGACATCATCCACACCGGCTTTTACCGGCCGAATCTTAAACTCTGCGTAACGGGCTGCGCCGCGTCCGAACGGACTGACGTGCTCTTGTCACGATTGAAGAAGCGTCCGATCGGTCCGACCATTGTTTATGTCACCCTGCAGCGCACGGCGGAGGAGATTGCCGAATTTCTCTCGAAGCAGGGTTTTGATGCGCGGGCCTATCACGCCGGCATGGAGTCGGAGGAACGCAATATAGTGCAGGATGCGTTCATGGCTTCCGATCGGATGATCGTGGTGGCCACGATCGCGTTCGGCATGGGGGTGGATAAGTCCAACATCCGCCAGGTCATCCATTTCAATCTGCCCAAGGGGTTGGAAAGTTACATGCAGGAGATCGGGCGCGCAGGCCGGGACGGAAAGGAATCGGTGTGCGAACTGCTCGCCTGCGCCGACGACGTGACGATCCTTGAAAATTTCTCCTACGGTGACACGCCGACGTCAGAAGCGGTGGCCGGATTGATCCATGATGTGCTCGATCGCGGCACGGAGTTTGATGTTTCGATGTACGATCTGTCGCATCAATACGACATGCGCCAGATCGTCGCCCAAACGCTCATGACCTACCTGGAACTGGAGGGCGTCCTTGCACTGCACGGTGCGTTCTATTCGGAATTCAGGTTCCAGATGAACCGACGAGAGGACGAAGTTGTCGCGGGATTTGACGCCGCCCGGGCCGCATTCCTGCGCCGTGTTTTCCAGCATTCCCGCAAGGGCAAAACCTGGTGGACGGTTGACGTCGGCGAGGCCGCGCGGGAGATGAATGAACCGCGCGAGCGCATCGTAAAGGCCCTGGGTTACCTGGAGGAAAAAGGCGAACTCATTCTGGAGCCGGCTGGATTGCGCCAGAAATATCGCAATCTGCAACCTGATGTCAACCGTAAGGCACTCATTGACATGCTCAATGAGCGCTTCGTGCAGAGGGAAGCGCGCGACATCGAACGAATCCAGCAGGTGCTGGCCTATGCGCGGCATGACGGCTGCCTGACGCGACATGTATTGAATTATTTTGGCGAGTCCCGCGACGATTGCGGCCACTGTGCTCCGTGCCTCGGCGTGCCGCGTCCCGTCATGGCCGCCGCCAGGGTTCAGCGGCTCACCCCGGGAGAATTTGAACAGATCCGCAAACTCCGCGCGGAGCGACACGCCGCCCTGGCGTCCCCGCGGCAGCTCACGCGATTTTTGTGCGGCATGCTCTCACCGGCCACCTCGCGGGCGAAGCTGCGGGGCCATCCGCTGTTCGGGCGATTTCAGTCCATGCCGTTTCGCGAGGTATTGGCCTGCGTGCAAGACGATGCCGGAGGGGACTGAGTACGCCTTTGCATAGGGGCGGCCCATCACCGGGACAAGTGACGAAAAGCATGTTACATTTGCCACGCCGAAGCCGGGCGAGTGGCGGAATGGCAGACGCTGGGGACTTAAAATCCCCTGTCCGTAACTGGACGTGCGGGTTCGAGTCCCGCCTCGCCTAAT
>CAZKIN010000143.1:3207-6537 GCA_964552515.1 uncultured Phycisphaeraceae bacterium
AAAGCAGCAGGCAAGAGGCAAGTGAAACGCAAGTGGGGAGGCAGGACACGCAAAGCATGATTTACCTTGATTACAACGCGTCCACGCCCGTCGATCCCGCGGTGCGGGAGGCCATGCTGCCGTTTCTGGGCGACATGTACGGCAACCCGACGAGCAATCACCCAATCGGGCTGCGTGTGCGCGACGCGGTGGAGAAAGCCCGGGCGCAAGTGGCGGATTTGATCGGCGCGGCGCCGGGAGAGATTCTGTTCACCTCCAGCGGGACCGAGTCCAACAACCATGTGATCAAAGGGGTGGCCCACACGCTGCGCGAGCGCGGCAGGCACATCATCACGTCGGCCGTCGAACATCCCGCAGTGACCAATCCGTGTCACTATCTGGAGCATTACGGCTACGAAATCTCCTTTGTGCCCGTGGACCAACACGGCCTCATTGACCCGGTGAGCGTCGCGGAAGAGGTCCGCCCCACCACCATTCTCATCTCCATCATGCACGCCAACAACGAGGTGGGGACGATTCAACCGATCGCGGAAATGGCGGAACTCGCCCGCGAAGGCGGCATCTGGATGCACACGGACATCGCGCAATCCTGCGGAAAAATCGCCGCACGGGTCGACGAGCTGGGTGTGGATTTTCTGTCCATCGCCGGTCACAAGCTCTATGCCCCGCAGGGCGTTGGCGCATTGTACATCCGCAAAGGCATCAGCATCGAGCCGCTGCTGCATGGCGCGGGCCACGAAAATGGCCGCCGGGCCGGAACATCCGCCGTAGCGGCAATTGTCGGATTGGGCGCAGCGGCGGAACTGGCCGCCCGGAGAAAGGATACTGACCGATTGCAGACACTCTCGGCACGATTGCTGCATGGACTGCAGCGCGATCTTGGCGACCTGGCGGTACTGCTCGGTCATCCGACGCTGCGGCTGCCGAACACCGTGGCGATCGGATTCCGCGAGCGCATCGGCGCGGAGATCCTGGCGAAGTGCCCGCAGCTATGCGCCAGCACCGGCGCGGCCTGCCATCACACCGCACGCAAGCGCTCCGCGACCCTCGCGGCGATGGATGTGCCGGAATCGATCGCGTTCGGCGCGATTCGCTTCAGCCTGGGGCACCATACGACGGCGGAAGAAATCGATGAAGCCACGGCGATGATCGTTCGTGCGGTGAAATCGTGATACAACTCACCGTTCGCGCACCAGCATCCGGCGATCGATGCGCAGCCGGGCCAGCGCCGGTTCGGCATCGCGCAACCAGCGTACCGCATCGGTGTAATAACCGGCCGTCGGCGTAAGTCCGCTGAGCTGTGCGGACCAGTAGCGGTTGAACGCGTGCATGCTCAGCTCGCGCAGGTACTTGCTGTAGATACTCGCCAGCGCCACCGGAAAATGGCGGCTCTCCCCTTCCGTGGTGAAATCAATTTCGCAAATCTGTGCACCGTGCCGCAGGCGGTACGCACTGCAGGTGTCTGTTTCCTGCAAGACCTGCAATTCCCAGGTCGGCCAAGATGTCATCAGCGCGTCACGATAATGCGACCGTCCGCCGAGTCGGTCCACGTGAATGTACACCGGCTCATTGATTGCGGCGCGCATGGCCTGCTGCATCAGGCGCAGCGCCAACCCGAGGAGCACGGTCGCCTTGTTCTTCGTCCGTGTGACGAGTCGGTTGAAGTGCCCTTCCGCCAGCGGCGCGGAATGCACACCGAGCAATTCAAGGCCCTGCTCGGCCAGGTTGTGCCGCACCGCATTCGCGCGCGTGCCGACATCCAGCAATCCCGGCGTCAGGGGCAGTGAAGATCCGTCGCACGCATACCAGGGATACTCTTCGAATTCCGCCAATGCCCCCGGCGCGACGGCCTCCACATATTCCGCCCAGCGGCACGGGCGCTGTCCCTGAACAGCCAACATCACCAGCGCCGCTTGTTCCAGAAGTTGAATGCCACCGTCCGGCCGCTTGAGCTTTTTGCTGTCCGCGACGATAAGCCGCCGCGCTCCCCGCCCTGCCGTGGCCGTACATGTTTTCTTGAGAAGATCCCAAAGGCATGCATTCGCTCTGGCATCGGGCACGCGCAGGACCACCGCCGACGCGACCAGCGGCCCGAGCGTCGGTCCATATCCCGCTTCGTCGATGCCTGCGACGATTGCCATGGTTCCTCGAAGTTGGAAATTCGCCTGCTGAAAATCAGACAGGTATCGCTTCGTGTGGAACCTGTCCAGTTTCATGGCGGGAAACTGGATAGGGCAGTTCGCCCCCAGGCTGCCTTGATTAGCGGACTTTCGACCCGCTTTTGTCAATCCACACTTTCACAATTCCGCGACTCCACGAGCCTGTTGCAGAGGCGGCACAATTTCTTTCAGGTCTCATTCGAAAGCTACTACGACTTCCCAGCAGAGCGCCGAAATCAACGTTCACACATGGTCATGGGCCTCTGCATGTCGGACACGTGTAGCGAATCGGTTGGTTGTGGAGAGTTAAGGAGCAAGATCATGTCGCACGCGAGGGGATTGGGAACGGTCCTGTTAATTGTGTTGAGCGCGTTTACGTCTCGACCGGCTTTCGCGGCCGCGCCGGTGACGTTTACCAGTGTCGGCGCCGGCGACTGGAGCGTCATGGGAACGTGGAGCGCGGTGCCGCCGGGCGACCACCCCTTTCCCGTGGATGGCGACACGGCCGTCGTCAATCACGGCGTCACATTGTCGGGCAATCAAGCAACCGACGTACTGACGCTACAAAATTCTGCGACCCTGGATTTGGGCGTGCATACGCTGCTCATAGATGGGGCCGCCAGCGGCTGGTCGTCCGGCACTTTTAGTGGCGGGACGCTGGATCAGCGCGGCACGCTTACTCTTTCCAGCGCAAACGCCAAGACGCTTATTCAATCCACTTTGAACAACTCCGGCACGGTTTCGCTGACGGGTACCGGCAATCTGCAACTGTCCGTCAATTCGGTTTTGCTTAACGGCAGCGGCATGGGATCGACGGCGCTGTTTGATATTGCTTCCGATGCCGATGTGATCCTCCAAGGGAGCGGGGTGGGAAATGCTCCGTTGCTTGATAACAGCGGCACCGTGCGTAAGACCGCCGGGGGCGGCGACACGGCCATCGGCATAGACATCATTAATAAAAACGGTGGCCTCATCGAGGCGACGTCCGGCAGGCTGCAACTGACGGGTGCCACACTGACCAACACTGGTGGAACCGTGCGTGCCAACGGCGGAAATGTTCAGTTTGCCAATGGCATTAACGTCATCGGCGGCACACTGGATCGCATGGGCTCATCGCTTTTCGACCTCTCCTTTGCCACACTGACGTTTACCGGGCCGACGAATTCGGGGT
>CAZKIN010000143.1:6637-9485 GCA_964552515.1 uncultured Phycisphaeraceae bacterium
CTTTTCGACCTCTCCTTTGCCACACTGACGTTTACCGGGCCGACGAATTCGGGGTATATGCGTACCAGCCCGAATACACCCACGACCATTGCCGCAGGGTCGCTCATTAACAACGGGACCTGGGAACTGGGCAACAATTTCGGCGCCACGCCATCGCTGACTATCACCGGAGATTTCACGTTCAGTGGAACCGGTGATCTTTTCATGTCGGATAGTAATACGACGATCAACAATGCGAATGGCGCGATTATTACCAATGATGTCGGGCATACCATTCGCGGACGGGGGAACATGAATGCACCGCTGGTCAATAGTGGAGACGTGCGTTCAGAAATCGGCGCATTGAATCTGAACGGCCCCGTCACCAATCACGGCACACTGACCGCCACCGTGACCGGCGACCTGGTGGTCAACAACTCTCAGATCACCAATCATCACATTGTGACGGCGGAGGACGGTGCGCGGGTCTTGGTCCAAAGTGGAAGCGGTCGCATCATCGGAGGAACGCTTCAGCGCAGCGGTACGGGCGAAATCCGGCTCCAAGGTAACGGCGGAATTTCCGATGTCATCAACCAGGGTTTTGTGCGGGTCGTCTCCAATAACGTTGGGCATGTGGATGGAACCACCCTTCAAAATGATGGCACCATTGAACTCGGCAACAATATCGGCGCGACTCCGACGTTGCAGTTCCTCGCACCGATCACCGTAAATGGCAATGGGGATATTTTCCTCAGTGACTCAGCAGCAACGATTGGCTCCGCCGGCGGCGTCACGGTGACTCAAGCCGCCACCCACGACATTCACGGTCGGGGTAACATTGTGGCGGCCTTGAACAATCTGGGAACCATCCGTGCAACGACGGGCACGTTGGCCCTGCATTCCGGCCTCAAGACCAACTCGGGTACGATGGCCGCGGAATCCGGGGAAACGTTGCGCATTGACCAGCCCATTGACAATGCAACCGGACTGGTCATCGCCCGCGATGCATCGACGGTTTTGCTCAACGGAAATTTCGCCACGATACAAGGCGGCACGCTCGATACCGAAGGCTCAGGGGTTGTCCTTTCAGCCAATGGAGGAATTGCCGACGTGACCAATCAAGGATTGTTCCGCGTGGCTTCGAATACCGCAACCAGCGTCACCGGAACCACGCTAACCAACAACGCTACCATCGAATTGGGCACCGGCATTGGCGCGACGCCTACGCTGCTTTTCAACAACGATGTTGCGCTGGCCGGGACCGGCGACATCTTCCTCAGCGACTCGGCGGCAACACTGAGTACGACCGGTGCGGCGCGCTTGGCCATTCCCCCGTCCCAGGATATCCACGGCCGCGGCAATCTACAGGCAACCGTCGATAACGACGGCATCATCCGGGCGACCACAGGACAATTGGTCCTGCATACTAACCCCAAGAACAACACGGGAATTCTTGCCGCTGAATCCGGACAGACTCTCCGCATCGACGTCGGTACCAACAATACTGGAGGTTTGATCGTAGCGCGGGATGCTTCGGGGGTGCAGCTCAATGGCGGCCTGGCCATCATTCAAGGCGGAACGCTGGATACTGAAGGATCAGGTGTCGTCCATTCTTCAAACGGCGGCATTGCCGATGTAACCAATCAGGGTTTGTTTCGCGTTAACCCCAACACGACAACAACCGTTACCGGCACCAACCTCACCAACAACGGCACCATCGAAGTGGGTGCCAATATTGGCGCCACGCCGACTTTGCTTTTTAACACGGATGTCGCGCTCGCCGGGACCGGTGATGTTTTCATGAGCGACAGCAATGCGCACATGAGCACCAGCGGATCGGTCCGGCTCACCGTGCCCGCAACCCAGGACATCCATGGACGTGGAACCATTACCGCCGCGCTGGATAATGACGGAGTTATTCGCGCCCAGACCGGGCAGTTGATCCTGAACACCTTTGCCAAGAACAATACGGGTACGATCGCCGCGGAATCGGCACAGACGCTGCGTATTGATGTCCCGATCAACAACGCCGGGGGCTTGATTGTGGCGCGAGACGCTTCGGTTGTGCAGCTCAGTGGCACCAACGCGCAAGTACAGGGCGGAGAATTTGATACCGAAGGTTCAGGGGTCATCCTGTCCAGTAATGGCTTTATCGCCGACGTGACCAATCATGGATTCTTCCGTGTGCAATCCAATACCAACACCAGCGTAGGCGGAACAACGCTGGTCAACCATGGGGTCATCGAAATTGGTCAAGACCTCGGCGCCACGCCGGGCCTGGTATTCGTCAGCAGCGTTAATGTCAGCGGAAGCGGAGAATTATTCCTTTCCGATTCCAATACTTTCCTTTCCTCAGTCGCAGGTGCCCTGCCAATTTTCGGGCCGGGCCTGCTGATTCATGGCCGCGCCAATATGGTCACGTCGGGACTCAATCTTGGCACCATCGTGGGCGACTACCCGGGCCAAATATTGACCATCGCCCCTGCGGTTTCGCCAGGCCTGTTCAATGGCGGACACATCCACGTCTCCGGGCCGCAGAACATGACCATCAATACCGCGACCAATTTTACCAACATCGGTGATGTGCAGATCGACGCGGGGCGCACGCTTACCGTCAACAACGGCCCTTATCACACAGTTGGCGGAAACACGATAGTCACAGGCACGCTACAAGCCAGCGGCGGAGTGTCGTTGGTGGGTGGCATTCTTAGCGGCACAGGAACCGTTTCCGGCACGGTCAACAACGATGGCGGCACGGTCGCCCCGGGCGCATCGGCGGGCACCCTCAGCGTAGCCGGAGCCTATGCACAGTCCGCGGCCGGTGAGCTGTTCATCGAGATTGGCGGTGCCAGCGCCGGGGAATTCGACA
>CAZKIN010000144.1:0-9484 GCA_964552515.1 uncultured Phycisphaeraceae bacterium
GCGCGCTTGCCACCAACTATCCAGACACAGTCCGATTTCTAGATCTTGCCCTAGCGGTGCTGAAAGACGACGAAAATGTCTTTTCGTTTGGTGCCCGGATGGCGGCCAAGGCGCTCGACCGAGCAGTCCGGATCACGGGCGTTCATTGCACGCCGGGTAGCCAGAAAGTCACGCTCAAGGATCTGCGCAGTTCGATGGCTTGCGATCTACTCAACAAGGGCTGGACCACCGACGAGGTGAATTATCGCCTCGGTCATCGACCCAGTTCGCGGGAAATTGACAAGTATGTGACCTGGCTGGCGCTGGATCAACGGAGACCCAAGCGACGGGTCTTCGATTCGCACCTTGCCCTGATTCAAAGTGAACTCGAGGACTCCAAACAACGCGAACGGGTGAACCGTGAGCGCGCACAGCGGCATCAGGAGGAGAACGCCGTACTCCGTGCGGAGTTGGAACGCACGCGAGACGACGTCGCTGCTTTGCGCCGCACGGTGGAGCGGGCACTGCAAATCCCCGCCTCCATGCGCCACCGCAAAACAGTTCAAGCGCTTTAAGGTCAGATCCACACTCGATCTCATGACACAGCAAGAAGTAAACCGTGCAAATGACGAAGACGGGGGCAGTGTTTCCCGAGACGAAGAGACGGAGTACAGCGAAGTACTTGCAATGCTGGATCAGCTCCTCGTGTGCACAGAGGAAATGGAGGCCAGACTCAACCAGCTGATCGGCGAGGCGCACAAAGCTACGCAAGTTGAAGAATTGAAACGAAGCGCATTGAACGATGGGCTGCCGTCAGAAGCAAGCTCCACCCACCGCTCGAGAGCGCCACTCGATCGATCTCCCGGATACACATCCGAGGTAGTACCATTCGTGAAGGCAGGTTAGCGACTTCTGATTTTCCCCTCACCGACCGAGAAAGGTCCCTCCGGTCATCTTCGCCAACCTGGTCAGGAAGCCCCCGAAGTCTTGATCAAAGTAATCACCCAAGGCGATCACGTGAATGCGCACCCGCCGGCCAGATGAAACTTGATCCTTAACAAATTCCTCGACTTGCCGGAGGCAGAACAACGGCGCCGGCACATTCACGAACGTCACCCAGTCGGCCGGCATCGACGGAACGGGTTCCGCAATCGACGTCGCGGCGGCCGACCTAAATAACGACACGGCCATCGACTTGGTAATCGCGCGGGACAAGGAACCGACGCAACTTTTCCGCAACCGTAGGAGCGGGTCGCTTCGAGCGGGAGGCGGAGTCGCCCGGACCTTGGCCCGGCGTTTTACGTCGGCCCACTCCGTTACATCTCGACCGACCGCCGCCCCGGCCTTTTACATCCGCTTTTCACCGGCATTTTTGCCGATAGCGGTCATATGCTACCTTCCAACGGACTTGGAGAGTAACTCAAAATTGGTATCTTTCAGAATAAGCGCACACTCACAAAACTCCGCTCGTTTACCTGTGCCATTATGATCCGTCGCCCGCGAGGGCTCAAGAGGTCTTGAACTCCCGGGTCTCGTACCGCGTGACCTGTTCGGTGACGATGATCCGAACTTCGGCGGAAGCGCCTTGCGGATTCAGGCGGCACTACCGGTGGTCCGCCCGAACGCGACGGCGATTGCCACAATTGGCACCTGGTCCGCTGGGTGACGCGAAGAACTCGAGCAAATCGCCGACGAACTGGAAGCGGAATGCGGGCATGGTTGACGCTGCGGTCAATCGCGCCGCCGCGATCGTCGCACTCCCATTCACCCACCACGCGACAGCGAACTGCCCGAAGTTCGCCCGGCGCCGGACAGCGAGGGCTTGGCACGGCCGTTCTCCCCTGGGTTATCGCAACTTGACAACATCGAACTCATCAAAGCATCCGTTTCGACAAGGAACAGTGCCGGCCGACGTTGCATCGCGGGAAACCATGGAAACGATCCGCGCATTTCAAGGCCATTCCCAATGGCCCCGTTCCATGGATTTGGCCCATGCGGCACGGCAGTCAACTCGTGCCCTCGCGGGTCGCACCACGCCCGATCGATCAGCTTGGTTTCCGGCCACGTTTAAGGGGAGCACACCGAACAAAGGAACAGCGGATCACCGCAGCGCCGGGTGTAACTGAATAGCGTGCCCACATCCGAACCGTTGATCTGGATTCCGCGGCAGGTCTCGGGCAGCAGGTTTTGACAACATTCCAAGATTCCGCCGTCCGGCGTCGTAACGGAAATACAACAACCCGAAAGGCAGGCATCGGTCCCGCCGGCGCCGCAACCTAATCCGTCGTGGAAAACAGGGTTCTCGCGGGCGAAGCAGTCGACCTGCCTCATGTTGTCCTCGCAGCGAGTCCTCCCGCCCTCGGAGTAGCAACAAGCACCGGAATCCAACGGCGAGCAATCGACAAGACAGCTGACGGTACAACGTCCGCAGGCTTCCGTCTGGACTATTAAGTAGTCGCTGAGCTGATATCGCAGATCCTGGAAATGTTCCAAGAGATCGCTAAGAATGTCAACAAGATCGTCCTGCCCGTTTAGTTCAGCCTGCTTCCGCTGTGCATACAGGCAGTTCCACGTGTCGACCACTTTAATGTCCGCGCCCGCGATCATATCCAGGTGTCGCCGTACGTTGGGATGGACATTGGATTGATAGATGGGTCGCAGTTTGGAGACAACCGCCGTCGAAACATCGGCGGGCGGTTGGGCGGCCTCTTGTTCACCCCGCGCGGTCGCTTCGACCTGGCCCGGATGGGCGGCGATCCAGTCGCGGAGCGCAACAAGTTCGAACCCGGTCTCCGTTTCAACTTCAGCTATGGATGCCAGGGTCCCTTCGTCGGAGAAGTCCGCTTCGCCGATCAACGTCCAGATGTCGCCGCCGCTCTGGATGGTGATTTCGGCGCTGGTTGAATCTTCCGACCAAACGAAACTCGTCGTCTCCTCGGGCGAGACGAGTTGCACCGGGCGTAGCCGCTGATCGACGCTCAAACGAAGCGCGCCGTCGCCCGCAACAAAAGAGAACACCGCATCGTCGGGCGGAACGCACAATTCGGCGATCCCGTCCCCGTCGGGGTCCCGTTCCACGGAACAGTCATCCTCGCCGGAAGGAACGCCGTCGTCGACGGTCTGCTCATTGCCGCCGCCCACGGGGCCGGGGTTACAGCGGCTCAGCCCAACGACGGCCAGCACCAGAAGCCAGAAGCTTCCGTTACCGAACAGGCGATGCAGTCCTTGGCATCCCCTGCATCGATTGGTGATTGACATTCGCATCTCCTCAAATCCGTGAGCGCCGACATCACGACGCCTCAACGATGCCCACGTCGATCCCCAACGCCAGCGGTCGCCGACGCCCGGCCACGTTCCATCCCCAATCGAGGTCGGCTCCCGCACTCATCGCCGGACTCTTGGCGGGCAGGGAAGCGTCGCAAGCACCGGTGTCTTGAAACCCAGGGCCGGTGCTGATGTTGGCGATCAGGGCACTTCGTAAGCACCGATGTCGCACGCCGAACCGTTCGCAGGTCGGGGTGCACCAAAAATGTCAACCGGTGGACACCTATTGCTGTCTCCCGCGTCAATGGCCGGGCTGCCAGCCCCGGGTGTCAGTCCATATTCTGTTCCAGTCAGCGGCCCATCGAATAGCGGATCACCACACGAGTCGTTAGCGCCGGAGGCGGTGAAGTCGCCAACCACACCACATTCGACGTTTTTTGTATTGTAGATGACGTTGAAATCCGATTCGAGCTTGAGATTGGTGCAGCCTTCCTGATAGAACAAGTACGTTATGTCGGACGAATCAAAATAGTCCGTGTCACCGAGGAAGATGCTATTGCGCGCCGAAATTGTCTCCGTACCGCTGCACGCGAATCCCTCACGCGGACCAGCCGCCACAAGCCCGTCACCCTGCCCGTAGACCGTCGAGTTCACAATGGACACCTGATCGGCTCCCGTGAGAAAAATGGCCAGCGTAGCACCCAGCGCCCGGCAATGGTCCACCAGGTGCGTGAAAGGTTGATCTTCGAAAAAGGCACAGTTGCCCACCAGGACACTGTTGGTGATCTGAGTGGGCCCGGTGACCTTGATTTGGTTTCCTGCGTTGCCCTCGGCGTGCACGCGGTTCAAGACAATGCTTCCACCTAATGTGTGGTAAAGCAAATCCAAACCGTCGGACGTGTTGTGCAAGAAGGCTGAATCCTCGATGATCCAGTCCCCACCCGTCTCAGCGATGCCAACTCCATCGCCATAGCCTCCGGCTTCCTGCCCCCAACATCCAGCGGGGTCACCGCTGGGATACATTTCGCCACACCCATTCCATTCCACTAACCAATGTCGAAAAGTCAGCGTGCCCGAATTGGAGTCCCCGTTATCGTCCCACAAATCACCGTCCCATCCGACCGACCCATTGCCCGCAATGCGGACGTTCTCCACCGTCCAGTCCACCAGTCGTCCGGCATGCACTCCACCCGCAGCCAAGCCATGGATGTTGAGATCGCGCAGGTGTACGTTCGCCGAGTCCTCGGCCACCAGACCGTACGCAGCCCAATCGCCGTAGGGCAGGGTATCGCGCTCGCAGGCCAGACCACCCGAATGGCTCTCGATACACGATGAGTGGTCGGTGATTTCGAAGCAGAATAGGTCCACGTTGCTGGCGTCAGTCAAATTCACCACGAACCACGGTCGCCCGGATCCCCAAAGTTCCGGCGGGTTTGCGCATCCGGAATCCCAGCCGACTCCCAGAATGCGGGTCGGATGGTCAGCGTCCGGGCCGCCCGGGATCGGCGGCATATGGCAATCGAAGGAACCGGCTTCATCGCAGTTGTCAGCCCCTGGCGCTCCAAACCCCAACTGATAGTCGCCGGCAGCAACCATGAGCGTATCGCCTCCCGCGATACGCGGCGTTTCTCCAGGCGGCAAAGCACGGAATGGGTGATCCCACGCACAGGGCTGCTCTACGCCACTACCCGAATACGGCGAATCGACGAGGCCGGTGCACTGTTCAACGCTGCCTCCGTCCGGGCGAATGTAATAGGTCAGGCCCTGCCCGCCATTATCGGCACCATCATTGCTGCCGCCCTGGTCGCCGGTATCATCGGTGTCAGTTCCGCCGTCATCCGTATCTTGGTTGCCGTTTGCACTCCCATTATCATTCATGTTGTCGGTGCCATTCACGTTGTCGTTGCCATTCCCTTCGTTGGCGCCCGATTGGCAACCGGAAAGACACATGCCGACGACCATGAGGAGCAACCATGTAGTCATCATTCTTAACGGGAATGCGGTTGCCCAGCCGTTCGAACCCAGATGAATTCGTCGTTGAACGATGGTGAAAATCGAAGATCGCATGCGTTTAACTCCCCTTGGGTGGTCGCTCTCGGCCAACGCACCCTACCCGTTATAGGCGCGGCGTCTTAGGGTTTGGACGGGTAAAAGGAGTCGCCGCGCACATTGTTTTTTGGATGCTGCCACCCTAGGGCCAAGAGCGTTCAGGAGGTGCACGGTTCACGGTATCATTTGATCTGGAAACTCGAAGGCACCGAAGTGCTTTCGCGAACCTAGGTGGGCCTTTAGGGTGCTGCCAAGCGAACGGAATCGGGCGTGGATGCCGACGTCACCAGAATCTCGCTGCTTTCACGGGTCCGAAACAACTCGGATGACGCAGCCTGGGCGGAGTTTGAGAATAGGTACCGTGGTCTGGTGCTGCGCTATGCCCTCGCCCAAGGCGTGCAATACGCAGATGCGGACGACATTTGTCAGATCGTCATGATGAGCCTTTCCAAAGCCCTGCGTAATTTCCATTACGCTTCCGAACGCGGGCGATTTCGAACTTACCTCGGCCGAATCGTACGGAATGCCGTGGCCCGGTTTCGGTCGCATCCAAATTCGATCGCCGTCAGCCTAGATAATAGTGTAGACCCAGCGGACGACGCTGTAGGGGGCGACCAAAGCGACGCGGTGTGGGAGCAGGAGTGGATCGATCACCATTATCGTCTCGCCCTTCGAACCGTGCGAGAGACGTTCGACCCGCAAAGCGTCGACATTTTCGAACGGTTGCTCGACGGCAAAACCGTGAACGAGGTCGCCACCACCTACGCCACGACCGAGCAAGCGGTCCACAAGATCAAGCAACGTATTCGGGCGCGAATGGCGGAGTTGATCGCCGCTCAAGTTCGAGAGGAAGACGAACCGGATGAACCGCGATAGCGCTGAGTCAGGGCTGCCTTCGTCGTCGCCGGACCTCTCTCGATTTGGACTGGATGTTTCGGACGAGGAATGGCTGGGGCGTGTCCGTTGCGCCACCCGTGCTCCATGCTTGGGACGACTCGGCGAATACGAGCTTCTGGCCGAAATCAGTCGGGGTGCCCAGGGCGTGGTCTACCAAGCCCGGCGGATCGACGCTGTCGGCCCCGTGGCCATCAAACGTCTCTTGGCCGGAGCTTTCGCCACCGGCGTCGCCCGCGCCCGGTTCGAGCGGGAACTCGAAGCCGTGGCCACCCTGAGCCATCCCAACATCGTTCGCAGCG
Organism: uncultured Phycisphaeraceae bacterium; assembly: GCA_964552515.1. Classification (GTDB taxonomy): domain Bacteria; phylum Planctomycetota; class Phycisphaerae; order UBA1845; family UBA1845; genus JACQXM01. The sequence goes on from CAZKIN010000144.1 coordinate 6,489, forward strand.
TAGAGATTGGATCGTCTGAGCGCCACCCGCTTCTGGTCATGGAGTGGATCGACGGCGTGCCCATCGACCGCTGGGCCGACCAGTCGCGAAGTCCAGGTCAGAACATCGACGCCGTTCTTAACGTGTTTCTCGAAACCTGTGATGCCGTTCATCATGCGCATCAGCGCGGTGTAATCCATCGCGATCTCAAACCTTCCAATATTTTGGTGGATGCGGCGGGCCGTCCGCACTTGCTTGACTTCGGGCTGGCGAAAATCACGGGAGCGGATGCCGCGCTGGGGTCCACGGTTACCGGCACCAACGATTTCCTGGGAACGCCAGCCTACGCGGCTCCCGAACAAGTCCGTGGAGAACAGGTCGCCGTCGATGTCCGGACCGATGTCTACGCCCTCGGGGTCATCCTCTTTCGCATGTTGACCGGTTGCCTTCCTTTTGACAGCACACGGGGACTTGCAGACCTGCTGGCCGATATTCAGCACACGGAAGCAGCGCGGCCTTCGCGCTTGAACCGCGCGCTCAGGCACGACCTTGACGCGATCATTGGCAAAGCGATGGCCAAAGATGCCGATTGGCGTTACGCATCGGTCGACGCCCTGGTGGCCGACGTGCGCCGTTACCTCAATGACGAGCCGGTCGAGGCCCAGCGCGGTCGACGCTGGTACGAGTTGCGCAAGACGATCCAAAGGCATCGCGCCGCGGTGGGAGTTCTGTTGACCGTATTGCTCATCGTATCGGGTGCGGCCTTGGCTTTGTGGATGATGTACGTCCGACAGGGGCAGTTTCTCGCCCAGGTGACCAGCGCCCGGGACGCGGAGGCCCGCGCACGCCATTCCGCTCTGCAGCAGCAGAATGTTCTGGAAGAGCTTCTTTCCGCGGCCGCAGCCATCGGTAAGGGCACCGATCTTGACGTCCGTCGGGCTTGGCTCGATGAGGCGACGCGCCTCGTCGAGATAGACCTTCTTGATGAACCGAACGCGCAGGCTGCGGCCCACGATGCCATCGGGCGAACTTATCAGAGCCTCGGCTTGTACCCCGAAGCGGAAAATCATTTGCGAAGGGCGCTCGAATTGCGACGGCTCGCCCACCCGGAAGACCACCCCGATTTCGCTGCAAGTCTGAATCACCTCGGCGCATTGTTACAAGACAGGAACCGTTTCGCGGAAGCGGAGCCGTTTCTTCGGGATGCGCTGTCCATGCGCCAACGACTCCACACCACAGACCATCCCGACCTCGCGGAAAGTCTAAACAGCGCCGGCTTGATTCTGCAGCATCGCCACGAATACTCGGCAGCCCATGCCATGCACAATCAAGCCCTGGAGATGCAACGCAGACTTTTCGGAAATCAACATGCCGACTTAGCCCACACTCTCAACCTGATCGGCAACCTGCATTTGAGACAGTCCCAATTCGCCTCGGCCGAATCCCAGTTTCGCGACGTGCTCGGAATCTACTGCGCTCTGTTTGGAATGGATCACCGCGAGGTCGCGGGAGCAAAGGTCAACCTGGCGAAGGCGCTGTTTAACCTCGGCGAGTACACGAACGCCGAGCCGTTGTTTCGCGAAGCCGTGGACGGTTATCGCCGACTCCTGGGAAACGCGCATGACAACGTAGCGTGGGGCCTGCACCGACTCGGCGTGCTTCTGCACGCCAAGGGCGATTTCGCAGACGCGGAATCGTCTCTGCGCGAGGCCCTGGAGATCTACCGACGCTGCTTTGGAAACGACGATCATTACGTGGCCCTGGTCCTGAATAGTCTAGGTAACTTGCTCATGGACCGTGGCCATTTGCCATCCGCAAGACCTCTGTTCGATGAAGCGGTCGCCATTCAGGAACGACTTCGGCCATTGGAGGGTCCCGGCGCTGCCTGGCGTCTGAACCGAGTTGCCGAATGGCTGGAGCGCGCCGGCGACCATGATGCTGCGGCTCCGCTTCTCCATCAAATCATCGATGACCCAAACCAAGCCGAGGCGATGGAGTTTGTGTATGTCGTGCGCTGCATGAACAGTTTGGCGCGGATACACGTCGCCCGCGGAGAACACATGGCCGCCGAGGCGCTCTGTCGCAGAGCCCTGGAACTCCGGCGCGACAATCTCGGGGCGGAACATCCGGACATTGGGCAGAGTCTGGTCAATCTCGCCGGAGTTCTCCGTGTAGAGGGACGATTGGACGAGGCCGACGCACTTGTGCAGCAAGGGATCGAACTGCAGCGCCGAGCGCTAGGCAACGATCATCCCGAGTTGGCGCGAAGCCTGAACGAGGTCGCCAGCATCGCCGATGCCCTCGGCAATCCCGCACGCGCGCACGAAGCTTTGCACGAGGGCAGCCAGATTTGTGCGCGCCGCGAATGTCCTCAATAACACAGATGCGACCCGTAAGCGGTCACGCCATCATATCGCTTCGTAGCGATGGCTTTTCTTATGCACGGAATAACAGGTGTCCTTTTGGTGTCTTCCAACCCCGAGGTCCAGTTGTCTGTCCAGAAAACTCTATCCGGCATGCTTCGCGTTCGGGGAGCAGGGGTTGGCAGCACCAGATCGTGGACGAAGCCGACACAAGCGACGACTTTCGGGTGGACTCGGCGCTGAATTTCGGTGGGCGCGCGGACCGGGAGCTTTGAACTCGTGTATAACGTGAACCGCGAAGCCGTTGCTCAGGCCGCTCGTCGATAGCGATGGCGCAAGCCACCAACTTGCGTGGTCGCAACCACTCGGCCGTGGGATGGCGGCTCGACTTCACGTTCGATCGGCGCGTTTCGGTTGAGGGATAAGTGCGTCCGCGAGTTCAGGTAGTAATCGAAGTACGAGCGCAGGATGCGGTGGAGATGCCGCTCATTGAGAACGATGACATTGTCAAGGCATTCTCGACGGATCGAACCCACGACCCGTTCGCAATGCGGATTCTGCCAGGGAATTCTTGGTGCACACACGACTTGTTCGATGTCTAGAGCACTTACCGCTCAGGTCTAGCGCCCTGTAGGGCTTTAGGTTATGGTTTCA
>CAZKIN010000145.1:0-1414 GCA_964552515.1 uncultured Phycisphaeraceae bacterium
TTTTCATACTCGGCGGCGATGGAGGCCGGCCGGGGGTAGTAACCCAGGGCCCAGACGACGATGGTCACCGCGAAGATGATCGTGCCCGCGGCGATGCAGAATTCCTTCGCCTGTTCGTAGACGCGGAAGAACACGGTGCGGAAAGTGGGCCACTTGTACGTGGGCAGTTCCATGAGGAAGACCTGCGGCGGGCCTTTGAGCAGCGTTTTTTTCAGCAGCCATGCGACGGGTATCGCGACGACAGCGCCGACCAGGGTCATGGCGAGCAGGGTGACGGCCTGGAGTCCGACAAAACCGCCGAGGAGCATGGTGCCTGGAACGAACGCGGAAATCAGCAGCACATAGACCGGCAGCCGTGCGCTGCAACTCATCAGCGGGGCGATCAGGATGGTGACGAGGCGGTCGCGGCGGTCTTCGATGGTGCGGGTGGCCATGATGCCGGGCACCGCGCAGGCGAAAGAAGAAAGCAGCGGAATAAATGACTTGCCGTGAAGGCCGATCATGCCCATCCAGCGGTCGAGCAGAAAGGCGGCGCGGGCCATGTAGCCGCAATCTTCCAGCAGGGCGATGAAGAGGAACAGGATGACGATCTGCGGCAGGAAAATGAGCACCGCGCCGACGCCCGCGATGACGCCGTTGACGATCAGGCTTTGCAGGGGACCAGCAGGCAATACGCCTGCGGCCGCGCCGCCGAGCCAGCCGAAGAGACTGTCGATGGATTCCATGAGCGGGCCGGCCCAACTGTAAATCGCCTGGAAGCACAGCAGCATCCCGCCCAGGAAGATGACGAGCCCCAGCACGCGATGGGTCAGCACGGCGTCCGCGCGCTGGGTCCAGGATGTCCGCGGCGCGGCAGTTTGGGTTACAACGGAGGCGAGCACCCGGTCGATCCACGCATAACGTATCCGCGCTTCGACCTCGGCCAGCGATTCGCCGGATTGTACGATGCGCTCTCTGCGGTGGACGAGTTCCTCGGCGAGGCGACGTCCACAGTGTTTGACCAGTTCCTGTTCATGGTAACCGCCGGGGTCGAGAAGCACCTGCAGCAGGTGCGCCCGCTCGGCAGGCTGCGGTGCCGCCGTAGCGCCGGGGCGGGTGCGCGCGGAAGCCTGATCGACATGCTGAGTGATGCTCTGGGTCAGCCCGTCCAGTTCGGCACATACGCATGCGGGAAATGACGGGCAGGTCGAACAGGGCTTGTGCGTCGCGACCGCATCGGCCAGTGCCAGACGAAGGTCACTTAAGCCCTCCTTGCGCGTGGCGACAATCGGCACCACCCGGCAGCCGAGTTCCTGCTGCAAAGCGTCAACGTCGATGGACAGCCCTTCGCCGCGCGCGAGGTCCACCATGTTCAGCGCAACGACCACGGGGCGTTCCAGTTCGAGCAATTGGCTGACAAGGAACAGGTTGCGCC
>CAZKIN010000145.1:1514-7333 GCA_964552515.1 uncultured Phycisphaeraceae bacterium
ACGACCACGGGGCGTTCCAGTTCGAGCAATTGGCTGACAAGGAACAGGTTGCGCCGCAAATTGGTGGCGTCGACCACGGCCAGTATCGCATCGGGCTTGCCGACGGCCGCAATGCGTCCGCGGAGCACATCGAGCACCACGACCTCGTCGATGGAAGTGGCCGCGAGGCTGTAGGTACCCGGGAGATCAATCAGCTCAAACGGCTGGTCGCCGGCTACGGAGACCTCGCCGATTTTCATTTCGACCGTGACGCCGGGATAATTGCCGACGCGCTGGCGGAAGCCGGTGAGCGCGTTGAAAACGGTGGTCTTACCCGTATTGGGATTTCCCACCAGGGCAATATGTGCCACACCGCTGTCACTTTGGAGCGTCGATTCAGGCAAGCCGGCGGGTGAAGCGTGCGGATTGGCGGACGACGGCGAGGGGAAGGCGGCGGAAGCGCTGGGGTTGGAGGGCATGCCGAACGTCGATTCTTAGTCCTACGAGTTCACGCCGATTGAAGTACGGCTCCGGGTGATGATGGCCGCAGGACGATGCGCCGCTGACCGGCCGCGCCGAGGCCCACGCTGCGTCCTTGAATGCTCACTATGCAGGGGCTCCCCGGCTTGATCATGGTCAGCTCCACACCGCGCACGAAACCCAAGTCAGCGAGGCGCTTGGCCAGAACGCCCTGTTCCTGAATGGCTTCAATGGTTGCACGGTTACCGGGCTTTAGTTGCGGTAGTCGCATTGGTTTTTCACATCCCTAAGTTCGTATCGTCGGGCCACCATCTATATTCTAATTGAGACTGAGTCTCTGGCAACTACACGCCGATTTAAAATATAAATGCAATTAATATTTAGGCGGTTCTACGGAATGAGGGTCGGGCGGCAAGTGCAACCCAACGCCCGAGCAAAAGTCAGCAGGTTTGATCCGGCTCAGGGGGTGGTTGCCTCGTCTTCGGCAATCAGGTCGAGCACGTTTTGGGGATCGAACAACGAAAGAACGAAGTCCTTGGTTCCCATGACGAACGCATCGCGCAGACGGGTTTCACAAGTCTGGAATAGCGAACCCGAAGCGAGCACAGCGGCCAAAGTACGCAGAACGCGCTCCCGACGGGTGCGAACTTTATGGTCCATGGAAATTTCTCCGCGCCTGCCGGCCCATTAAGGAAACGTCAACCAAATTCGTCATTCGTCTTCGCGAGTCTGCGATTGGATAAACTCTTCCCAGTTCAGGAAGGTACTGGGCCCTTCAAAAGATTCGGGTTGCTCAAAACCGGGAAGCAGCAAAGATTGGATTGTCACACCACCCGTGACGCCGGGCGCTTCCAACGCACGGAAAATGACCGTGTCGCCGCAGGCAAAATTCCCTTCCTGGCGAACCAGGGGATTAATGGTCGCGGCCGGTATGCCCGAACCGCCCACACCACCCGCCCCCGTTCCGCCAACAAAGACCGCGATGTCGTTCGGCTGAAGGGTTTCACCCAAACCGATGATGTTGATCGGTTCTTCCAGGCACGAGAATAAGACACCCAACTCATTGGCTGGTTCGATCGCCAAGGTGCTCAGACGCACGGTTTGGCGCTGGGGACGAAGCAAAACGTTGTTGTTTTCGTCGACTATGGGATTGCCGTCTTCATCGCGTTGAATAACCGCTTTCTCCACGGTTACAATGAATTCAGCATTGAGGGTGGTCTCGTTAATCACGCGCACCAAGACGGCACTGGCCGCCGGTCCGGGCGTAAGCGGAAACTGACCGCCGAAGAAGGTGTTGGAAAATGCGGGGTTGAAGATACTGCCGCAACCGCCCTGTATACTCAACAGCGCCAGCGGGGCCAATGCCGCGACCCGCATACTCATTTTGAGCCAGCCACTCATACGTGTCAGACCTTCCTTCGTCGTGCCTAGCGGCCCACCACGGTTACCAGGAATTCATAGCGACCGCCAATCGCAGCCACCGTCGATTCATCACCAATATCAAAACTTGGATCGTTAAGTTGCCCGACACCGGACGGATCGGGCACACCCTGCAGGAATGGCACACGAAGTGTTCCGTTCATGATGATGGCCACCACCGTGCCGCAGATCGGATTAAGGACAGGTGCCGGGAAGTCGCGAATACCGACGTTTGATTGCAGAACGACGTTGCCGTCATTGTCGATGACGTCCGGCTGCAAGACGCGGAACTGTGGCGGGATGCGATCACGCAGGACGTAAACGATGTCCACATTTTCGCCAACGGTCACTTCCTGCTGGTCAAACTGCAGCAACTCGACCGGAATGAACACTTCGATGGACGACCCGGGAACGACTTCAACACGGGAAACATCGCACCGGGCCACGGCATTGTCCAGATCGTTCTGATTCAGGTCGGCCTCCGCCGTATCCTGAAAACGGCTGTCAATCAGCGTCTGACTGCCGTCCACGATTTCGAATTGTAAAACCTGTCCGTTGGTATAGGTAACCTGCACGCGCATACGCACACGCGGGCGGAGGTTACGAATCTCCGCATCGGTGAGGACGAGACCGCCCTCCGTTACGAGGTAATTAATCAGTGATTCGTCGACCTGAGCATTATTGATGAACTGGACCACGACGTGCCCGGGAGCATTATCAATCGTTACGTTGGGTGATCCGCCAGAAGTATCTACCAGTGAAACAAAGGCTGGATTGAAGATTGATCCTGAACAGCCACAAACGGCAATGCCAAGCAGGCTGGTCAAACCAATGGTTCCCCTGCGACGCCTTACAGAGCGAAAAACATGATTGATCATAAAGCGGTCCACCCGTAGCCGAAAAAAGCTCTGATTTCCAAACTGCTGAGAACCCCAAAAGTCGTGTGCCCAAGCCCGGGAGTCCGCAGCGCATACGCCGTTTGTCCCGTTCGGCAACTTATCCGACGCAGCTAGTATCGCCGGACCAATTGTCAGGTCAAGTTGCAACCAGGGGGCAGCGTGCTGTCACACCCTGCCCTCCCCCTCAGAATAACAATCGGCGGCACGCGGCTTTTATTGCGATGATTTGCTTTTCTCCCGCAGTTTCCCTACAAATTCGCCTTCACGCGCGCCGTTCGTGTCGAAACGCGCATCATCGCCAACTCCGGGGAGTGGAATGCTCCGGCGGTCGGACAGGACGAACCCTGTCGCGGCATCCCGGATGGGAGTATTTTCGTGGGCATCGCTTACAACCATCGTACACACCGGTGCGGAGAACTCCGCGCCGGCGATATCGGCAAGAAAGTCGTCCTCGCGGGCTGGGTGAATCGTTCGCGCGATCATGGCGGCCTGACCTTTGTCGATTTGCGGGACCATAGCGGGTTGACGCAACTGCGCTTCAATCCGGATCAGAATGCCAAGGCCCATGAGGCGGCGCGATCGCTGCATAATGAGGATGTCGTGGCCGTCACCGGTACGGTGGTTGGGCGCGGCGAGTGGATCAACCCCAAGCTGCCCACCGGCGAGATTGAAATCGAAGTCAGTGAGATTGACGTACTCAGCAAGTGCGATCCGCTGCCGTTTCAGGTCAATGACGACTTCGACGCCAGCGAGGAAACCGCGCTGCGCTATCGCTTTTTACACTTGCGCCGTCCGGAGATGCAGGACATTTTCCGGCTGCGTGCGAAACTGGCGTATACCATCCGCGACTATTTCCACCTGAATGATTTTGTGGAGATCGAGACGCCCTTTTTGACGAAATCCACGCCGGAAGGGGCACGCGACTATTTAGTGCCATCGCGCGTGCGCGCCGGTGCGTTCTATGCGCTGCCGCAGTCACCGCAGCTGTTCAAGCAACTGTTCATGATTTCGGGCTTCGATCGTTACGCGCAGATCGTGCGGTGCTTCCGTGATGAAGACCTGCGCAACGACCGGCAGCCGGAATTCACCCAGCTCGATATGGAAATGGCCTTCGTGCAGCGCGACGACGTGATGAACATGGTCGAAGGCTGCATTCAGCGCATCTTCCGCGACTGCATGGGCATCGAGATCAAACTGCCGCTGGTCCGCATGACCGAAGAAGAGGCGATGAACCGCTTTGGCATTGACCGGCCGGACACCCGATTCGGGTTGGAACTTCAGGATGTCACGGAAACCGTGCGCGGCATTGATTTCACCGTGTTCAAAGACCCCATCGACAAGGGCGGCGTGGTCAAGTGCATCGTGGCGTCGGGCGGAGAAATTCTCACGCGTAAAGTGACCGACGGGATGACGGAGGAACTGCGCGGCATGGGCGGCGGCGGGTTGCCGCTGACCAAAGTGATCATGGGCGCGAATGGCCTGGAATTCAGCACCGGCATCGCCAAGTTCATTCAGCCGTTGTGCGCGAAGCTGTGCGCGCAGCTCGGCGCGAAAGTCGGCGACACCATTTTCTTCATGCCGGGCACCTTTGCCGACGTGTGCAAGTACCTGCACCATGTGCGCTCGAAACTGGGCGTGTTGCTCAACGTCATTCCCGAAAATCGCTGGGACCTGCTCTGGGTCATCGACTTCCCGCTGCTCACCTGGGACGCCGAGGAAAATCGCTGGGCCAGTACGCACCACCCGTTCACCGCGCCGCTCGATGAAGACCTGCACATGCTGGACACCGATCCGGGCAAGGTGCGCGACAAGGCGTACGACCTCGTGCTTAACGGCACCGAAATGGCCGGTGGGAGCATTCGTATCCACCAGAACGCGGTGCAGTCCAAGGTCTTCCGCATTCTCGGCATCAGCGATGAGGAAGCGAAAGAGAAGTTCGAGTTCCTGCTTGATGCGCTGCGCTTCGGCGCACCGCCGCACGGCGGCATCGCGTTCGGACTCGATCGCTGGGTGATGAAGCTGGCCAACGCGAATAGCCTGCGCGATGTCATCGCCTTCCCCAAGACGCAGCGCGCGGTGTGTCCGCTGACCAATGCCCCCGGCTCTGTCTCGCCAAAGCAGTTGGATGAACTGTTCCTGGCACTCAAGCCGATGCCGAAGAAATAGTAGATTGCAAGGCTGGAACTAAAGGAGCCGCGGACCCCTTCAGGTCCGCGGCTCCGTTTTATTCTGGAGAATGAATTCTTTACAATATGCGAGCCCAGGGCTGCGAAGTTAATTCCCCGCTCCCTCACTCAACCCCTTAACCGCCGGCCGCCCGCGATTGACCGTTGCCGCCGCACGCTGCGCCGCGTGAACCTCCGCCAATTCCTTCTGGAGTTGCACCATTTGCTGCTGCATCTCGGCCATTTCGCGTTCCATGCGCAACTGGTTATCCGCGATCGACTTCGCACGCTCCGCCGCAACTTCTTCCGTCGTCCGGCCACCGCGCGTCGGCGCTGACAGTTCCGATGCCTGACGGGAGGCAGCACGCAGCGACTCCGTCCCGGCCACATCGCCACCGACCACCGGATCCAGCGTGGGCGTCACGGTTCCGTAGTTGGTGGGGAAATAGATCAGGGACAACTGCACGTCATTAACCGACCAGCTCCCGGCCGACTCATCTCCGATAAGGAAAAACGTCAGAGGTCCGGGCGATACTTGAAAGAGCCCGTGAAGGGTAATTGGTTGGCTGTAAGAAGCCGAAGTCGGAAGTCCCGAAGGAATCGAAAACGCCACATCCTGGTTTACCGGGAATGACCCCGCCGTGTCCGAAACGCCGAAAGTGGCAAAAGAGGTTACACCACTGGTATGCGAACAATTAGCCTGGGCGCTGGCTATGACCAGCACAAAGCCCCCCGCCGGCGCGGTGATCGAACGCGAAAGCAGCGTCTGTAACGTTCCATCAAGGGAGACGGTTGCTGTCCCTTCCGTATCACTCGCCACACCCGGCTCATCTAACATTTCCGATGCCGCAATCGACCCCGTCGGAAATACCACGGA
>CAZKIN010000145.1:7433-9361 GCA_964552515.1 uncultured Phycisphaeraceae bacterium
GTACCTTGGGATTGCGCGTCCAGCGCATCCGCGCCACCGGTGGAAATGGCCGTCACACCTTCCGCGTTAATGGTCGATCCCTGTCCCCAAAGGGCCGAATCACCCGTTGAGTCCGCTCGAATCGCCGCCAGGGAACCCGGCCCGTTGCGCGCCGCCCGCAGCACACGACCCGTGCCGGTATTCGCAACGTCTATCAAGCTGGCACTTGAATCCAGCGATTGAACAAATGGCAACCGCAGACTCAGCGCGGCCGGTGTGGCGTTTACTTTTTGACGCGGTGACAGTACCGCAAGGCCCACCGTCGCCTCGAGCCAACGCTCATTGCCGTCAAACGCTGTTGCACCGAATTGACCGGCACCGTTGAGTTCAACCGTGAACAATCCATTGACCACATTCACCATTTGACTGACCGTCAATCCGACCTGCACGGCCGGAGGTGACACCGGACCATCAAAAAGCTTGAAGTCCATGGTAAAAGCGCCGTTGGCGGGTACACCGTTCTCCTTAAGCTGTCCCTGGTAGGTAATGGCCGGCGTAAGCGGCGCCGCCTTGACGCCGGTGACGCAAGCAAGTCCGAGCACTAATGCCAACACGATCGATTCACCGAATTGTTTCGAACGCATGATCCCCTCCTCTTGACTTCATCAGAACTGAAATGGCACTCCATACTTCGCCCATCAAGCGCTCCCATGATACCAAAACCTGATGCAATTCTGAAATCGCCCGATGTCCGGCCATTCTGCCCGATTTACAGGCCCGCAAATGCGAAATCCATGGCCGCATTGCAGTCTGTGGGGACACAAACCAGCCCTACAACCGATCCGCGTTTCCCACTACCATGCGTCGAAGTAACAGCAGGATTTCCAGAAAGGGCGAGAATCAATGGCCGGCATCACCCGCGAACAAGTCATGGAACAGCTTCGGACGGTAAACGACCCCGAACTGCACAAGGACCTCGTCACGCTGAACATGGTCAAGGACGTTTCGGTCAGCGGTTCGCGCGTGCGCGTCCATGTGGAACTCACCACGCCCGCCTGTCCGCTCAAAGATCAAATCAAAGGTGACATCGAAAAGGCACTGCAACGCATCGGCGCGGAAGCCGTCGAACTGGAATGGAGCGCGCAGGTTCGCAACAGCCGACCCGCCGCGACGCAGCTCCCCGGTGTGAAAAACGTCGTGGCCGTCGGCGCGGGCAAAGGGGGTGTCGGAAAAAGCACCGCCGCCGTTCTACTGGCATACGGTCTGCATCGCGCCGGCGCAAAGGTCGGACTCCTCGACGCTGACGTGTATGGCCCCAGCATCCCCACGATGACCGGCGTCGAAGGTGCCAAACCCGGCGTGCATGACAACATGATCATTCCGGTCGAAGCCGGCGGCGTGAAGATCATGAGCATTGGCTTCATGGTCGACCGCAACAAGGCGCTGATCTGGCGCGGGCCGATGGTCCACGGCGTGGTCAAACAGTTCCTCGAACAAGTCGATTGGGGTGATCTTGATTACCTAATCGTTGACCTGCCGCCCGGCACTGGTGACGTTCCGCTGACACTCGCCCAATCCATCCCCATGACCGGCAGTGTGGTCATCTGCACCCCGCAGGACATCGCCCTGCTCGACGCCCGCCGCGCCGTAAAAATGTACGAACAACTCAACGTCGGCTGCCTCGGCATCATCGAGAACATGAGCTATTACCTCTGTCCGAAATGCGGCCACCGTGACGAACTCTTCGACCACGGCGGCGCGCGTCGTGCGGCCGGCGAACTCGGCGTCCCTTTCCTCGGTGAGATTCCGCTCAACGTGAACATTCGCGTCCAGGGCGACGGCGGCACGCCCGAAAAAATCTTCACCGACAGCGCCGATTACGTACGCAAGGCCGTCGATCAGGTCGTCGCCAACACCGCCGGTCAGATTAGTATCCGCAGCCGATTGCA
>CAZKIN010000146.1:0-2577 GCA_964552515.1 uncultured Phycisphaeraceae bacterium
GAAGCGCAGCGCTGGGCGCAAGCGCAATCCGGCCTCCGCGCGTTGGAGAAAGATCTGGGTAATGCCGGGGCAAATTCCAGCGACGCGGCACTTGCGGATGAACTGCAATACCGGCTGGGTGTGTGCGCTTATCGCCAGAGTCAATACGAAGAGGTCGTGCAGAATCTGTCACCGTGGGTGGAAGGAAATGGGGAAAGCGGGGCTGTTCTCGGCGCGCGGTTCATGCTGGGCGACGCATTGCTGCGGCGCGGAAAGGCGAAGGACGCCTTGACGCACCTGAAAGCGGTGGCCGATGCCGAGGATCAGGATCTTGCTGCGGCGGCGCTCCTGCGTCTCGGGGAATGTCACGCGAACCTTCACCAGTGGGGCGAAAGCGAAAAGGCGTACGGCGAATTTCTTACCCGGTTTGCGGATCGTGAGGAATGGTTCACCGCCCGTTTTGGCATCGCGTGGGCACAGGAGCAGCAGGGTCGGCTGGATGATGCGCTGGCGACCTATGCGGATGTGATTACGCGGCATCGCGGTCCTACTGCGGCGCGGGCGCAGTTTCAGATCGGGGAATGTCATTTCGCCAGGAAGGAACACGAGAAAGCCGTGCGCGAATTCATGAAAGTGGACATTCTCTATGCGTATCCGGAGTGGAGCGCGGCGGCTTTGTATGAAGCCGGACGCTGCCTGGAATTGCTGGGGAAAACTTCAGACGCGCGCAAGCAGTTTGAAACGGTTCAGCAGAAGTATCCGGACACAAATTGGGCGAAGCTGGCCGCAGAACGTCTGACGGGCCGGGAAGAGAAGCGGGCGGACGTAAAGGGCTGAGCGACACATTCCGGTCACCGTGCGGAAAGGAGCAGGAGATCATGTACGAACTTTCAACCATTGTCTTTGGCGTGCTGGGACAGGCGAGCAGTGCCGTGCCGGCCGACCCCGCCGCAGTCAAGATCGAGTCCATCTGGGACTTCGTGGTCAAGGGCGGACCGGTCATGATCCCCATCGGACTGTGTTCGCTGATTGCGCTGTCCGTGGTTATCGAGCGACTGTTCAGTCTGAAGAAAAGCACGATTATCCCGCCGGGTTTCGTAACCGGGCTGCGTACGATGCTCGATCGGCGCGGCGGAGATCGATCGGCGGCGCTCGCCTATTGTCAAGCAAGTGGCAGTCCGCTGGCCAACATTGTCGCGGCGGGTTTGAAGAAGCAGCATGCACCCTCGGAGCAATTGGAGAAGGCAGTGGCCGAGGCGGGCGCGCGGGAAGTGACCGGACTGCGCAAGTACCTGCGCGTGTTGTCGTTTGTGATCGCCGTCTCGCCGCTGCTGGGTTTGCTGGGCACGATCCTTGGGATGATCTCGGCCTTTCAGACGGTGGCCGCGTCAGGAGAGAATCTGGGGCGCACGGAACTGCTGGCCAGGGGCATTTACGAAGCGATGATCACCACGGCGGCGGGCCTCATCGTCACGATTCCCGCGCTGGCGTGTTACCACTGGTTGTGCGCGAAGATCGATCGCCTGGTGCAGGAGATGGACCTCATCGCCACGGAACTTTTCGAGGAATTGCAGAGCGGCGCTGACAGTGCCAAAAATGTGGCAGCAAGTGCCGCACACACCACCAGAGTGTCCGGCACGATGGAGAGTGAATCCACCTCCCCGCTGCTCGCCACCGCCGCCGCGTGACCGAATAACTGAGAGACCAATACCATGATTCTGCAAGCCCAGCGCGACACGGTGCAGCCAGCGATAGACCTGACGCCGATCATCGACATGGTGTTCCTGCTGCTCATTTTTTTCCTGGTGGCCACGACGTTTCACCAGACGGAGCGTGAAATGAAGATTGCGCTGCCGACGGCGGACGCGAGCCTGCCGATGAGTACGCTGCTGCGCGATCTGGTGATCAACGTGGATCGCAGCGGTGCACTGGTCCTGAGCGGCAAGCCGGTCAGCGCGGATGAACTGCGTACCGCGATCACGCAGGCCGTCGCGGCGAATCCCGAGCAGAAGGTGACCGTGCGCGGCGACCGCGAGGCGAGTTACGCGGCGGTGGTTACCGCGCTGGACATCTGCAAATCGTCGGGAATTCAAGAGCCTTACCTGGACACTGTTCCTTCGAAGTGAGCGCGCGTATGGCCACCGGACCGACCAATACACGAATTGCGCTCTGGCGACGCAAGTCATTTTGGCTGGGCGCGCTGGTCGCCGTGATGGCGCCGCTGACGTGGTTCTCGTTGCCGTCGCGAACGCATTTCTATACGGATGCGGAGACGATCCGGGAACCGCTCGATGCCACGCGGCCACGTGACATTCTCTGGCAGCCGCCGCGCGTGGTGGATTTTGGATTCAGTGTTGGCGAGGACTTGTATGAGCCGCGCTTGAGTGCCGATGGCTTGACACTCTACTTCGTGCGCGGGAAGGCCGGAGGTGCTGACAGCGGCAATGCGGATATTGTTTTCAGCCGCCGGTCATTTGAGGGCTGGTCGCCGCCGCACCCACTGCCCGGCGTCAATTCGGATGCTGATGACCTCGGTCCGGAACTGAGTGCCGACGGCAAGACACTGTATTTCTACAGTAATCGCGCGGGCGGGCAGGG
>CAZKIN010000146.1:2677-4996 GCA_964552515.1 uncultured Phycisphaeraceae bacterium
CTGAACACCGACGCGAACGAAGGAGCCCCGGCGGTCAGTCCGAGCGGCGATTTTCTCTACTTCACGTCGGACCGGGCCGGCGGGGCGGGAGGGTTTGATTTGTACCGCGCGCGGCGTTTGCGCGGCACGATGACTGAGGTGATCAATCTGGGTCCCGCCATCAACACGCCCGCGAATGAACTCGATCCGGCGGTCAGTCTCGGCGGATTCGCCTTGCATTTCAGCTCCGATCGGCGCGAAGCGGAAGGCGCGGCGCCGCCGCCCTATCGCCTGTTTCAAAGCATGTCGCGCGAGGTGTTTGTTGATGCGGACATGCAGCGCGCGGCCATCGACTGGGGCGCGGTGTGGGCGGCGCTCGGTCCCAATCTGATCTGGGCGCTACTGGCGCTGTTGATGCTGCTGCTACTGCTCGCCACGCTTCGGGCGGCCCGGGATCGTCGGCTGAGCTTGCTCGCACGCTGCCTGCTGACCTCGCTTGCGCTGCATGCGCTGCTCATGTTGCTGTTTACGGCTTGGCAAGTGACGGCCGCGCTGACGGGACTGGGTAGTCGGAAAGGCGAAATTCGGGTTGCGCTGTCCGGCGAACAAGGGGGCGGCTTGCAGGCTCAGATCCACGGCAGTGTGATCGCAATGTCCGATACGCCGGCGCTGACGGCGGCGATAGAGCCGCAGGTGACGCAGCTGCCTGTGGAAATGGCGATTCCGATGGCCAGTGCTGCCGTGACGGTAGAGGTGTCTCCGGAGGTCATCGTCCCGGTTGTGCCCCTGTCACATGATGCCTCGGAGGCACGCGATACGGATGCTCGATTGGTGTCAACGACGAGACAGTTGCATCTGGATTCCGGCGGAGCGCCGCGGAGAATGGTCGACCTGGCCACGCCGATGGAGGTCGAGCGGGAAGACCAAGGGGAATCGGCGGGTGAAACGCATCCCGCCATGGCCGCGACGAACCGACTTACGGACGCGCCGTCCGCAGCGCTTCCGCTGCCGGGTCAGATGACGGAAATTCAAACCGCCCCCCGGCAAACGACGCTGAATTTGACGAACAGCACGACCAGTGCCGGACAGTTGACACCATTTTCCGATGCGCCCGCGGCGATGAATCCCATGGAGGTTTCTGTGCCGACGGCCGTCAGCGGAACATCGAGGAATGTCATGCCGCACCTGTCGCCTCCGACCGGAGGGGCAGCCATGGCGGAGTCGGAAACCGCGGGCGAGATGCCACGCCTGGCCGCTTCAACCGGTAGGCAAGCAGCTCAAGCCGCAGCGATACCTTTAATTGCTCCGGCGACCATCATCGAGATTGCGCCGGAGTCCGGTGGTGGAGGAGAGTCGGCTCCGGGAGCGACGAATTGGCGCGACGGTCCGCAGGACGCACCCGCAAGTGCCGTGTCTTCGGCATCCAGATCTTTGTCCGATTCCGTGTTGAAGCCATCCGCGCCGATGGACTTGCCAGATGCGGCCATGCGATGGGAAAGCGCTCCATCGGTGGCGGAAGCCGGCACCCCGGAAGAAGAAAGGGATGCTCGCGAATTACCGTCCGCTTTGTGGGCCACTGGGCAGCGACAGGAATCAACGTTACCGCTACCACCGGCGCGAACGGAAACTGTCACGTATGTGACACCTCCGGGCAGTTCCGCCCCGGCCGGACTGGCCGCCCAAGACTTTGATTCCGTAACGCGAGATGCAAATCCGGCGGGCGCTGCGGTCAACGCGTTTCCGCTGGCCTTTCAGGCGGACTCGGCTACGCCGAGCGCGCGGCCGATCGATCTGCCGCTAGCCTTCGATCTTCCCGTGGAGGCACCTCCGGAGCCCGCCGCCGAGGCCGAAACGCCGCAGCGCGCGGGTCGTATTCAGGGTCGGGTGCTGTCCATGCGCACCGGTGAGCCTATTGCCGGCGCGGAAATTCGTCTGGACATGGACGCCACCGAACCAGTTACCGTATTTTCCGATGGGCGGGGACGATACTCGCTGGCCGTGCCGACCGAACTGCCGGACTTTTTTGCCTTAAGCGCGATGGCCGACGGCTACATGCCAGCATCAGTCAACGTGGCGTCGCGGCGTCTGACCTCCGACGGCGTCCGGGTGAACTTTCGGCTGCGACCGGCGACATCGGATGCGATTGCGATCGAAGCGGTGCCCGACGTCCATCATCTCGGCGACAATCGCTTCACCGGGCAAATTAACAGTCAGTTCCAGAAGCGCAGCGAGGGTCGGCGCTTCGGTGCGGCGTTCACCATCTCGGCGGCACAGTTGGAAGCCGGCGCCGAGATTCTGGAATTGCGCCTGCTGGCGAAGGGCGTGCAGACGCGGCATCGA
>CAZKIN010000146.1:5096-6180 GCA_964552515.1 uncultured Phycisphaeraceae bacterium
GATCCGATACCGAAGCGCCATATTTTTGCGGACGCATATCATTTTGTAGGAATCGCATTCGATGAACCCCGGCTCGTTGTTCGATGTAGAAAGAGTAGCGTCATGAGCATCTGAAGGTTAACGCAGTCTGCAAAAGGGGACCTCCGTTGGGAAACGCAGCACCATCCACCGTATCCGGCGCCGGCGGGATTGCGATCCGCGCCGCCAAGAAGTCCGAATATGACCGCATACTGACACCCGCGGCCCTGTCGTTCTGCGCGAAGCTGCACCGGGAGTTCGAGGCGCGGCGTCAGGAGTTGCTCGCGCAGCGAAAGATGGGCCAGACGGCGATCGACGCGGGAACGATGCCGGACTTTCTGCCTGAAACCCAGTCGATTCGCGACGGAAAATGGCGGGTCGGACCAATTCCGGCGAACCTGCAGGATCGCCGCGTGGAAATCACCGGGCCGACCGACCGCAAAATGGTCATCAACGCGCTGAACAGCGGCGCAAGAGTTTTCATGGCCGACTTTGAGGACGCCACCGCGCCGACCTGGGACAACCTCATTTCGGGGCAACAGAACCTGTGCGATGCGGTGCGTCGGCGGATCTCGTTTGAGTCGCCGGAAGGCAAGACCTATCGTCTGAATGACAAGACAGCGACACTGCTGGTCCGCCCGCGCGGCTGGCATCTGCCGGAAAAGCACCTGCATGTGGATGGTACGCCCATGTCGGGCAGTCTGTTCGACTTTGCCATGTATTTTTTCCACAACGCCCGCGAGCTGCTGAATCGCGGAACCGGCCCGTACTTTTATCTGCCCAAAATGCAGCATCACCTGGAAGCGCGCCTGTGGAACGATGTCTTCAATATGGCACAGGACGAACTGGGCATTCCGCGCGGCACCATCAAGGCGACCGTGCTGATCGAACACATCCTTGCGGCGTTCCAGACCGAGGAAATTCTGTACGAACTGCGCGAGCATATGGCCGGGTTGAACTGCGGCCGGTGGGATTTTATTTTCAGCTTCATCAAGACATTCCGGCGGCATCCGCAATTCATCATGCCGGACCGTGCGCAGGTGACCATGACCGCGCACTTCATGCG
>CAZKIN010000146.1:6280-9328 GCA_964552515.1 uncultured Phycisphaeraceae bacterium
TTGAACGATGGGCGGAAAGCCACGGTCGAACTGTTCCGCCAGATGCTGGGGGAGGAAATGGAAAAAATCAAAACGGAAGTGGGAGCGCCGGCGTTTGCCGCAGGACGGTATTCCGCGGCGGCCGAGCTGTTCGATGAGCTGAGTACCTCTGCGGAACTTGCGGACTTCCTCACGCTTCCAGCTTATGAATACTTGGACTAACGGTTTGCGGAAGTCGCAAGTATGGGACGTGCCGGCGTCACTCGGGCGACGCGACGCTTCAGACGTTAAGTAATGGCAGCGTGTCATCATTTGGCACCATCGCGCCGGGAACATCCGCGGACGCGACCAATAAAAAGGGGACTCGAATCATGAACATCGATATACGCAAGGAAGTGGCGGCACTGGAACAGAACTGGCGCACGAACCAGCGCTGGCAGGGCATCAAGCGCGGATATTCCGCCGCCGATGTCGTCAAGCTGCGCGGCACCGTCAAGGTTGAGCATACGCTCGCGCGGCTCGGTGCCGAGCGCCTCTGGAAACTGGTCAACTCGGAAGAGTATGTGCACGCGCTCGGCGCGGTGACCGGGCACCAGGCCGTGCAGCAGATTCACGCGGGTTTGAAGGCGATTTACATGAGCGGCTGGCAAGTCGCCGCCGATGCGAACGTCGCCGGTCAGACTTATCCCGACATGAGTCTGTACCCCGTGAACAGCGTTCCGCAACTGGTGCGCCGATTGAATGCGGCACTGATGCGCGCGGATCAGATTCAATTTTCCTGCGGCGAAAATGGCACGCACTGGATGGCGCCGATCGTGGCCGATGCGGAAGCCGGTTTCGGCGGCAATCTCAACGCCTACGAATTGATGCGCGAGATGATCGAGGCCGGCGCGGGCGGTGTGCATTTTGAGGATCAGCTTTCCTCCGCGAAGAAGTGCGGCCACATGGGCGGCAAGGTGCTGGTGCATACGGGCCATGCCATTGAAAAGCTGGTGGCGGCGCGGCTGGCGTCGGACGTGCTTGATGTGCCTACCGTGCTCGTCGCGCGTACGGACGCCAACGGAGCGCACCTCATCACCACCGACTGGGACGAGCGCGATCAGCCGTTCCTGACCGGTGAGCGCACGACCGAAGGCTTCTTCCGCATGCGCGGCGGCATCGATGCGGCCATCGCGCGCGGCGTGGCCTATGCGCCGTATGCGGACATGATCTGGTGCGAGACTTCGCATCCCGATCTAAAGGAAGCGAAGCAGTTTGCGGAAGGTGTTCGCGCGGAATTTCCCGGAAAACTGCTGGCATACAACTGCTCGCCGTCGTTCAACTGGAAGCGACAGCTTGATGACACCACCATCGCGAAGTTCCAGCGCGAACTCGCAGCGATGGGCTACAAGTTCCAGTTCATCACGCTGGCCGGCTTCCACGCGCTGAACCTGAGCATGTACGAACTGGCCCGCGATTACCGCACGGAAGGCATGACCGCCTATGCCCGGCTGCAGTCGCGCGAATTTGAATGCGAGGCCGAGACCGGTTACATGGGCGCCACGCACCAGAAATTCGCGGGTACCGGCTACTTCGACCTCATCACCAGCATCGTCGCCGGCGGACACTCCGAGACCTCCGCGATGGCCGGCTCGACGGAAGAGGAGCAGTTTCACCACTAAAGCGACGGAGCGTCCCGCCGGCAACAAGCCGCGGACTCCGCCTCCGGGCGTGGTCGGCGGAGGGCCGCGCGCGGATACCATCGCCGCGGAATAGCGGCAATTGATCAAATCTTGCGTTGCCGCTTTCCGCTAATCCCGCAAATGGGTTTGTTTTGCTATTTTTTTCGAGTGTGCCACATAATAGTCACACATCGGCGCGGACCGGTCGCGCGGCGGTTCGATGGCTGGTCATGTAACCGGACATGGCAAAACCCTCCTGACGCAAGGCGGCAGCGCTCGCTTCAAGCCGCGTGATCGCTATTTAACATATACCGAACAATTGGCGGAAAGTCAAGCGGATTCTGCGGATTTTTCGTAAGTGCTGGCGAGTTCAGGGGTTAGGCATAAGCGGAAGGCAACGGGCAGAAGGCAGCAGGCAACAGAGTGGAGGCGCAATGCGTAAGGCGTAAGAAGAAAGGGAGCAGAGAGCAGGCAAGAAACTGAAGGTGTCACTCGTGGGGCGTTCACCGACATTGCCCCCGGTGGCCCGGCGTACAGCATGGCGGCGCTGCGCTGGGCCAAAGAGATGGACGACGATTGCCTATGATTTGGCACTTACGTTGCCGCGCGTTTGTTCGGATAACGCGCTGCGTTTGGCCATGCCACCGAAGAAATGCCGCTCCGCCGCTGAGAAGTTTCGTGGGCATGACTTTCCCGATGATCCACGATCTGAAATGCCTGCTTCCTGGTAGCGGTGCCAAAAGAGAATTCACAAATCCTAAACGTCTATGTTGCTCCTCAGATCGAGCCTTGTTTCAATCTTCAGCTACATATGGGTCTTGGTCATAACCACCGGTTCCTAAGTCTCTAGTCTCTCGCCGTTTCGGCAACAGGCGAAAGGTGTTTATTTGGGCAACCCCAGAGCGGAGGTCTAGCATGCCCGTTCAAGAGCTTAACATGGGGTTATAGTTCAAGAATCAGGACGCCGGTCACCGAGCGTGTAGTACCAGCCAGGAAGTGGTAACATTTATCGGGTCAGATCAGAATAGCAATGTAGTAATGGATTGACCTGCATGAGGACGCGAAAGAAATCCAACCCTGTGTGGGCTGTTGTATTGGCCTTGTTGGTTCCTGGTTGCCACATTGCACCACGTGAGGTCAAAACTCAACCCGGCGGAAAAGCTCCCACAGACATCATTCTGACCCAGAACCAGATTCGAATACGCATGCGGGCCTTGGTTGGGCCGATGTGCGGCGAGGTCGAAGAGGCGGCCGATCGGATTGCGGCCGGCACCACCGATCGCGCGATACAGCAGGCGGCCCTGGGATGGAAGATCGAGGCGGTACCGGCGATTCGCGCGGCGCTCTTCCAGCCCGATCCGCTTACCGCCATGGTGGACAGCTGGGCGCTGTGCAACCAGATGGCCAA
>CAZKIN010000147.1:0-2737 GCA_964552515.1 uncultured Phycisphaeraceae bacterium
CCGCGTCGCTGCCACCGTATACGAATCCGCTCATGCTGGTGCCGGGGTGGTCGACGGCGTTTCCGTTGCCGTAGTGCATTTCAGTTTACATCAGCGCTCAATTTTCGGTGGACGGTCCGGCGGTTCGTGTTGTACGCTTCTGCCATGTTAACGAAGCTACCCAGTCAGGCGGAAATGCGGCGGGCGAGCATTCGCCGCGACGCCACCTATGACAACATTTTCTATGTCTGCGTGCGTACGACCGGAATTTTCTGTCGGCCGTCATGTTCGGCGCGGAGGCCTAAGGAAAAAAACATCATCTACCAGGGTACGGTGCGGGATTGCCTGCTGGGTGGATATCGTCCATGCAAGCGTTGCCGGCCGCTGGCGATGACACCAGACGACGCGCGGTGGCTTGATCCGCTGCTGTCGCATCTGGAGCGTTTTCCGGGTGATCGTGTCAAAGACAGCGATCTGACAGCCATGGATGTGAGTCCGTATCGCGTCCGCCGTTATTTCAAGAGGAACTTTGCCATGACTTTTCAGGCCTATCATCGGGCGCGACGGATGGGTGTCGCGCTGCGGGAATTGCAGAGCGGAAAAAAGCCGCTGCACGTGGGATTCGACCAGAGTTACGAATCGGCGAGCGGTTTTCGTGATGCGTTCAAGCGCATTTTCGGTACCGCGCCGTCACGCAGCGATGACTTGCGGATCATTCATACGCAGCAGATGGATACGCCGATCGGGCCACTGGTGGCGGGTGCGACGGATGACGGATTGTGTTTGCTGGAATTCGCGGATCGGCGCGCGTTTCAAAAGCAGATGGATACACTGCGCCGGCGTTTTCGCGCTGCGCTGGTCCCGGGCCGGCATAAATACCTTGACTTGCTTTCGCGGCAACTTGCGGAATATTTCAACGGTCGGCGCATCGAATTCACGTTGCCGCTCGATACGCCGGGCACGGAATTCCAACAGGAAGTGTGGGCGGCGCTGCAGAGGATTCCCTGTGGCGAGACGTGGTCCTATGCGCAGTTGGCACGGCACATTGGTCGATCAGGTGCGCAGCGGGCGGTGGGTCGGGCCAATGGTGATAACCGCATTGCGATTCTCATTCCGTGCCATCGCGTGGTGAAAGATGACGGAACGCTGTGCGGATATGGTGGGGGACTGTGGCGCAAGCAGTTCTTGCTGGACCTGGAGCGCGGCGCGATGAGCGCGCGGACCGCTGCGGCGGTGTAAGACCGTGCCGAATAGGTGCCGGCGGATCACTCGAACGACGCGTCGGTGACAACAATCTGTCGGCGCGCAAAAAAAGGTGGGTTTTGGCAACCCACCCATTCACTATGTGGCGATCAGAGTCCGGCGTTACGTCGTCTTGACCGGGATGCGTTTCGGCTTCATCGACGGTTCTTTCTTCATGCGGATTTCGATGAGGCCGTTCTTTTGCTCGGCCTTGAGATTCTCCGCATCGACCGGCGACGGTAGTTCGATCATCCGTCGGAACGAACCGAAATAACGCTCGGTATGAAAGAAGTTCTCGCCCTTCTTTTCGGAGGAGCTCTTCTTCTCTCCGGAAAGCGTCAACGTCTGACCGGAAAGCGAGATGTCAAGATCCTTGGGATCAACTCCCGGCACCTCGGCACGGACGACCACTTCATCGTCCGTCTCCATCACATCCAGCGATGGCCACTGCATGGTGGCCGCGCCGCCGCTGGTGGCCAGATCCCACGGACCGTTGAAGAAGCGGTCAAACAGATTGTCCATTTCCGACCGGAAGTAATTGAGCGGAGAACTCAACTCCCTTTCGGTCCCGTTACGTTTGCCTCTCCAGGGAACCAAACTCATGATGATACCTCCTATGCCTGACTGTCGGTCGTACGGACGATTCCATCCATCGCGCACTCCCGATTAACACTCGTCGAAGGTTCGGGGCTCGAGTTACTGCGCCGTCACTTTGATCTTGCGCGGCTTCACCGCTTCCACCTTGGGAAGACGCAGCGTGAGCACGCCGTGCGAGAATTCGGCCGTAATCTTGGAAGCGTCAATCGCTTCGCTGACTTCAAAAGAGCGCCGGAAACCACCGACCCCGTATTCACGCGACAGGTAACACGTTTCCTCGGGCTGGCGCGTGCGGACCTTGCCGATGATGCCGAGCATGCCGTTTTCGAAGTGAACTTCGATGCTGCCGGCTTCCGCACCGGGCATGTCGGCGAAGAGCGTGAGTTCCTGCGCCGATTCCACGATGTCGACATTGGGACGATAGTAACGATCGCTCCAGGTGGGCTCGCTGCCGCGCACCGGAGCGGCCGCTTCCTTTTCAAGCATTTCCGTTGGCATGTTTCTCATCTCCTTCGTTATTCCTGAATCGGTGTGCTGCGCCCCGCCCACCCAGAGGTCCCCGGAGCGCATGCATCACCGATGATTATCCCTGTACCTTGATCTTCCGCGGCAGGACTTCCTGTGCCTTGGGTAACGTGACCAGCAGCACGCCGTCGCGGAGAGCCGCCTGGACCTTGTCCGCATCAACCGCCATCGGGAGCGTGACCGACCGGGAGAATTCGCCGATGCCGCGCTCGCGGCGATGATAAGTCATACCTTCGCGCGGCTGGTCGCCGCGGCGACCCTTGATGGTCAGTTCCTGTCCGCTGATGAGCACTTCCAATTCCTCCATCTTCAGGCCGGGAAGCTCCGCTTCGGCGAAGATGTGGCGCTGGTCCTCCCATACGTTGATTGCGGGGAAGCTGGTGCGCCGGAGGAA
>CAZKIN010000147.1:2837-5345 GCA_964552515.1 uncultured Phycisphaeraceae bacterium
ATGGGACCATCACCCAGGGCGGCCAGTTGGTTGACGGGATCGAATCCTTTTTTTGACGCTTCGACTAGTTCCGGCAGACAACACTCCAACCCGTCGGAGAAAACGACGAGCTTGTCGCCGGGGACGAGTTGAATCTCGCCCGCGTCATACGACTCCACTTCCATGATGCCGAGAAGTCCGCCGCCGCTTTCGAGTTCCTTGATCGTGCCATCGTGTGACATCAACACCGGGTAGGGATGGCCCGCGCGCGCAAAGCGGAGCCGCAGCGTGCGATGGTTGAGCAGTCCATACCAGGCAGTAACGAATTGGCAGTTGGGCAGGGATTGCTTGAACAGGAGATTGTTCAATCGCGCGAGGGTTTCATCCGGTCCAAGCAAGCGCGAGGCGTCGTCGTTGGAGTCCCGGGCGATCATGCCTTGCTTGATGAAAATGGTCAGCAGTCCGGAAGCTACGCCATGGCCCACCGCATCGGCCAGGTAGAACGCGGTGTGTTCCTCGTCCACGCGGAAGACGTCGAAGATGTCGCCGGAGACCCAGGTGGCCGGGCGGAACAGTGACGCAAACTGGACACCAGCAATCGGATTGGCGATGGGTGGCAGGAACCCGCGCTGCAATCGTGCGGCCAGGCGCATTTCCTGGTCGAGATCCTGGAAGTGGTCATTGATCTGCCGGGTGAGGCGCTCCATATTGGTCAGTTCGCGCTCAAGTCGCCCGATGTGTCCGTGATAGCGTTCGATCATGGCGCAGCGCCCGCGCAGTTCCGCGGGGGAAAAGTCTGGCCCGACCACTTCGACGAATTCTCCGGATGGGAGTAACGCCGGCGTGGGATGCGCGGCATAGATCAGGGTAGGAACATGCTTGGCGTCGAGACACTCCACCATGCGTCGGAATTCAGATCGATCATTCCGTTCGTTGGCGCTGCCTTGCGGAGTGGCCAGCATGGCCGCATCGCAGCCCAGCAGCGCATCGGAGAGTCCGGTGCAGGAAGTCGCGTGGGTCACCTCCCACCCTGCGGCCCGGGCGGCCGTTTCCAGCGCGTCGGGCAGGGCCAAACCGGGAGCATCTACCAACAAGAGTTTCACAATGATCGTCCGATAGAAACGCCGTGCACCCGCAAGGCGAAAGTCGTCTCGCGCTCGCGCGGCATTATGGCATCAGCGCAGTAGTGCCAACGCCCTACAGGGGATTCGACGCGGAAGGGTCAGCGCTTGAGCACGGCGTCTGGAATGGTGATTTTGTCGCCGGCTTTGAGGCCCAAGGCCTGTAATTTGCCGCCGCGCGTTTCAATGGCGTACCGATAAGGTTTGGCCGGTTCGTAAGCCCCGTGCCGGGAGTCGAGCGGGGTCATGGTGTAGATGGAGACGATTTCTCCATCCGACGTCACATAAATAATGTCCAGTGGGATGATGGTGTTCTTCATCCAGAAGCTGGTCTGCTGGGAGTGCGGGAAGCTGAAAATCATACCGCGTTCGGTTCCGTCCTTCAGCGGTTCCATTTGCTTTTCGGTGATGAACATCAACCCGCGCGGACGCGAGTAATCGTCTTCGGCCACCCATAGTTCAAAGGCCTGCTTCTGGATCTCCATGCGCACACTGCGGAGCTTGTCCAGTTCGTTCGGTTCCTTGGGCACGCAGGAGACGTTGCAGGCTGCGACTAACGACAACAATGTGAACAAGGCCGCATTCATGATCGATCTCCACGCCGCGCTTCCCATATCGCCTGTTCCGCTTGTTCGTCTGCGCCGCGCTGCTGACGGCGCATGCGAATCAGGTGCAATGTGTACTTCACGTCTTTGACCGCGAGCGCACACAACCAGAGCAACAGCCCAAGGATGATCGTCCAGTAGAGCGCGTAGGCCCGCGGATGATCGGGGATATCGACTAGGTAGACCCCCAATACGAACATAACCGCAACCACCACGCAAATGGCCGCTCCGAGCTCTCGCCAGGGACGCTGACCCGCGAACGGGCCGAGCAGCGCGTCACGAGTCTGCGCGCCACGGAGGTAGTACCATCCGCAACCTAACCCCATCAGCAGGACGATGATACTTACTGCAAGTTTGAGCACCGGCGATTCGTGCAATCGTCTTACCCCTGGCGATAAACCACCAACTGCCGCGCAAGCGTTTCCGCTCCACACGTCAGATTATACTCGAAGGGCGGTTCCGCGCGAAAACCCAGCGACTGGGCCGTTCGCTTCGCTTCCGTCACTTCCTCCGTGGGCAACTCGCGTGTCTTGTAACAGACGACGACTCCCTTTTTCGCGACCACGCTGCGTGCCTGCGTCAGGCATTTCGCCACGGTGCCGGTCGCTCGAAAGGTGACCACATCGAATCGCGCTTCGTCGGCCCAATGCTCCGCGCGGGCATGCAGGGCGGTGAGGTTGGGAATGCCCGCAGACGTAATCCATTCAGCCAGGAAGGCCATTTTCTTTGCGGTTGAATCGATGGCGGTGACCTGCCAGTCGGCCTGCGCCACCGCAAGCGGCACGGCCGGGAAGCCCGCACCG
>CAZKIN010000147.1:5445-9317 GCA_964552515.1 uncultured Phycisphaeraceae bacterium
CGAATCAGGTGGCCGTCGCCAGAAGGTACGCATTCCAGGTGGACTCGTCGGCAGGCATTTCCGTTTCCGGCCACGCGCCCAGGCGCAGCAATTCAAAGTCCGCGCCGCCCAGGAACGACTCGAGTTCGTCGCGGAAGAAGTAGCGCATGGCGTGCTGCTCCGTGCGTGTCTCCCCCGCGCCCGCCCCCTGCCAGGAAATGTCGACCGTGCAAACGCGGCGACCAGTGTCCATGCGTGAGGATGCGGTGCGCGTGATGCGACCTTCAGGGGTGTCAATGTCCCGTGTGCGTGCGGATGGTCTTTGCGCCAGCACCGCCGGGCCATACCAGAAATCACACAAGAGTCGTCCGCCGGGTTTCAAGTGCGTCCGCGCCGTCTGTAGTGTCGCCATGATGTCACTATCCGTAGTCTGATAACCGAGCACGGCGAACATCATGATGACCGCGTCAAACGATTGCCCGATCCGCGCGGTGCGTATGTCCGCGACGCGAAAATCGACCGGGTTCGGCGTTGCCATTAATCTGGCCTTTCGCTGCGCTATGTCGATCATGTCGGCCGAGCGATCGACGCCCGTAACCACATGCCCGCGTCGCGCCAACAGCGCCGCATGGCCGCCCGTTCCGCAGCCCAGGTCGAGGATTCTCTGCGCTGCCCCAGCCGCACCAGTAAGTGTCTCTATATGGTCACATTCGAGCGTATAGTCCTTCTCCCGGTAGAACGTGTCGTAGGTGCTCGCATATTCCGCGCCAAAGACCTGGCTCACGACATCACCTCCTTCACCGCCGCACAAACTTGCTGCAGCGCGGCGTCGCTCAGGCCCACGCCGGACGGGAGGTAGACGCCCTGGCGCGCAAGTCGCGTCGCCACCGGGTGGGTGTGCAGTTCGTCGAGCGCAAGTTTTCGCATGACCGGTTGTTCGTGCATGCCCCAGAAAAAGGGTCGGGTTTCCACGCCGCGCTGGTGCAATGAGGCCGCGAGGTCCGCGCCGGTCATGCCGGTCTGTTCGTCAACCACCACGCCGTACATCCAATAGACGTTGCGCGCCCACTCCCGCTCAACGGGAAGTTGCAATCCAGACACGCCGCGCAGCGATTCGGTGTACTTGCGTCCGATCACCCTTTTCCGCGCCACGATATCAGTCATTCGTTCGAGCTGTGCCACGCCAAGTGCCGCCTGGATATTGGTCATGCGCAAGTTGTCGCCGAGTTCTTCATGCACGAATCGCCGGTTCGATTGGAAGCATAAATTGCGAAGACTCCGCAGGCGATCCGCGATGTCTGGATCATCAGTCAACACCATCCCGCCTTCGCCGGTGGTGATGAGTTTGTTCGCGTAGAAGCTGAAGGTGCTCACCTCGCCGAACGATCCGCAGCGTTTCCACGCCGCGCTGAACGTGCCGCGCTGTGACAGATATTCCGCGCCGTGCGCCTCGGCCGCATCTTCGATGATCGCAATGCCCTGCCGGCGGGCGAGGTCCATCAGCGGGTCCATGTCCACCGGGTGGCCATAGATGTGTACCGGCATGATGGCCTTCGTGCGCGGCGTAATGTGCTGTGCCACTTGACTGACATCCAGCGTCCAGGTCTGCGGATCGGCATCCACCCACACCGGTGTCGCACCGACCTCAATGACCGCTTTGGCACAGGAAACAATGGTAAACGTGGGGACAATGACTTCATCGCCGGGGCCAATGTTCAGCGCCGCCACCGCCGCACGCAGCGCCGCCGTGCCGTTGCATACCGCGATGCCGAACCGACGCCCGCAGTATCCCGCCCATTGCTGCTCGAAGAGTTCGATGTACTTGCCGGCCGAGGAGATCCATCCGGTGCGCAGGCAATCCGTCACCAGCTCCATTTCGCGCGGACCGATCACCGGTTCACTGACGGGAATCATTCAATAATATTCCTTTTCATCGAGCCCGGTGTACGGTCCCTGCTTGACTTCCAGCAGAACGGTGTCTTCGAGCATGCGGAAGGCATGTCCGCCGCGGAGGATGATCGCGATGTCACCGACCGCAAGCTCCCGCGCCGCCAGTGCTTTGCCTTGCTCATCAAAAATGTCCATCACACACCGCCCCCGACGTACCACCAGCACTTCGGTCGTGCCGTTCACCGTTCGCGTGATGGGGCGATGCTTGTGCCGGGCGATTGTCGCTCCTTTTGGATATACGATAAATCCCAGCTGCTGCGGCAGATGATCGGGCGTGACAAAACTCGTGGATTGCGGAGCCGGCGTCGCGCGGACAATGTACACATACGGCTCATCGGTACAGCGGATGCACTCCACAGGCAAAGTGGTTGATGGGGTGGCCGTCGCCGTCATGATTTATGCTCCCATAGTGACCGTATGCTGACGCCGCACGTGATCCTTCGCTTCGTTTAGAATCTCATACAGCCGCGCGCGATAATCGTCCGCCGTATACAGTGCGATGCGTCGGGTCCCGCGTGCGACCAGGTCGCCGCGCAGGTTCTCATCGGTCCACAGGCTCCGCATTCCTTCCGCAATCGCTTCCACGCTGCGCGGATCCACGAGCAGTGCCGCATCACCCGCCTGGTCGCGCACCCCGCGAATATCCGACGTGAGCACCGGACAACCGTGCGACCACGCCTCCAGAATGGGAATATTCGTCGGGCCGAAAAATGTGGGCATGATCAGCGCCGTCGCAGTGCGATAAAGTGTGGACAGTTCATGATCGGTCACATAACCCAGGTCAAAAACCTGATCGCGCACGCCGAGTTGCTCCGCCTCCCGCAATATTTCCGCGTGGGCGGCTTCGCGCAGTTCGCCGCTTGCCGAACCCGTGAATACAATGGGAATCTCGACGCCGCTACGCTTCTTGATGAGCCCCAGCGCCTGCACGATGCGCAGATGATTCTTGTGCGGCCAGAACTGCGCGGGATAAAACAAGAACCGCCGGGGAATGGCGCGTTGTTCGCAAACCGCTTCCGGAGATGCCACCGTATTGTCAATGTGTGCGGGGAGGTACGGCAGTACTTTCACCATGTCCGGCGAAACACCATACTCACCATAGAAGCGCAGGATATCCTCGCGGCCAACCGGTGATTCCGCGATGAGCATCGTCGCGCGCCGGGCGGCATTACGGAACAGGTACTCGCGCCGCTCCCACTCGCCGTTCGCCGAAACTTCGGGGAACTCCGGTTGCAATCGATGCTGCAGGTCATGAATCGCCATCACGAAGGGGATGTCGGTCTCGAAGGAAAGTCGGTGGGGGGCGGGATACAACATCAGCTCGATGCCGCATTCAGTCAGCCATGCCTGCATATCCGCCTGATGATGCGGAGTGTCGATGCTGACTGACCCATCAGAGCCACTCTCCGCGCGACCGCCGTGCGGCCTGAAGGCTTTAGTGACCCATGTCGGTCGCTTAAAGCGTGCCAGCGCCGGGTCGTGGACATCGTGAGCCAGAACCACCCATTCGTCGCCGCTGCGCCGCCGCGCCAGCGCGTCCAGCGACTCCAGCATGGTGATGCCATACTGGTAAATGCCGCCCGCTTCGCGCTTCAGAATGGGATGGATGCCCAGTCGCATGTCCGCCGCCTCAACTACAAATACCGCCCCAGGATCTCCGCCAGCCGTTGCATGCGCCCCGGATAAGTGTGATCGCGCAGCGTCCGCGCCTGCCCCGCGGCCGCGACTTCCTTGCGTCGCGGCTCGTTGGCTAGAATTTCGTTGATTCGCGCGACGCAATCCTCCGCATTTTCAAAAGTGCGCACTTCGCGTCCGGGGTCGAACAGCTTCGGCAGGTTCGGCTTGTTGTCCGTCAGCAGACAGGTGCCCATGCCGGTCGCCTCGAACAAGCGCATGTTGTTGGCGGCGCTTTCGAGCACTTTACCTCCGGCGTCGATCGTCGC
>CAZKIN010000148.1:0-2504 GCA_964552515.1 uncultured Phycisphaeraceae bacterium
GTGGACGCGGGCGGCAATCTCGCCGGACTGATCGACATCCAGGATCTCGTCGCGCGCGGCTTCTCCATTGTTGAAAACTCCTGACGCGCGGCAGCTACCCATGGACGACCACCGCGATGTAGATGACCCATCAGCGTCACCAAGCCACGCCGGACCGGATGACCATTTTCTTGTCACCCAGTTGCTCGCCGGAGATGCCGCGGCCCTGCGCGCCCTGCTCACCCGTTACGACCGACTCGTCCGCTACACCGTGTTCCGACTCAGCGGCAAACAGTGCGCCCGCGACCCGCAATGGCTTGACTCCGTCGCATCCGCTTCCTGGTCCGGTTTCGTGTCTTCGTTGCAACGCCTGTCCGGCGATCTGCCCCGATCCGTGCGTGGCTACCTCGTTCAGATTTCGTCCAACCAAACCATCAGCGCCCTGCGCCGCGTCAAGGAACCGCTGGCTGGCCTCGAGACCACGGATACGCGCGACCCGTCCCTGATTGACCCGATCCCCGGTCCTGACCAACTCGCGGCCAACCTCGAAGAAATGGCGTTGTTACGCGATTGCTTATCGGACCTTCCAGCGGAATCCAAGCGTATGGTCACCCAACTCGCCGCGATCACCGAACGCCGCTGGGAGGACGCCGCAAACGCCCTGGGACTCTCCGAATCCACCCTCCGTTCCCGATGGCGGGTCATCCTTACCGGGCTGAAAAAATGCATCGCCGATAAAATGGGCAAAGGCGCCAGCTAGTTACTGCCGGGCCGTTCGCGCCGGTGCGAGGCCTTGGCGACTCTCTTCATAGCAAGAAGGGTAATGAGCATGAGCCACGACCAATTTCAACCCGACCCCATGGAAGCGGCCTTGGGACGTTTGGAAGCCGCTGAACAGGCGGGCGTCTTCCATCGAACCAATGTCGACGTGGCAACTCTCCTGCGCAGTGCCAGTGATGTGACACCGATCAGCTTCGCGCGCCGGGTAAAGCGCGTCCTCCCTTTCGCCGCCGCTGCCGTGCTGGTTGCCGGTGTGTGGGGAACCATGTGGAACACGGAACTTAACCGACTCCGCACGCAGAAGCTTGCCATGGTCGAAAACGACTGTGATGGCTCATTCCTGACCTGCTTCCAGGGTCTGCGTAGCTCTCAGTCTGTCTGCCGCACTTATGACTACGACCGCGATGGGGATGTCGATCTCGCCGACTACGGCACCTACCAGATGTCCTGCGACGGCCCCGTCGCCATGCGCTAGCGCGATCATCAAGAGCGACCACTATCCACATCGCCTATGAACTGGATGATTCCATCCATATAGATTTCCTGATCGTCATAAATCGCAAGATGGCTGCCGTCAGGGCAGAAATGGTAGCGCCCGTGCTTCACCGCGGCGGCCATTTTCTCTAGATGCGCCGGGTCCATGGTGTCATGTCGGGCCCCAACCACCAATGTCGGCACCTCAATTTTGTGCAGATCCGCCATGCGATCCCAATGGGTCAGTTTTCCGCCGGCACCCAGTTCGCTCGGCCCCTGCATCGGAACGTAAACTTTCGGATTGAGATGCTTGAAAGAGCGCATCACCGGGTCCGGCCACTGATCCGGCGGCATCCGCAGCACATGCAGAACGTAATGATGTGCGGTGAGCAACTCCATGTAGCGCGGATCATCGTATTTTCCCGCAGCCTCCAGACTCTTGATTTCAGCCAGTACACCTTGGTCCATGGCCGGCATCAGCACGTCGTTGGCGTATGCGTTATACGCGGGAATGCTGGCCATGGCATTCGAGATGATCAGCCCTTTGATGTGCTGCTGATACTTGAGCGCATATTCGATGGCCAACACCCCTCCCGATGACTGGCCGAGGAGATAAAAATCATTCCGGTTAAGTTTCAGCGCCTGCCGTACCTGTTCAATTTCCTCCACGAATCGCGGCAACTCCCAAAGCTCGGGCGCATCCGGCTGATCGCTGTAGGCCGAGCCGAGTTGGTCATAGTAGTAGTACTCGATGCCCGCCGCCGGAAAATAGCTGTCGAAAGCTTCAAGGTACTCGTGGGTGAATCCCGGTCCGCCGTGCAGCAGCAGAACTTTCACTGTCGGATTATTGCCGACGCGCTTGGTCCAAACCCGAAATACGCCTTGCGAGGTGGTTATGGGGATCAACTTCACGCCGCCGCTAAGTACGTCATCGCGGCCGGCATACTGCAAATAGTCTTTCGGGAATCCAACTTGATGTTTCATTCCAAGCTCCGCATCACCTCACCTGACTTGCCGGCAATCTGAAATGATTTCGTCATCGCGGTCATCTCTCTGCAACAGCATGATACAAAAAATAGGCGCTCATTCTCAAGCCAAATCCCGGGCGCGGTCCGAACCTAATGCTGCGGAAATTGCAGCTGCAACCCAAGCAACTCCTTGATCGCCCGATTGCTCACCCGCTTGCCGCATGACGCCCCCTCCGCCGGCTTCGCCCAGGCAATGGGTGCCGCACCCGCCCGGGCCAGCAGGCGGTCATAGTATTCCCGTCG
>CAZKIN010000148.1:2604-9309 GCA_964552515.1 uncultured Phycisphaeraceae bacterium
AGGCAATGGGTGCCGCACCCGCCCGGGCCAGCAGGCGGTCATAGTATTCCCGTCGGGTCGTCGGACGATCGTCGCTCAGGTTCAATGCCCCCTGATGAAAGTTCGCCAGCAACCCAATGATCGCCTGCACGATATCCTCACGGTGTACCAGATTCACCCACTCTCCTCCGTCGTCACGCGCCTGCCCCGCCAATTTCAATGCGCGTTCCGCCGGATCGCGTCCGGGGCCGTATATCCCGCTGAGCCGCAGCACCGTGGCCGTCAATTCGCGCGACTCAGATTGTGCCAACCTTTCGACACTCTCCAGCAGCAGATTCTCCGCCTCAAGAAGTACCCGACCATTCTCATCCTGTGGCGAAGTCTCCGACTGTTCGTCCAGCCATTCGCCCGCGTCCTGACCATAAACGCGCGTGGACGATGTGTAGACCACCCTTCGCACCCTCGTCTCCGGTAGCGCCGCCACCAGACTCTCGACCGCGCGCAAATAGACCTCTCGATAATCCGCCCCGCGTGCTCCGGGCGCGACGCAGAGCACCACTCCATCTTGATCCTGCACGAGCCGCCGCAGCGCTTCCACATCCCCCGCCCGCCACACCGCTGTTTCAAATCCCAGCGCGCCAAGTTCCGCAACCCGCGACGCCGTGGTCGTCGTAGCCCGAACCTGCTGCCCCTGGCGGACCATTTCGACACCGACCGCCGTGCCAACGTATCCGCAGCCAATAATGGTTACCCTTCGTATCGCCATGGTGCACAGTGTAGACGCTCGACGAAACTGCGGAAATCTGCTCCAATTCCTCACCTATGCACAAGGACGTACATTACGACATCATCGTCATCGGCGGCGGACATGCCGGAATCGAAGCCGCCTGGGTCGCGGCGCGCATGGGTGCCCGCGTAGGGCTCATCACCATGCAGGCGGACGCCATCGGCCGCATGTCCTGCAATCCGGCGATCGGCGGACTCGGCAAGGGGCAGATGGTCCGCGAGATCGACGCACTCGGCGGCCTCATGGGTCTCGCCACCGATGGCACGGGCATTCAATTCCGCATGCTCAATCGCAGCAAGGGACCGGCCGTCTGGGCGCCGCGTGCCCAGGCCGACCGCGCCGCATACCCGAAGGCCGTGCAGTCCCTGCTGGCCCGGGATCGCAACATTGAAATCATTGAAGGTTCGGTCGAATCGATCGCAGTCCGTTCCGTTGCCCCATCGACGGTTCCGAGTGTCTCCGGAGTGACACTTTCCGACGGTCGCCGCATCCGCTGCGCCGCCGTCATCGTCACCACCGGCACCTTCCTCCGTGCGCTGATGCATTGCGGTGAAAACAAGACTGCGGGCGGACGCATCGGCGAGTCCTCCGCCGCCGGACTAAGTGCTTCATTACAGTCACTTGGCTTGGAAATGGGCCGACTGAAGACCGGCACACCGCCGCGCATCCACCGCGACTCGATCGACTATGGCGTCTGTGGCGTCCAGCCGGGCGATGACCTCCCCACACCTTTTTCACTGCTTACCGACGCCATACTTCAGCGTCAGGTCCCTTGCTGGATCACCTGGACCAATCCCACCGTCCACGACCACATTCGCGACAACCTGCACCGCGCGCCGATGTACTCCGGCCAGATTCAGTCGCAGGGACCACGCTACTGCCCGAGCATCGAAGACAAGGTGGTGCGCTTCGCTGACAAGGAGCGCCACCAGGTATTCCTCGAACCTGAAGGCTATGACGACGAACGCGTTTACTGCAACGGCATCAGCACGTCGCTGCCGCGCGACGTGCAGGATGCCGTCGTGGCGGGCATCCCCGGTTTGGAAAACGCGCGCATTCTGCAGCACGGTTACGCCGTCGAATATGACTACGTCCCGACCCACCAGACGAAGGCGACGCTGGAAACCAAGTGCGTTTCCGGGCTTTTTCTGGCGGGCCAGATCAACGGCACCAGCGGATACGAAGAGGCCGCGGGACAGGGATTGATGGCGGGCATCAATGCGGTGCAAAGTCTGCGCGGCGCGGAACCGGTGGTGCTGGGTCGCGACGAATCATACATCGGCGTGATGATCGACGATTTGGTCACCCGCCCCCCCACCGAGCCTTATCGCATGTTCACTTCGCGTGCCGAATATCGCCTGCTCCTGCGCAGCGACAACGCCGACGAACGCCTGACTCCGCTCGGTCGCCAACTGGGAACCGTGGACGACGAGCGCTGGCAGCGCTTCACCCGCCGCCGCGATGCGCTCTCTGAAATCGCCCGCCGCAGCCGCGGCGGAAGTGTCAATGGCCTGGCACTTTCCACCTGGATGCGCCGCCCCGACGCCGACCTTACCACCTTTGCCGCCGCCCTTTTCCGCGACGAGGCCGCCGTATTCTGTTGTGACGCCTTGGAACAGGCGCTCATCGACGCGAAGTACACCGGCTATGTCGACCGGCAAGAGCGGCAGATCCAGCGCTTCCGCCGCCTCGAATCTCTGCCCATTCCCGACCGCGTGAACTATACGACGATTTCCGGGCTGCGGATCGAAGCCCGCGAGCGACTGACCGCTGTCGCTCCGCGTACCCTGGGTCAGGCCGCGCGCATTTCCGGGATAAACCCGGCCGATTTGACGGTTCTGTGGGTGCACATTTCCGCGCGCCAGAAGTCACACTGATGCAAATTTCCCGCACTTCGCGAACGCTCGGCTCAGGGCTGCGCCGCCGAGAACGTGTCGCCCTGATTGACATCGCCGCTGCGAAATCCTTTCATGAACCACCGCACCCGCTGGTCCGATGACCCGTGGGTGAAGGAATCCGGCACCACGTAACCCTGCGTGCGCTTCTGAATCTTGTCGTCCCCGATGGCGCTGGCCGCTCGCAGCCCTTCCTCAATATCGCCGTCTTCCAGCATCCCCAGCGATTGGTTGGTGTGATGCGCCCAGACGCCGGCAAAGAAATCCGCCTGCAGTTCCAGCCGAACGGACAGCGCGTTGTATTCCTTTTCGCTGAGCCGGCCACGCTGCTGTTGCACCTGGTCCATGATGCCCAGCAGGTTCTGCACATGATGCCCAATCTCATGCGCGATGACATACGCCTGTGCGAAATCTCCCGGCGCCTGGAACCGGCGCTCCAGTTCGTCGAAGAAACTCAGGTCGAGATACACACGCGAGTCACCGGGACAATAAAACGGGCCCACGGCGGAATCGGCAAAACCGCAGGACGAATCCGTCGCGCCGCGAAAAAGCACCAGATTCGGCTCCGCGTATCGCTTGCCCATCTGCTGAAAAATTCGCGACCACGCATCCTCCGTCGTGGCGAGAATCGTCGACACGAATTGCGCCTTTTCGTCGTCTGCCGGGTCCGCCGCACCCTGCGGAAGTAACACCATTTCGTCACCCATGCCGCCCGGCCCCGCCACGTCGCGTAGCAGGGCTGCCGGGTCCGCCCCGAACATCAGGGCGATG
The DNA here is from genome assembly GCA_964552515.1 of uncultured Phycisphaeraceae bacterium. Classification (GTDB taxonomy): domain Bacteria; phylum Planctomycetota; class Phycisphaerae; order UBA1845; family UBA1845; genus JACQXM01. Next base: position 6,037 of record CAZKIN010000148.1, read on the forward strand.
ATGATGAAAACCACGCTGCCCAGCCCGCCACCGACGGCCAGCCGCCGACCGCCCAGGTGCCGGCGATCTTCAACATTTGCGCTTTGACGTGCCCCGCGCCATTGCATGAGATGTTCCTTTCCGTCATCACCTGCACTCGGACCCGCTGCACAGGGACGGCTATAGCGTCGCCATGCCGCGCGTCACTGCACACTCGGACGAGTCCGAAGTACTTCCCCGTGAAGGTATAGTGAAGTGGACGGAGTTTATCCAGCGACCCTGTTACGTCGGATCACACTGCTTTGCGACATCAAAGAGCCACGCAGCCCCAATGTAGCCTTTCGCACCGCGTCGAATTTACTCGTCTTTGGTCTCGTCGTTGACTTCCATGCCGGGCGGAAATTCAAACTTGAACTGGCCGGGAACCACATCGTTGGCATTCACTTGGAACTTGGAAATGGTGTAGGTGGTGGCCGGAACATCGTCCGCATCCTTCGCCGAATAGGCGACGCGCTGGAGCAGAAAGCCCCATTCCTTGTCGATCAGATAGGTTGTTTTCTGATAACCCTTGTGCTGAACCGCTTGAACAGCCCAGGCCTCGCGGCCTTCGAAGCGCGAATCGGGCAATACCTGTACTTCCGATTCTTTGCGAATGGACTCAAACAGTTGCGCGCCGCCGATGACAATTCCCGATCCCTTGTGGAAGCTGATTCCCGCTTTGTTGCCGCGCATGCCTTCCGACATCATCCGGACTTTGCGCCCATCGGAAACCATGGTGCGCTTCTCGGAATTGGGAATGGTGGTCATGGGCTTGTCCTTGCCCAATGTCATTTCCGTGTCCTGGTTGGTTTCCAATTCCTGCCGCACCATCTCCCGACCTTCCTCATCGCGCAGGAAGAAATAATTTCCGGTCGTCAGCTTCTTGATGTTGCGATCGGGATAAATGCGTTCACTTTCCAGGCGTGTGGTGGCCGAAAGCGATTTCACTTTCAACCAATTCTCCTTGGCCTTCTGCTCGATGGACTCCAGCGTTTCACTGGCCGGTGAAGCCGTGACCAGAACAGCCGAGAAGATCATGGATGTCATCAGACTGCGAATCATCATGAGTGAAAACTCCCTTCAACAGGTTCACCCGCCGGCAGCGGGGCAAGTCTTAACTCCAATCAGCATAACGCTCTACAGCCCGCAATCAAAGGCAATTCAACGCTCCGGCAAGCCGTCTTGTTACGCCCGAGTTGCGCCTGGCCTCTCCGGGGCGGCGGACGTTCTGTATTTTCGGTCCGCGGGGTATGATCCGCACCAGAGTCATCAAGTGGGTTTGTCCGGAGAACGGGATCATGTTGGGACAGATGAAGGCCGATTTGCAACGGGAACTGATCGCCATCCGCGAGGCCGGTTTGTACAAGGAGGAACGACAGATCCTTTCGCCGCAGGCGGCGGACATCCGCGTGGTTTTCCCCGAAGGCAGTTCGCCGCGCGAAGTGATCAACTTTTGCGCAAACAACTACCTCGGCCTGTCGTCGCACCCGAAAGTCCTGGCGGCCGCGCGCGCGGCCCTGGACAGCCACGGCTACGGATTGAGCAGCGTGCGCTTCATCTGCGGTACGCAGGACATTCACAAGGAACTCGAGAGAAAAATCAGCGCGTTCCTTGGTACGGACGACACCATTCTTTACGCCGCGTGCTTTGATGCCAACGGCGGCCTCTTTGAACCGCTGCTCGGCGAGAATGACGCCATCATCACCGATCAACTGAACCACGCCTCGATCATCGACGGCATTCGCCTGTGCAAGGCTAAGCGCTACATTTATGCGAACAACGACATGACGCAGCTTGAAGAGCGCCTGCGCGAAACGAAGAGCGCGCGTTACCGCATGATCGCCACCGACGGCGCGTTCAGCATGGACGGCACCGTGGCACAACTCGACCGGATTTGCGACCTCGCGGAAAAATACGACGCGCTGGTGATGGTCGATGATTGTCACTGTACGGGATTCATGGGCAAAACCGGGCGCGGATCGGCGGAACATTGCGGCGTTTTAGGACGCGTTGATGTCATCACCTCGACACTGGGTAAAGCCCTCGGCGGCGCGTCGGGCGGTTTCACCTCGGGAAGAAAAGAGATTATCGATCTGCTGCGCCAGCGCTCACGGCCATACTTGTTCAGCAATTCGGTTCCGCCGGTGATTGTGAAAGCATCGCTTGCGGTGATTGATCTGCTGGCCGGTTCGACGCAGCTGCGCGACAAGCTTGAAGCAAACACACAGCGCTTCCGCGCGGGGATGACGGCGGCCGGTTTTGATATCAAACCCGGCGTGCATCCGATCGTGCCGATCATGTTGTACAACGCGAAGCTGTCGCAGGACATCGCGCGGGACCTGTTCAACGAAGGCATCTACGTCATCGGGTTTTATTTTCCGGTGGTGGCGAAGGGACTGGCCCGAATCCGCGTGCAGCTTTCGGCCGGTCACGAATTTTCGCATATCGACCGGGCGATTGCGGCCTTTACCACGGTCGGCAGGAAGTACGAAATTCTGGGCAAAAAGCGAGATGAAATCGTAGCGCGCTACGGCGAATAGTTCGTGTGGCGCGAAACTGCACGCTTTTTTCCACCACCGCCAGCGCCGCCAAACAACACCCCCGCACCACCCACCCGACACCTGGGCGATGCTGCATGCAGTTTGGAGTCAATGGAAACTGCGCGGGGTTCAAAATCATCCAGATTGACGCAAGATTAAGTCCTATAACCGCGCCGTCCGTAAAGTCGGGCTTCGAACGGCCGGTACGCGTCTTGATCTGTGCCACGTATGAGTCACTAATATGAATGAGCAACGCGACCGGCAGTGCGCATGGCACTCCCGGTCGCGCTGTTTATGGTGGAAGTTGCCGACTATTACTCCAACACGCACTCATACCCCGACGGGTGACACGAATCTGTCGCCTCGCAGCAGAGCGGATTGGGTTTGGAACATGGCTTGGCCGCGCTGCCCACGCACACGCCGCTGCCGTCGCAGGTGTCAGTAAGCGTACAGTACAGCCCATCGTCACAGGCCGTCCCGCTGGTCAGGTTCGTGTTCACGCATACGCCGCCGGTGCATACGTCGGACGTGCACTGGTTCCCGTCATCGCAATGCGCGGCCGACGTACACTCGACGCCTACACGGACGTAGGCCACGACGCTGGCATCGTGCGCGACCTGATTGCCTTCCTCGTCGAGAATGAACGATCGCTCATCGCTGACCCGCACCTCGAACACGCCTTCGGCATCGCTGCTCGCCAGGAAGGTGTAGGTCG
>CAZKIN010000149.1:0-3112 GCA_964552515.1 uncultured Phycisphaeraceae bacterium
ACCTCGCCGCCAACAGCCCCGACTGCAACGCCAACCAAATACCGGATGAATGCGACCTGCTCACGGGTTCGTCGCAGGATTGCGACCATAACCAGCTTCCCGATGACTGTCAGCCGCAAATGGACTGCAACGGCAATGGCACGCTGGATTTCTGCGATAATGATGCCGGCTCCAGTCTGGACTGCGACGACAACGACATTCCGGATGAGTGCGACGTCTTCCATGTGAAGTGGAATGCGAGTGGCACCAATGACGGAACCAGTTGGCTGAATGCGTTCAACGATTTGCAGGATGCGATCGAACGGGCAGAGGCAACCTGTGGCGGCGCACAAATCTGGGTTGCGGCCGGCGAGTACGCTCCGGCGCAGTCCGCAGGCCAAAGAACCGTTACGTTTCAGCTTGCCTCGGGGATCGCAATTTACGGCGGCTTCGTCGGTACGGAAACGGCACTTGCACAACGTGAGTGGCGGCTGCATCCAACGGTTCTAACCGGAGACCTGCTGGGTAACGACGGACCCGCCAACAACACGCGCACCGATAACAGTTTCCACGTCGTCACCGGAAGTGGTACAGACACAACCGCCATCCTGGATGGTTTCACCATTACCGGAGGCTATGCCAACGGACCCGGATCACAACGCACCGGCGCAGGGTTGTACGTGATCAATGGCAGCCCAACACTGCGCAATTGCATATTGATCGACAATCGCACTGCCGGACAAGGCGCGGCCATTTTCTCCGAAGGCGACATGACACTCACCGATGGTTGGCTGCTCGGCAATTCCGCCACCGACGACGGCGGCGCGGTGTATGCCAAGTCGGGCGCTCCGACGTTTACCAATTGCCTGTTCAGTGGAAACGTGACGGGCGGAACGGGTGGAGCATTGCGCCACATTATAGGCAATCCTAAGTTGATCGCCTGCACGTTGACACTGAATCACGCCAGTGGAGATACGGGCGGCGTGGTCAGCGGAAACCCGACCAACGAGGTGCCCAATCCGGAAAATGGCGGGAGTGTGGTCATTCCGTCATTCGTGTCCATTTCAAGTTCCATCCTGTGGGGCAATACCGGACGGAATGGGACGTTGACCAATGAACGCGCCCAACTGGCGGCCGATACGAGCGGCATTTTTTATTCCGTGGTGCAGGGCAACCCTACGGTCTTCACCGGCGAGGGAAACTCCAACGCCAATCCGATGTTCGTGGATGCGGATGGTGCTGACGGCATCGCCGGTACGCTGGACGACGACGTGCGATTGCTGGCCGGCTCGCCGGGAATCGACGGGGGCAGCAATGACTTCGCCCCGTTGCCCATGTTCGATCAGGCCGGCAGTCCGCGCATTCAGCAGTGCCGCATGGACATGGGCATTTTCGAGTCGCAGCTTTTTGCAGATTGTGACGGCAATCAGTCCGGAGACGCGTGCGACATCGTCGCGGGCGTCGTGCCGGATTGCAACGCGAATTTCACCCTCGATGTTTGTGAGGCGGATTGCAACAGCAATGACATCCCGGACGAGTGCGACATTTTCAATGCGTCGAGCCTGGACTGCAATGCCAATCAGATTCCGGATGAATGTGAAGCCGAATGCAACGGCAATGGCGTACCCGACGATTGCGACATCGCGCGACAGTTCAGCCGCGATTGCAATCAGAATCAACGGCCCGACGAGTGCGACATCGCCGACGGCTTGGAAGAGGATTGCGATCTGAACGGTCGCGCGGATGCGTGTGAGGTTTCGATACCGGTCACCTTCGCCGCGAGCAACCTGATCCCCCTCGGAGGCGCTTTTCCTCGGCTGTTCCTCTTTTTTCCCGCGCCGCGGGCCGTCACTGACGGTCGACTGACGTTCCTCGCACGGGGAGATCTGGGCGCGCAGAATGAATCCATCCGGGTCTTCGTCAATCTATACCAGGTCGGCAATATCTATCAACAAAACGGTCGCGATTGCCCCACCACACCCGACATCGCCGAGATGGTCGTCAGTGCTGATATCATCAACGACGGGCCACAGTTGGGCTACATCGACGTGCAGTTCTATCCCTCACAGGAAGTGGACGCTTTTGGGTGTTCCTTTCCGACCACTGCCACCTTGGTTCTCAACTATCGCAGACGCGGACCGCTGGATTGCAATGAGAATGACATCCCGGATGCGTGCGATCCCAATCGTGACGGCGACGCGGTTATTGATGATTGCGACTTTTGCCCCGATGATCCACTCAAGATCGCGCCGGGCCAGTGCGGTTGCGGTCAAGCGGACACGGATACCGATGACGACAACGTGGCCGACTGCCGGGATGTTTGCCCGCTGGTGGATGATACCATCGACCAGGATCAAGATGGCATTCCGGACTGTGCGACGGTCATACCTGCGGTATCGCAGTGGGGAATGCTGATCCTGCTTTTGCTGCTGCTGGCCGCGGCAAAGGTGTCGTTCGGTCGTCAGTACGGCCAAGTTGGTTCCGAAGAAGTCACCTGAGCACGCGGGCCGAACTCGCGTTTTTCGCCGGAGAATTGCATGCACTTTGCAGATCGACTGCTTACCGTTATCGAATCGAAAAATGCCCCCGTTTGCGTGGGGCTTGATCCGGTCGTGGAGAGATTGCCGAACAGCATTCTACACGCCCACGGCCTGGATGATGTTCGAAGCGCCAAATCAGGTACAGCACCTATCACTGAGAATGCGCGTACGGCCCAGGCGGCGGCACTGGAGGATTTCTGCGGCAAGGTGATGGAAGTCGTCGCTCCAATCGTTCCCGCAGTAAAAATCAACATCGCATTTTTTGAAAAGTTTGGGCCTGCCGGCTTGGATGCCTACGAGCGTCTCACGGCACTGGGGCACGAGACCGGGCTGGTCGTCATTGGCGATGTCAAACGTGCGGACATCGGCAACACTTCCGCACAATACGCGGAAGCGCATCTGGAAGATACGCCCTGCGGCTCCGGCCCGGATGCCATCACGGTCAATCCCTATTTCGGCTGGGACAGTGTTGCGCCCTTTGTCGAGGTCGCGCGGAAGCGCAGTCGCGGCCTGTTCGTATTGGTGCAGACCAGCAATCCTTCGGCGCGCGAAGTACAGGACTTGCAGACCTCCGGCGGTGAGAGCGTGTGCCA
>CAZKIN010000149.1:3212-9228 GCA_964552515.1 uncultured Phycisphaeraceae bacterium
ATCGTGGCCGCATCGCGCAGCGTCCTGTTTGCTTATGGCGAAGCTCCTTATCGCGATCGACCCGCCGATGACTGGCGGCTGGCAGTGCGGGCGGCCTGCACGGATCTGGTCACGCAAGTACAGAAGGTGGCTCGCCGAGTCTGATAATCCACTGGAGGCCCGGTGCCGTCGGCCTGCCCTCAAAAACTCTCCGACCACTTGTGTTCGGCACCAAGCTGATAATGCTACTTGGTCCTAGAAAACCTCCATTCGCAAGTGCTGTTCAACGATTATCCAACTTCTGACACCTTCCACTCCGCTGACTGGTTATAGGCATCTCAAAAACAGTTGAACTACATACCTCACTTTCCCTAGTATGGCATAGCGAATTGTTCCAGGCTCCCGGGCAGTTGGTCTGCTCCGCGCCGATTTTCGCGGAAGGAAAGAAGAACTATGCACCCCCCAAGGTTTTTAACACGCGGCTTGTTGTACGCGTTGGCCATGTTGTCGATCTGTTCGTCGATGGCCAGCGCCAACCTGACTCCGATCAACGCCCCGTTCGGCATTGAGGCTACGCACGCCCAGATTTTCGCCAACAGTTACGGCGGCGTTTTCGCACCGGGTCCCAACGGAGCGGCCGTCTATTCCAATGGCACCATCACCGCCACGCGCATTGATGACACCATTGGAAAATCCGGCATCGGCAACAATCTAAACCTCGTCACCGGCGCGCCCGACCCGCTGACCACCGACCAGATATGGGAAGACGGCATCGCCATTACTTCCGCGGAAGCCAAATTTGCCGGCTACACCCAGCAGTTCGGTTACGATGACGGCGCCGGCTATGTCAATCTGTTCAACGTCACCGGCAGTGGTTTCAACGTCGGCGGCTCCGCTTCGCACCACTTCAGCCAGGGAGTGCCCTGGAACTGGATGCGCGCCGGCACCGGCAATATGTATTACTCCGAAAATGCCCGCAACATCGACATGCTCGACCACATGATCACCTACCAGATCACCGGCCTCAACACCTCCGACTCGGTGTGGATGCTCTTCTGGGAGGATCGACCCGGCGCACTCCGCAGCAGCGGTGGTGCCGATCGCGACTTCAACGACCTCGTCGTCGAGATTCGCGGCGCCGTCGCCAACGTCGTCCCTGTTCCGGGTGCCGTGATCCTCTGTGGAATCGGCATGGCCATCAGTGGGCTGGCCTCTCGTCGCCGCTCGCTTGCCGTCTGATCCTGAAGAACTGGATTTGGTTTCGATCCTGCGTCGCCCCACCTTGGGGCGACGCTTTTTTTGCGAGATGCGCGGCCGCCATGGAAGCGAACCGCCCTGCCTTACGGCAAGTATAGATTTCCCAGGCTCAGCGGATCAAACGGATTCGGCGCCGCACCCGACCAGTTGCTATACTCCCCCGCCGACAGATCAAACCGCGTGATGTTGAATCCCCAGAACGCACGCTCTGTCGCCACGCCCCCGAACGCGGCCAGCGGAATCCGCACTTCCGCCGTCCACCGATCCGACGAAACATCGCTCGCTACATCCAGGTCCGCAGCCCACGGCCGCGACACTCCGCACGGCGGATCGTGACGCAGCCCAACCTCGGCGACCGTCGCACCGGATGGCTTGATAATGACGTGATACAGTCCCTCCGGCATCCGCGCCCCGCTGTTCAGTGGATCAATCAGGATCTCCACCAACTCCTCGCCGATCGGCACCAGATCCTCATACTCCACCCGCTGCCGCCTTGGAGCATCGCGCATCGCTCCCCGATCCGCCTCGGCATTGATCGCAATATACAGATTGTCGGCATCCTTCATGACGAACGCTGTCGTGCGCCGCCGCGGCCGATCCGCCGCCGTCGGCGCCGCCGACGTATCGCGTGATACCAGCAGGAAATCTCCCGCAACATTCACCGTGCCACCCGGCCAGTCCGCCAGATTGCCGTCTATGCGTGGCGGCGCAGCCGCAACCCCCGCAATAATGACCGCCAGCCGCGCCGACAATTCCGCGGCCGTTTCATCCGCACCCGCGATCCGCACCGCCAGCGGCAGGATGCCGTCGCCTGAGTTCCGCGCAAAAACCCCGCTGGCCTCCAGCGAAACCCGCTGCGCGCTGCCCGACGAAAGTCCGCCAATGGACTCCCCTTCTTCCGCCCCGCTCCACCCCTCGGGCAGCTCGCTCCATTCCATCGTGCCACTGCATGGCACGCGTGCGTGATTGACCACCGTCAATCGCGCTTCCAGTTCCGCCGACAGTGCCTCTTTTCGGTCACTGCTCCGCAGCCGGACCCCTTCAACCGCCGTCTCCACGCCGCGACCGCCCAGCATGAACTGCCGCCACGCGATCTGACGACGTCGTTCCGCCGATTCTCCCGCCCCCTCCCCCGCCACCCGCGCCGCCAGTTCCCCCCCCATGATTTCCCGGGCCTGCTCATACGCCGTCTCGCCGCTGCGCCATCCCGGTCGCCGTCCATCTACGAACGATGTCCGGCACGCCGCAGTCCCGCCCTCTTCAACCAACCCTCCGCGCAGCGCCTGCACCACGTGATCCAGCCCCTGGTCGCCGGCCAGTTGCGCCAGCGCCGCATCCTGTATCGTCCGCCGCAACTGCTTGAGCCGAACCGATGGCACCACCCCGTCAATCCCGAACGCCTCACCCGGAAAAACCAGCGTGCCACCATTATGTCGCAAACAATCTTCCGCCGCTGCCGAGCCCTTCGGCCAGTCGTTGATCCACCCGAGGTGAACCGCCCCCGCCCCGATCTCCGCCGCCTGCCAGCCCAGCACCAGCACATCCCCCGCCCCGCCCGCGATATCCGTCGTCCCGCTGAACGGCGGTCGATCCACGCGCATCCACGTGCGCCGACCACCCGACCGTTCCGTACTCATCGCCGCCGGGTCAAAAAACTGCCCTTGCGGCATCCAGATATCCACCGGGTACGCTGGCCGTGCGGGCGCGCCGACCCAGCCCAGCGGCCCCATGTCCTGCGGAAACGCATCACTGAGAATCGCCAGATCGTCATGCGCCGCGCGCGCCGCCTCGGCTATGTCCGCACCCGCATGACGTTCCCCCCCCGCCTGCTCCGCGGGAATTCGCACGTACGCCCGCTCCAGCCACTCGCGCTCTTCAAAGTGCTCCGCCACCAAAGACAGGTAAGCGCTGGCGAACGCATCATCCCCCCCGCGCGACCGCCCCGACGCGCCTTCTTCCCTCCCCGGCAACAGCGGCGCAATCGGCGCTGGCCAGACGGCCGGCGGAACCCGATCCGCAAAAACTTCTCCATTCAGCATCGGCGCGACCACCGCGTCATAAGACTGCCAGTCCAGAGTCAGCTTGCCGCGCGCATCCGTGGCCATTTCCGGAGCCAGATACGGCAGCACCGCGGTGAGCCGATGCCGGCGCAGCAACTGCATGGTCGCAACCAGTGCTCCGCCATCCCCCGCCCGCCCCTTCAGCAGAAATCGATGATCAACGTCCGCGATGAACGGTATCGGTTCCGTGTTCGGCAGGACGATCGGCCACACCGTCAGCGTCAAAGCCAGTCGCGCCAGTTCGCTGTTCCCCGATTTCCACACCACGGCCCCGCGATAGTCGCCCGGTGCCGTCCCCTTCGGAACCTCAATGTCAATCCAGAACTCGGCTTCACCACCTCCGGCAATCGTCACCGGCAAACCCCCACGCGGCGCACTGACGGGAACCAGCACATCGCCGCGCATCGTATCCCTCTCCGCCGGTGGCACATTCCGAACAACCCACCCGGGCAGTCGCGGAACTTCCACCGACACGATTCGAAATACGCTGATGAACTCCGGGTTGATCGTTCCCGCTGGCGACCGCAATGGTTCCGCCTGCACCGCCGTCACCGCGCCGCGCCGCCCGGGCGCTACCGCCACCCGCAATCCCAATGTCTCATGAATGGCTGCGGCCAACTCCGCATTTCCCGACGGAGCCAGCCTGATGGTCGAAGTGGCTGCCGGTTGATGGGCAGCGACTACCGGCGCGCGCTCCGCACCCGGACTTGCCGGTCGTATTCCCGGCCCGGACTTATTTTGCGGCGGAATGCAGCTGGCGCAGAGGATCACCACGCCGACAAGACTGCTTTCTAAAACGATCTGCAAAAACGAACGACGGGTACGAACTCGATCAGAAATGAACGTCAACCGGACTCTCCCCACCCCACCATGGCGCACCGCGGACCGACCGCGGTTCGCGACACTGAACTTACTGCCATGCGCCTGACACCATCGAGCGAGCTATTCCTCGTCTTCCGGAACCGCTTCCAGCGTTCCATCCTCGCTCATGCGCACCTTCATCAGCCGGGGCTTCGGCGCGGCCGGATCTTCAACCGGCTCTTCCGCCTTCACCGCTTCCGTCTTCGCGGGCGGCGGAATTGTCACCGGTATGGCTACCGGCGCTGCGGGTGGCGGGGGCGGCGGAGTCGCAGCAAAACGCACCACCGCAAACGTGCTGCCCAGTTTTGCCAGTCGATCCGTGGCCAGGGCATGAAACGGCGTCGTCGCGAGCGCTTTGTCGTTCACGATTTCCTTCAAGTGCTTTTCCGCAACGTCCTTGTGTTTCATGTTCTGATCAATCGCGAAATCATTCTCCGCGACCGTCGCCAGTCCCGCGTGCGCCGCGGCCTTGCCGAACAGGTTCCCCCGGCTGCGCTGCAGCAAAGACTCAAACGCTGACCGCGCCATGTCATTCAGTTCATGATCCGGCGGAACGTCCGTCTGCTGCGCCAGCCGCAGCGCCTGCGAACCCTGCTCCAGCAGTGCCCCCTGCACAAACGCCGTGTCCGACGTTTCGCTGATCAGCACCGACAATTTCTTGATCGATTCCTTACCCTCGGCCGGCGTGCTGAACTTAAGCTCCGCCTTCTGCCGCCACGCATTCTCCACGTTCGCCGCACGCGTCGACGAGGCAAAGTTGATCGCCACAAAAATCGCGATCACCCCCAGCACCACGATGGCCAGAGTCTTGCCCTTCTCCTGTAGAAAAACCCGGGCCGTAGCTAACCACTTCACGAGATCGTTTTCCTTGAGTACGTGACGTTCTTCAGCTCTCATGTTCGCATCTTCTTCTTAATGGTGGTGCAACCGCAGAAGCTACGGCCACCGGCCGCGCCCGCGTATCCTACTATCGTGTTTCCAGACCCCTATCCTAATTCACAAGGCCGCCTCGTCAATCTCCTCACCGGATGGGCCGCGTAGCACATTCCCAACGCCCATTCTCGGACTACCTGCCCGCTCCAACCCGCTTCCCAGTCCTGCAAACGCTTGTGGCGGCCTGTCGATCCGCTAGACTCCGTGCTGCAGACGCCATCCACTTGAAAAACTACAATCGGACCAACGGTCCGGGAACTTTCCGGTGGGCTCATGCGTCTAATGGGAAGAGATTGGCCGCTTCGCGCGTTTTTAAGTGCGGGGCTTCGGCCATTCCGTGGAAACAATCACGATTCGGGAACACGCTGATGAGTGCAAGATTACTGATCCTGGTGGCATTGGCCGCCGGACTCGCTGTCTACTTCGCCACCAAGAAACCCGCCGTCCCCAAGGCCATTGAGGAACTCGAAGCGCCCTCGGCCGATGAGCGCGCCAAATTGGACGAAGTTCAAACCCCTCTTCCGAAGCGCAACATCAAAGGGGATATCCCGGCCGAGCCGCCGCGCGTTTCCGTCAAGTTTGAGGTGGAAAGCACCAAGGGCAAGAACCGCCTGGTCTTCTACATCACGGAAGAACACGGCTACTACGTCGACGGTTTCGAAATTGATTTCTGGTATAAGTCGAACCCGGACATGACGCGCACCCAATCCCCGCTTCCATTGAACCACAAAATCCTCAACCGCTACCTGCCCGCGAACGAAACCCTGAAGGATTGCCTCGAACTCACCGACGCGGAGATGCGCCGCATCAACGAAGACATGGGCACCGCCGAAAACTGGGGCGCCGACATCAAGGCCTTCGGCCACTACTTCTCCAAAAACCCCGACCCGCTCCCCAAGCTCGACGCCTATCCCACCTGCCGCTGA
>CAZKIN010000150.1:0-4072 GCA_964552515.1 uncultured Phycisphaeraceae bacterium
TCTACGCCGAAGGCGTTTCATCCTCTAGCCCAAGGTTGGCGGTCCGGGCGTCGCGCAGCGCAGCCCGGACCGTCTACCTTGGGAACGGTGACATGAGCACGTACTACCCTGTAAGGGTTGTGTCTAATATCTGGCACTGTGTACATCGCAATCGCCTGACCTTGATGCGCCATTCCCGCGCGCTTGTCGAGCAACGATCAGTACGGCGAGCGTAAGCGACCCGTGCAGTTCTTCCTCGTGCCTTTCTCCTCGCTATTCGTTATTCGCTATTAGCCATTCTTCTTTCCGTTTTCGCGGCTTCGTCGCTTCGTACCTTTCCCAATGACCCCAACGGCCTCACGGTTGAAATACAAACCCGGCACACCGGTAGCCCAAGATGGCACGACGCACCGCGACGCCATTCGGGTCGGCTTCAGCCGACCAGCGTTTGCCACCCGCTTCAGCGGGTGGTTCGCGACCTCCTATACCTCCATTTCACTCCAGCCGGCTTCAGCCGGGCTTGCTCCAACGTCACCTGATGGATCACATGCCTCATGTCGGGCCAAGCGCGGTAGGGTACGCTTCAGCGGACTCCGCTCGCCTTCGCGGCTTCCAATCCTTACGCCAACGGCGTTACGGATTTCAGCCCAGGGTTGCCTGGCGGAGCCTTTAGCGGCGCCGGGCTACCCTGGGAATGCGTACCTCCACAGATCTTACCCCAACGGGGTTACGTATATGTCTCATATCTGGCACTACGGGCGACGGGCTGCGAGTCCTTCGCTGCACGGCCCAGCGGCCGTTGTCCGGGGTGTTTTTTCTTAAACGCCACCTAAACAACGCGCGAAATCAACGCGCCATCCCCGCAGCCCCGCCAACATTGTCATCTACGCCGGAGGCGTTTTGGGAATAAGCCCCGGGTCATCCGGCGGAGCCTTTAGCGACGCCGCACCACCCGGGGATCACCGTGCGCCACCACTCCGACCCCACCGCGGGTTGCGGGTCAAAATCCATCCGACGGTCAATTATCTCTGCCGCACGAATCAATCCGTGCGACCCTTCGATTTCAATGGCATCCGCGACTCCTCAGCCTCCCCACTCGATGGTTACTTGCCCTATTCCAGCGACATGCGGATTTCTCGGCGGGTGCCGTCGCGTTCAAACTCGAGGACAAGTGGCGACGTATCCAGTAGTTGAAATCCGGCTTCGCGATCGATCTCGACGAAGGGTCGTCCGTTAATGGTTAGAATACGGTCGGTATCACGAAGACCGGCCGCTTCAGCAATACTCCCGGCTTCCACGCCTTTGAACTCCCACGGTCCGGACCCGCGCATGCCAAGCGTGAGGCCGTACCGTTTGCGCTCGGCCGGGCGCTCCACACGGACCCGGCCATTTTTCTGGTCAAAAGTGAGGTCGAGAGAAGCGAGCAGCCGCACACCCAGTACCACCTGGGTCAGCGACCCAGCGATCAGTGTCTGTGGGTTCGTGATTTCGACAGTGCCGATGCGCACCGCGCCATCCAGCGTGCCGGAATGAACCTCGTTATTGCCATCCTTGCCTTTGAGCGTCGGCTCGCTCGTGAACTTCAATTTCTTCGCGAGCCACCCCGGAACGGCGAGATGGCCCATGGCACCGGTGTCGAGGAGCGCTCTCACTTTGCGGTCGCCAACGTGGATCTGGATCTCCGGATCTTCATCATCACTGATGAAGGGCAGGATGCTTTGGTCGTCCGGCGGCGGCAACTCACCTTTCGTGATGGTGACCATGCGCGCCGGATAATTGATGGTAAGCAGGTATTCACTGAACAGGTGAAATCCCAGGATTCCATGAATCGGTCGCAGTCCGGGTGCTTTGATTTCTGCATTGTAATCGCGGCCGCTCATGGTGAGATCTTTGAAAGTAAGACTGCCGAGGGTCAGCGAATCAAGCCGATAACGCGTCATTTCCCGCGTCTCGCCGAGCAGACCGATGTTCTCTATGTTGCCCGCACTTGGCAGTTGGAGTGCGTCCACGAGTGAACTGTCGACTCGTCCCGCGCCTTCGGCACCGGTGTCCAGCAGGAAACGAAACGGACCCTTGCCGTTGACCATGACATCCTCAATCAGAATGGCATCGCCCCAGCGAACGAAAGGCTGCTCGAGCTTGTCGCCGGAAAAAGTCGAAGTTGCGTAATCGCGGCGCGTGTGCCCCGCTTCCGGAATCTGTGTAACCGGACCGCAAGCGATGGTAACAGCCAGGTACGCTAAGATACTCATATATGCTCCTTAAAAGTCAGTTGCCGCACATCGTTCGCGCCGCCACCAGCGCGAGTACCGATGGTTCAAGCGTCCGCAGTTCCCGATACGCACGCAGCCTACGCTTTGCGCGGCAACGAGTCTTGAACGAATGAAACCGGCCGTAGTCAAGAACCCTGTGACGTGAGAATCCCGATGATGTCCCGGTATTGGGACGGCGTGAGCCCGGTCTCCCGTTTGAACATCCGGCAAAGGTGTGCCTGGTCGGCAAAGCCTGCAGATTGGGCGATGCCGGCAAACGTCCCGAGGTCCTCGGCGATCGCCCCCGCGGCGTCGCACACGCGCTTTTGTAGGTGCCACCGGGACGGCGCCCAACCTGTCGTTCGACGGAAGTGCCGGGCGAAAGAGACGGGATGCATGTTGGCCGCAGTTGCCGATGTGCAGGTTGATCCGCAATGCGTGCGGTACGCGAATTCGGAATTGGCGACCGTGTCCACAGGAGGACTATTTTCCTTGCGGTTGAGAATGGCAAACGCGAGGACGTCCGTGACCGAGATGTCTTGATGCCCGCTCTGATTTCGCAGCAGGCTGAGGAGTCGGGCGGTCAACGGTCCCGCCAACAGAAAATGACAACGCTGCACGTCCACACCGCGATGAACGAGCGTGCCGACGGCCTCAGGCTTGAGTTGAAAGTGCACGGACAGCGCACCGTGCGGACCGACGCGCGTTTCGTGATCCGCTCCGGGCGGTTTGATGATCAGGGTAAGCGGGCGACAGATGGCGGTTCGACTCTCGACTGCTTCCTGGAAGCGACCTGCGAGAACAAGGGTCACGCCCATCCAGTCGTGTGCGTGCCTGCGCATGTCCTGGTTTGCTGGATAGCGCACCAGAGAGACCTTCGCGTCGTCGAAACAGCGCGTGGTGATCATCCGCCCCAAAATGTTCAGTCGCGGGTAAGTCATCGATCCTTGGATTCGATCCGTCAGGCGGAATATTCGCAGGTTCGGACCGAAGTGAATGCGGCCCCGCGCCGGCCCGCCATGCACGAAAATCAAATGTCACGGGCTCGTCCGCAGTTCCCCACCCATTTCGTTCCACTCCCCTCACCCCACCGCCGAATACCCCAGCTGCTTCAGCGCGGCCTTCTCATCCTCCGCAAACTTAAAGAGCTTCGTCAGCTTCGTGATCTCAAACACTTGCATCAGGTCCTTCCGCATCCCGCACAGCACCAGCGTCCCCTTGATCGCGTTGGACTTTTTCAGCAGCGTCAAAAACACGCTGATGGCCGCCGACGCCAGAAACTGCACCTTCGTGAAATCCACGATCAGCTTCTTGCGGTCCATTTCATCCACCAGCTTGTACAAATCCTTCCCGAGATTCTCCAGCTGCTTGGAATCCAGCAGCCGCGGCTCCTGAAGTGTCACCAGCGTGACATCCCACATCTTCTGAACAAGTAAGTTCGCACCGGTCGCCATCGCCATCTCTCCGACTCAAAACCCGTAGTTCCACGAGTGCCCATTCTAACCGCCAATCCCATTCCCGCACCCACCCGCACCCCGGCCTCACCTGACCCGCCCGTCCAGCGGAGTCGCATGGTCTACGCCGGTGCGTTCACCTCGTGTCGCCAAACTCCACAGCCGCAAAGCTCAATACGCCATTCACATGTCCAAGCGCGGCCATGCAATCCGTACCGCGCCCGTGAGGAAGCGGACTCGCTATCGCTCCGTTGTCGAGGCATGTGCCTTTGATATGTCACACGAAGTGACCGGGTAGCCCCAATCTTCAATCCTCAATCTTCAATCCCTAATTCCCTCTGTGTCCTCAGTGTCTCTGTGGTGCACTATTCTTCCCCTTTGTGCCTT
>CAZKIN010000150.1:4172-9117 GCA_964552515.1 uncultured Phycisphaeraceae bacterium
GGTGGCGCGCCTCCGCAACCACCCCTGGTGTCTAATAGGGCGAGTGAGGTGTGTTCTGTACGGAGGAGACTCGAAATGTTCGACCCGCAAAACTCAAAAACCGCCCGCAAAGCCGGCGCGAAAATCCCCGCCGCGAAACCGATCTGCCCAAAAAGCGCCGGCCGCGCAAATGCAGTAGTGCCAATTAAGAGACACTATTCATCCAGAACCACCGCGAATGCCGAGCCTTCCCGTATTTCGCCGATCACCGCCGCCGCGCGGGTCTTTTCCGTCCGCAGCCGCGCCAGCAGGGCATCCACCTTGTCGGCGGCGATGCTGATCAGCAAGCCGCCCGACGTCTGCGCATCCGCGAGCGTTTTCACCAAGACCTCGGGAATTCCGCTGCATTGCAGCCGGCTTCCGATGTACTCCAGTGTGGACTTGTGCGCCCGTGTCACTATTCCGTCACCCGCCAGGCGCAGTGCGTGTTGCATGAGCGGCACCGCCCCCGCGCGAATGTGCAGTGTCATTCCGCTGGCATCCGCCATCTCCCGCGCATGGCCGATCAACCCGAAGCCCGTGATGTCCGTCGCCGCATGCGCGCCCGCCGCCAGCATCGCCGCGCACGCGCCGGCATTCAAATCGATCATCACATCCATCGCTTCGGCCAGATCGGATTCCGCTATTTTTCCAGACTTGGCCGCACTGGTCAGAATGCCGCTGCCGATCGGCTTGGTCAGTACCAGCACATCGCCGACTTTCGCGCCGCCATTGCCCAGCATTTTCCGCGGATCAACAATTCCCGTGACGCTCAGACCATATTTCACTTCCGCATCGCGCACGCTGTGTCCGCCCGCGATCACCGCACCGGCCGTGGTTACCCGCTCCGATCCGCCGCGCAGAATTTCGCCGAGAATTTCAACGGGCAATTCCTTATCCGGAAATCCGACAATGTTCAGCGCGACCAGCGGCCGCGCGCCGACGGCATATACATCTGACAGGCTGTTGGCGGCCGCGATCTGTCCAAAAGTGAACGGGTCATCCACCAGCGGCGGAAAAAAATCGACCGTCACCACGATGGCCGTGGATTCATTGAGACAATACACCCCCGCGTCCTCGAAGTGGTTGGTTCCCGCGAGGAGTTTCGGATCAGTTATCGTTGGCAAGTTGCGCAGGACCTGCGCGAGCGCTCCAATGGGGAGCTTACCCGCTCAACCGGCGCAACTGGCGTAACTGGTCAAACGTATGCGTTTGCCTTCGCTCATCACGGACAGTCTACCGCGGGCAGCGGAGTCATGTTAGCCAACGTCCGGCAACCGTAAGTGCCGACCGGTGTACAAGTTGGACGCGGAGGTCCGCGCCGGCCGACTGGACAGAACCCGCATTGCCGCGAAAATGGATATAGTCGTCCTTGGTGGAGTCTCAACGAGGTTCTATGAGCTTACGCATACTGGTCGGCCTCATGGCAGTGCTCGCAGCGATGCCCGTCAAGGGCGAAGAACCCGCGCGCAGCCAGATTATTCCCGGATTGCGGGCCCATGTGCGGCTCCTGTCCACGCCGACGCAGGTCGGAAAACCCGTCTGGGCACAGTTCATCATCGAGAACATGACCGATGAACCGGTCACGCTGACGGTTCCCGGTACGACGCCGGAAATTCCGTCCGCGGAAATGGGATTGCCGATTTCGCACATCTTCAGCGGCGGCGGTGTCGCTGCCTTGTCATTGCTTTCCGAAGGCGGGCGGCGCATCGAGGAAGCCCCCGGCGCCCGGCAGGCGACACATGCGCCGATCCTGATCGTGGCGGCACATGGTTCGGTGGGAACAGCCGTCGATCTGCGCGAATATTTTCCGGTGCTGCGCGGAGCGGGACAGTATCGTCTGACCTGGAAGCCGTACGGCGGCGGGGCGGTTGCGGACAATGTGCTGGTCAACATCGCCACGCTCAAGCAGGTCGAAATCCAGACGGATGACGGCAAGATGACGCTGCGGATGTTCTACGATGACGCGCCGGAGACAGTGGCCAATTTCCTGGAACTGGCGCGCAGCGGATTCTACAGCGGCAAGATTTTTCATCGCCTCGAGCCGGGGTATCTGATGCAGGGCGGTTGTCCGCGCGGCGACGGGACAGGCATCCGGCTGGACGGCAAACGCATCAAGGCGGAATTCAACTCGCGCCCGCACGACAAGGGCACCATTTCCATGGCCCTGCTCGGTGACGATCCCGATTCGGCCAGTTGTCAGTTCTTCATCTGCAACACGCGCATCAAGGATTGGGACGGCAAGTACACCGTGTTTGGGGAACTCATCGGGTCGGAATCACTGGCGACGCTGGACAAGATGATGGCGACGCAGGTGGATGAGCATTCCCGGCCGGTGCGTGGATTGTATATCCGCTCGATGCGCGTCGTGGATGCTCCGCCGGAAGCGCCGTAGCTGTTGCGGGTCCTCTCCTGCCCGGTTTTCCCAACCAAAAAAGGCTGTCGCCAACCCCATCTGTCGAATTTCAGCCGCGCGGCCCGATATGTAGCAAGGGTCCGCGCGGTTTTGGCATCTGGCGCGACCGGATGGATTCTCGTAGGGAGGCGACAGATGGCGCGAGGGATGTTGCGGGTTGTGCTGGGGTCTGCCTGGCTTGTACTGGCCGGTTGTGGGGCGCTCGCGCCGCCGGTGGAAGTTCCGGCAGGGGCCGAGGTACCGGAAATGACAGCGCTGCTCGGTGTGACGGGGCGAACCATTCCGCCGGGCCAGTCGCTGGCACTGACGTTCACACCGGAAGCGAACAAGGCGGTGGTGGTGACGGTGCAGGCGAACACGGATACCGCGAACCCGGACTTCTGGCTGGTACGCGGGCAGCTGGATATTGAAGACTTGCAGACGACTCCCATTTCGCAACTGGTGCGCGTGTCGGACGAGGATGACGGCGGCGAAGAGATTGCGGCGTTCCTTCCGGATGTGAACGAGCCGTACACGATTTTTGTGGACGATCGCAACGACGTGCTCGGGGCGAATTTCTCTGTGGCGGTGACGCAAGAACGGTAGGACGTGCGAAAGTCAAGACCATCCGAATTGACAGCTTGGTGAGTTGATCCTACAGAGAGACCATGTCGCATGCGTCTGGCAATTCAAGGACGCAAAAGGCCGCGCAGGTAACGGTAGCAGGGTTGCTTTTGTGCGCGCTATGCGGCGTTTTTGTCGGCGCATCGGGCTATACTTTTTATTACGCAAACGGCACGTCGTATTTGTCGAATGATCCGCGCGCCTGCGTGAACTGTCACATCATGCGCGACCATTTTGACGGCTGGCAGAAGGGCGGGCACCACAGTTTCGCCACGTGCAACGATTGTCATGTTCCGCACACTTTCGTGCGCAAGTATCTCATCAAGGCGGAGCAGGGATACCGGCATTCCAAGGGATTCACGCTGCAGGATTTCCACGAGCCGATTCAAATCAAGGAAACGAGCAGCGGGGTGTTGCAGGAAAACTGCGTGGAGTGTCATCGCGAATTCGTCAGCGAGATTATTGGTCGGACGCGCAGTGAACGGGACGAGGTGCGCTGCGTGCACTGTCACGGACATGTCGGTCATGGGCCGGTGCGTTAGTAATGGATCAGATCGACGACGGAAAACAGAACATGAAATCAAATCAACATGCAGCACGACGTCGCGCCGCGGGCAGGGGACTCTATATTGTCACTGTCGTGGTGGTGGCGGCGGCAACCGTGGGCGTGATGTTTCTGGCCGAGAACATTTTTGAGCGAAAGCGCGAGGCGGAGCAGGTGGTTTTCAAGATCGCCGATCTGACTGAGAACACCATTGATCCGGCCGAATGGGGGAAAAATTATCCGCGGCAGTATGACAGTTATCGACGTACGGTGGACGTGGAGCGCACGCGGCACGGCGGCAGCGACGCATTCCAAAAGCTAGATGATGATCCGATGTGGCGCGTGTTGTTCGCGGGCTATGCGTTCGGCGTGGATTATCGCGAAGAGCGGGGACATGCCTATATGCTGTCCGATCAGGACATGACGGAGCGGGTGAAGAACTTCAAGCAGCCGGGGGCGTGCCTGCACTGCCACTCATCAGTCATTCCAGCCTACCGGGAGGCGGGAAAGAAGGCGGGTATTTCGGACGAGAAGCCGCAGGAGCAGATCGCCAAGGGTTTCGAATTGCTGTGCGCCATGCCCTACGGTGAGGCGCGAGAAATGGTGGATCATCCGGTGTCGTGCGTGGACTGTCACGATCCGGAGAACACACAGTTGCGCGTGACGCGGCCGGCATTTCTGACCGGCATCGATGCGCTGGCGCGCAGCGATGCGCCGCTGCCGCACCTTCCGAGCATCGAGCGCTGGCGGAAAGATGGGCGCAAAGGAATGTACGATCCCAATCACGAAGCGTCACGTCAGGAGCTGCGCAGTTTTGTCTGTGCGCAATGTCATGTGGAGTATTATTTCAAGGGTGAGGGAAAGCTGCTGACGTATCCATGGCAACAGGGCATCAAGATGGAGCAGATGGAATCGTATTATGACAAAGTTGGGCACGTGGACTGGAAACATGCGCTCAGCGGCGCGCCGGTACTCAAGGCGCAGCATCCGGAATTTGAAACGTGGAGCCAGGGCATTCATGCGCGGAGCGGCGTTTCGTGTGCGGATTGTCATATGCCGTATCTGCGCGAAGGGGCGATCAAGGTCAGTGACCATCATGTGCGCAGTCCGCTGTTGAATATCGCGCGAGCGTGTCAGACGTGCCACCGTTATGACGAAGAGGAAATCAAGGCACGCGCGGTGGCCATCCAGGATCGTACGCGGTCACTGATGGTGCGTGCGGAAGCGGCGAATGTGGCTTTGATCCAGGCAGTGGAGGCGGCGGCGGGTGCGGGGGCGGCTGACGCGGCGCTGAAGGTAGCGCGCGACTTGCATCGCAAGGCGCAGTGGAGGTTGGACCTGGTAGCAGCGGAAAACTCCATGGG
>CAZKIN010000151.1:0-9099 GCA_964552515.1 uncultured Phycisphaeraceae bacterium
TTCATCGGTTGACGCCCGACCGGGCGGCTCAACATGATGAATCACAGTCATGTCTGATCCGAACAAGCCGGATACCGTTGGGAACACACATCAGCGTATCCCACCAATTCGCGCCATCGTGAAAATACCGGATTTGCACCCCGCGTGCCTCTCCTGAAATGAGCATCCGCTCGGCTTCCTGCAGCGAAACGCAGGGTTCGTTTGCCGTACTGGCGGACTGGTGCTTCACCATGATCTGGTCAACGCGGGTCAGGGAGCGGATGTCACTGAACAGCGAGGAAACTCCTCGGTGGTCTAATAGTGCATTTCGCACCTCGGGAAGTTGGCTGCTCTCCTCAAGCATGGTCGCTCCCGTCGGGAGACTTATCGGATTGGCGCACGACACCGGACAGAGGCCGCTCGGCCACGGGCATCAGCAGGATGGCATTGGAAGGCGCCGGACAGACATGCTGACAGACACCGCACCCTGTACAGGCTTCTTCATGAATCAACGGTTTGCCATGCAGCACCGAGATGGCACCGTCAACGGGACATTGTTCGGAACATACGGTACAGAAGCTGCTTTGATGGGCCAAACACGTGGTTACGTCAACCTTTACTGTCGCCATCTTGAGGGGCAGTTCGCGCCGCAGCACCATCGGCTCGCAGACAGGAATGCAGGGCGTGTCTTCGCACATCCAGCAGGGCTGGCGGATCGGATCGATCATCGGCGTACCGGCCGCTCGACGAAATCGAGTCGGGGCGTGGACGATGGCATCGAAAGGACAGGCTTCTATACACGCGTTACAACGCGTACATCCCGCGAGGAACGCATCCTCTTCGATGGCGCCCGGTGGACGCAGCACAGGAAACGACTTGCGGTAGCGTTCCGATGGTAGAGCTTGCGCTTCCCCCGTTCCGTCCGGCAACTGCGGAATGCACTCCGCGATGCGCTCTCCCACCGTTGCCAGCCATTCCCCCAGGACGCGGCCGCGCAGGAAATTTCGACGGTTCATGGGAGGATCACCGCTCATGGCTGCTCCGTGTCCGGACCAGGCAGAAACTTTGTATCGCCTTCGACCATCGTTCGATCAAGTAAGGCGGATGGCGCGTGGCATTGCAGGCAGTTAAGCCGCCAGGGATGTGTGGTACGAATGGCGTCCGGACCGTGAGGCCCATGACATCCCATGCAGTTCTCTCTCATGAATGTGGAGTGTGGAATTACCGGTGGAGCGCCCGGCCAGGCTCGGGCACCCGACTGTGGCGCGCTCAGTCCCCGGAACTTGTTCGCTGCAACAGGAATGGCAGCAAATTCGCTGGATTGCTGTTCAACGTGACACTGCGTGCAATTGTGCATGAAGGGGTGCGACATCGGCGGCGCGTAGGTAATACCGATGTACAGTCCGCCCTCGTGGCACGCCCTGCAACTTGCCGTGGTCAGCTGATCGATGGGATGGGGCACCACGGGCGGAGCGCCGTCAAACGCACGCCGCTTCGCCCGTGCATCTAATGCTTTCGACTTCCCGGATTCGTTAAGCGTCACTTTGTCTAGAACGTTTATCACAGGTTGTTCCAAGTCGTCGAGGTGGCTGCGCCATTGATTGTTGGGTCCATGCATGCGCCGGTCAAACTCTCGATACGACAGTGCCGGCAATCCTACACTCGCGACGTTCGGAGAAATCGCCGCAGCAACCTCCGTCGATGCTGTCGTTGCGCGAACACCAACAGTCTTGCCCTGGCGAATCCCAACTACAAACCCGACGAATGCCGCGCCAATAACCGCCGCCAGGAAAATCTGCACCGCCCTCCCGGTCGGAGCAGCCCTCTTGGTGACTTCAGTCAGTGCCACACATCAACTCCCGGAAGACTTCGAGCCGTTAGTTCCCGTCGGGGCGCTGCGAATTGGCCGAACTGAATCCACCGGCGATGCGGACGGTCCAGCCGGCGGAACGCGCGTCACCTTTACGGCGCACTTCTTGTAATCGGGTTGCTTGGAAAATGGGTCATGGGCGTCGAGCGTCAGCTCATTGATCAATTTAGTTTCGTCGAAAAAGGGAACGAACAACTGACCGGTAGGCGGCTTTCCGCGCCCGTTGATCCAGACGGGTAGATTAATCCGGCCGCGCCGCGACTCCAGCCGGACCATGTCCCCCCGATGGATACCCAGGTTTCTAGCATCCTCGGCATGCATTTCCACGTAGGCGCGGGGCATGGCCCGGTGTAGTTCCGGTACCCTACGCGTCATAGTTCCCGTGTGCCAGTGTTCGATAACGCGACCGGTGTTGAGCCAGAACGGATACTCCGCATCCGGCATTTCAGGCGGCGCTTCATAAGGACGAAACCAGATCAGGGCCCGCCCGTCCTTGGTGACCGAGTGGTAGAATTCAAATTCTTCTCCCTTCGTCACGTAGGGATCGTCGAAACCCGCGAATCGGTAACGCGTCTCCCGCCACGATCCGTCCGGCTGCTCCACCACCGGCCAGCGCAGGCCACGTGCTTTGACGTACTCCGCGTAAGGCGCCAAATCCTTGTGTTTGAAACGCGTGAACGGGCGATATTCATTGAACAGTCGTTCGTCGACATTGACGTCGTAATAATGCGACCATTCCCAGATCGGCACCGCGACGCCCTCTTTGTCGAGCGTCTCAAAAATGAATTTGCCGTCATTGCCGAGCATTCCGGGATGGCCCATATCCAATAGGCGGTGCGCCACCGCAATCGTCTGCCAGCAATCGTCGCGCGCATCGCCGGGTGGATTCACCAGCTTGAACCACTGCTGAGTGCGCCGCTCCGAGTTACCATACATGCCGTTCTTCTCGACCCACATGGCGGACGGGAGAATCAAGTCCGCCAATTGCGTAGTGGCCGTCGGGTAAACTTCGGAAACAATGAGAAACTTGTTCTTCAATTCAGCCTTGCGATTGAACAGCTTGTGCAGATTCGGAAGGGTCTGTCCAGGGTTGGTGACTTGTACCCACAGTGTATCTATATCTCCGTCCTGATCCGATGGTGTGCAGAACTTCTCAAACAGCAAAACCGTATGGTGCCCCGGCGTTGCCTTGATGCGCCCCTCAGGCACATTCCAGAGCTGCTCCGCCTTGAGCCGGTCCTCGGGCTTCGCAACCAGCAGTCCGCCGGGCAGTGCCTGGCAAAGCGTGCCTACTTCCCGCACCGTGCCGCATGCAGAGGGTTGTCCAGTCAGACTTGTCGGCGCGTCTCCCGGCTTGCCGAAGTGCCCGCTTAACAGATGAATGCCGTGCACCAGACAGTTGATCGCGGTTCCCCGCGTGTGCTGGTTCATGCCCATGCACCAAAGGCTGGTGATGCGGATGTCCCGCCGCGCGAACAGCCCGCCAAGCATGCGAATTTTCTCTGCGGGAACCCCGGATATCTCTTCCACGCGATCCGGAGTGTACTCTTTCACCGCAAGCGCGAACTCCTCAAACGACATTGGTTTCCCGAACATGTTGTTCGGATTGTCTGGGTCGAGCTGGCGGAAGTTGCAACGCCGCGTGACGAAGTCTCGATCGTAGCCCTCATGTTCGATCAGCCAATGCGCGATTCCGTTCGCGATGGCCAGATCCGAATGGGGGCGAAATTCCAGATAGTGCTGACACAGGTCCGTCGTGCGCGTGCGACGAGTGCCGATGTCGATCAGCAAGACCTCTTCGCCCTTCGATCGCCGATCGACCAGGCGCGAAAACAGGACCGGATGCATTTCCGCCGGGTTGTTGCCCCACATGATGCAGACGTTGCAAGCGTCCAGATCGTCGTAACATCCTGCTGGTTCATCCACCCCGTATGTGGATAGAAAGCCCGTAACCGCCGACGACATGCACAGCCGGGGGTTTCCGTCGATGTGATTGTTTGACAACCCCGCCTTCATGAACTTGTTCGCGGCGAATCCCTCTCCGATGGTCCACTGTCCGCTGCCATAGAATCCGAATCGATCCGGTGCCGCCATGATGCGCTGAGCGATCAGGTTGATGGCCGCGTCCCACGAAATCTCCACATAGCCGTCGCCGCGCCGCAACATCGGTTTGGTCAGACGGTCTTCCCCATAGAGAATCTTCCCGACATGGTATCCCTTCACGCAAAGGAGACCCTTATTGACCTCGGCCTTCAGATCACCGGCGATCCCAACGACGCGTCCGTCCTTCACTCCCACTTGGACGTGACAGCCCGTGCCGCAAAAACGGCATAACGCCTTGTTCCACTCTACCCCCGTCTGTGGATCTTCCCCGCCCTCGAGCATAGCCAAAGCACGCGCTGCGGGCGCACTCGTGCCGACCGCCACAGCGGATGCCGCAGTCATCGCCGACGTGCGCAGAAACTCACGCCGATTCGATTCTAACAGGTTCAACATGGGTCACTCCCCAAGCTGGACACCGGCCGCATCAGATGACGGTCGGCTCGAAAGCAAAAACGCCGGGCTCGACGATTTCCCCGAACAGCGGTTCGATGGATCACCGTCGTTTTCGATATCTTCGGTTGCGTCTGTACATACGAGGTCGACAAAGAGCACGCCAGGAAGTTCCTGCAGCCACTCCCAGATCGCCCGATCCTCTTCACTGTTCGGCGTATCCACCACGATGGGAAGCCGATGCGCTGCGAGTTCACCGATGGCGATCAATGCATGTTCGCAGAGCGCCGAGAGCGCCTCCCGGCGGCATGAATCTTCCCGGCTCAATGTAAGTACCAGACCGCTTACAGGCATTTGCATTGATTTCCGGTGGGTCTATGTAGCATTCTGGCTCCATGTCGATGCGGCCTATACATGATAATCATTTTCGATAAGATCGACAACGAAATGAGTACAACCGTTGTGTGGCGAGTGGCGTGACATGGTGCCGCACGATTCCCGAAGGAGTTCCCATTCGTGCAAGCCCGATGGTCATTGAAACTAGCAGCCATCGTTGCAGCATCGGCAGCAGGAGGGTTGGCAGGTCGTGCATTACTACCGGCCAGTGCGCAGGTAACCGAACGTCCCGAGAAAGTGGAACACGCTTCTCGCCCGGCACGCGCCGAAAATGTCGTGCAACCGACATGGTTGAAAGCAGTGCAGGACTCGCCGCGCGTTGCAACAGATCTGAGGGATCAACTGGGTCGCCCGGTCACCATCTCCTGCGCAAGCTGTCATGCGAACCTGACCCCGAACTTGGTCCGTCGTGCTCCAGACGAACCGGCGATGAAATTTCACGCCGGGTTGGATTTTGCTCACGGAAGCCTGAGTTGTCTGTCTTGTCACCACGCGCAGAACTACAATTACCTAGGATTAGCTGACGGCGCGCAAGTGGCGTTTTCCGATGTCATGACGATGTGCGCCCAATGCCACGCACCACAGGCGCGCGACTGGATCCACGGTGCCCACGGTGGTATGAACGGGTACTGGGATCAGGCGCGCGGTCCGCGCTTCCGCAAGATCTGCATCGACTGTCACGACCCTCATAGGCCGGCTTTTCCGACCATGACACCTGCGTTCAAGCCGAAGGACCGGTTTCTCTCACCGAAAAAAGACGTCCCGGGAGGTAGACATGAGTGAAGGCCGCAGTAACACGGACGAGCGGACACTTTCGTTGCCCATTCTGGGGCAGGTAACGCGCCGCACCGCGATGAAAGGGATGGGCGCAACGCTCGGCATGACCGCTTTTGCCGCCGCCATTTCCCCGTTGAGCCGCCTGGGTGAAGAACACACCGTGGAATCCTTCATGCAGAAACACTACAAGGAAATGTCGGATGAGGATAAGAAGGCCATCTTCGCGCGACTGCAGAACGAAACCCGTGAGCTATACGCCGCCGACGTGACCATCTCCGACCATCAGCCCCTGCCCGGCGTCCGCTACGGCTACGCCATCAACCTGAGTGTCTGTAACGGAAACGGAAAGTGCGTGGAGGCCTGCCATCGCGAGAACAACCACGACCGCCCATCGAATGAATCTTACATTCGGGTCTTTGAGCTTCCTAAAGGAACCACGGATTTTGAACACGCGGACTCAACTTACACCCACGATGTGCCACAAGAAGGCAAGTACTACCTGCCCGTGCAGTGCTTTCAATGTGACAATCCTCCGTGTGTGGACGTCTGTCCAGTGGAAGCGACCTGGCGGGAACCCGACGGTATTGTCGTGGTGGATTACAATTGGTGCATTGGCTGCCGGTATTGTCAGGCCGCGTGTCCTTATCATGCACGCCGGTTCAACTGGAAGAAACCCGAGATTCCGGCCGAGGAAATCAACCCGGTGCAGGACTATCTCTCTAACCGAGTGCGGCCCGCTGGTGTTGTGGAAAAATGTCACTTCTGCTTGCACCGCACGCGCGAAGGACGCATGCCCGCCTGCTTGGAAGCCTGCCCCACCGGCGCGCGTATCTTCGGAAACATGCTCGACCCGGATTCGGAGATCCGTTGGGTCCTGGAAAACAAACGCGTTTTCGTCCTCAAGGAGGACTTGGGAACCAAACCCACGCTTTTCTATTTCTTTGATTGATCCGCCTGACTACGGAATGTGCCGGTCATGACCAGCGACAACATGCAGACAGTCACTACAGTCGGTGCCGACTCATCCAACTTGCCCAAAACTGTCAGCCATTGGATGAGCTACCCGCGCTTTCTCGTTGCTTCACTCGTCGCCGCAACGGATGGCAGCTTGGCGTTCTATGCGTGGATGACCCTGCTGACGGCTGTCGCCCTCGTCGGTGCCAACGCCTGGGCACATCAGGTTGCGGACGGCATGATCGTCACTCACATGACCAATCACGTGAGCTGGGGTCTCTACATCGCCAACTTCACCTTCATGGTCGGCGTGGCCGCCGGAGGTGTGATGATGGTCATTCCTGGCTATCTGTATCGCGACAAGGAAATGCACGATGTTGTCATCCTCGGCGAGCTCCTCGCTGTGTCCGCCATTGTCATGTGCCTGTTCTTTGTCACTGTCGATCTGGGACGCCCCGATCGGTTTTGGCATCTGATCCCCGGACTTGGACGATTCAATTTTCCCATTTCCATGCTCACTTGGGATGTGATCGTGTTGAATGGATATCTGGTTCTGAATCTGCACATCTGCGGCTACCTGCTCTACATGAAGTATCTAGGCAAGACACCGAGCCCTCAATGGTATGTCCCGCTCGTGATGCTCTCGATTGTCTGGGCGGTTTCCATTCACACCGTCACGGCGTTCCTGTATTCCGGATTGGGTGGACGCCCTTTCTGGAATTCCGCGCTACTCGCGCCGCGATTCCTCGCATCGGCGTTCGTCGCCGGACCGGCCTTCCTTATTGTCACCATGTGCATCCTGAAACGCTGGGGTCAGGTCGCCATCCCCGACCGCCCCATGCAATTGCTAGTTCAAATCTGCCGCATAACCGTTCTCATCAACCTCCTCATGGTCGCGTCGGAACTCTTTACCGAGTTTTACACCGGCAGCAGCCACGTTGCTCACGCCCGCTATCTGTTCTTCGGACTTCACGGACATAACGCCTTGGTTCCTTGGATATGGACGGCGATCGCCTTCAATGTCATCGCCGCGGCACTGTTCCTGCACCCGATGGCCATGCAGCGCATGTCCGTTGTCGTCACAGCGTGCGTGATCACCTTTGTCGGCGTGTGGATTGAAAAGGGCATGGGGCTCATTATACCGGGCTTCATTCCCAGCACGCTTCACGAAATCGTCGAATATGCCCCAAGCCTCGTCGAGTGGCAGGTGACCGCCGGCATATGGGCCTTCGGACTGATGATCTACACGATCGAACTGAAGGTAGCGATTCACATTATGGGCTCGAAGTGACCTGCTCCGTCGCCGAAGCGCTTCGAAAAAAGCCCGAAACGGTGCTCGAGTAACCCGAACACCTCTGGCACACAAACCGCATATCCGAGGAGGAGAAAGCATGGCGCGCCAAGGATTCCGAGGAATTCCGCAAGAGATGCGCGTAATAGGATCGAGGCCCATGCCGGTAACTGAATCGAAGACGTTTAGTTAACATTGCCCGATGGTGCGCGACGGCGCGGTAGCGCTTGGGGTTCCCGTGCGCGCCGTCGCCCTGGCAGCTCGGGAAAAATTTGGACCGCAGATAGACGGACGCGCTTCGTGGAGATGTTCCAAGCAAAATATTCGGCCGCGGTTGAGTGCCTGCAGAAAGATCGGGACGTGCTGCTGACGTCCTACGACTTTCCGGCCGAACACTGGATGCACATCCGCACAGCGAATCCCATTGAATCCACCTTCGCCACCGTGCGGCTGCAGCATCGCAAAACCAAAGGTTCGGGCTCGCGGCTCGCTGGCCTGACCATGGTGTTCAAACTGATGGAGAGTGTATCGAAGACGGGGAGAGTGCTGAACGGTTCAACGCTCGTGACCGACGTGATCGCCAGTGGTCCGTTTACCGACGGAACCAGGAAAGCGGCTGCCTGACCAGCCGTCATCCACAAGATTTGGAGATATCTTTCGCAAGCAGCAATCGTTGATCCCGGCACGTCGTGTATAGATTGATTTCACCCTCCCAGTGAGACCATGCTGGCTGATTGCAGTTTGGTACCTTGAGCTCGCTTGTCGCGGATCACGTCTCGGATCAACCGGTCGGCGATATGAACGTTAAACCCGCCCTCGATCCAAGCCGGTCGCAAGTCAGCGAATCTCTCGTCGAGCAAGCAAGGATATAGCTTTCCATCAGCAGTGAGGCGCACGCGGCCGCAGCTCCCGCAAAACGGCTTGGTCATCGGCGCGATCAAACCGATGATGCCGCTGCCGCGGGCTCCTCGACACCGGAAACGCAGCGACGTGGCACCGAACTCAAGGCCAATAGGCATGATGTTAAACTGACTTGCCAGGCGGGCATGAATGTCTTCGGCGGATAGAAACAAGCGGCGGTTAACTTCGGCAGCCGGACCGATGGGCATGGCTTCCAGGAAGCGCATCTCGCAGCCTCGCTCAAAAGCCCAAGCAGCCAACGCTGCAACCTCGGTGTCGTTCTCTCCGCGCAGAACCACGCAGTTGAGCTTGGGCGGTGGGAAGCCAGCCGCGATCGCTGCGTCGATCCCCTCCAGCACCGGTCGAAGCTCGCCGCCGGTCATTGCCCGGTAGCGATTAGGGTCAAGAGTGTCCATTGAGATGTTCAGGCGATCCAGGC
>CAZKIN010000152.1:0-4140 GCA_964552515.1 uncultured Phycisphaeraceae bacterium
GCCCGACTCGCCACCGACATGAAGGCCGAGGATGTCGTCGCGTTCGATTTGCGCTCCATCCAATCCATCACCGACTTCACCGTCATCTGCACCGGCTCGTCGGACCGCCAGATCCGCGCCATCGCCGACCGCGTCATTGAATACGGCCGCAAGGTCGGTGAGAAGCCCTACGGCATGTGCGGTTACGAGAACGGTGCCTGGGTCATCGTGGATTATGTGGATATCGTCCTGCATGTTTTTGGTCGCTCCTTCCGCAGCTTCTATGACTTGGAACTGCTATGGGGCGATGCCCCGCGCATGGAGTGGCAACGCGCCGAAAGTGCCTGACCGGCGTGAATTGCCGACCCCTGTTTCACACCGTACTGACCAGCCGCTGTCACTTTAGTTTGCTAAACTGCACCCGCCCTATAACCTAAAACCCTCATTCATCACCCCGCCAATCACAAGTAGCGAACTCTCGCGCCCGATAAGCCTCCCATCGGCGGACTTGTAGCGAGCCGGTTCCAGCGCCGCCCCAAATCGCGTCTGCGGCGCCGTGTTTCCAAGCTGGACTGTTCGCGCAGCCCAGTCAGTTCGTTGCGTTTTTTGGAGATTAACCGTGAGCGTGAGTTCCAAGTGGTCGGGCAGACTCCCTTCCTGCCTCGGAGTGTGCATTTTTGTCTTTTTGGTCTTCGCATCGGGTTGTACACCGCAATCCGGCGGAGGTGGCAATGGTGGCAATGGTGACGGCGGCGACGGTACCACCGACGGCTCGGCCTTCTTGAATGAAGCCTTGGGCTATGACGGTTCGCTTTCCGGCAAAATCGTCGGGACGCAAACCACCCGCGCCTCCATCACCGACACTTCGTCCGCGCAGGAAATCCCCGATGACATCGACACCGAAAACGCGGTGGTCATGTTCCAGGATGTTCTCGGCGAGCCGCTCCTCGACGAAAGCGGCACGCCGGTCGAAAGCGTTCCCTTGGAATCCGACGGTACCTTTGAAGCCGAAGACCTCCCCGTCGGCGTGGACTTCACCGTCTGTGCCGATCTCGATGCCGACGGCGTCTGCGACGTCCAGAGCTGCGTGAACATCCCCAGCGATGATGGCGGAACCGCCGGTACCTTGACCGATGTGCAGGTCGACCCGCTCACCACGCTCGTCCTCGCGAAACTGCACGCGCTGATCACGGAAAAAGGACTCGATCCCCTCAAGCTCCCCATCAGCCCGGTCGCCCTGGTGACCCGTGTCGTCGAAGCCTACAAGCATCTGTTTGAAGAAACCGGCATCGAAGACGAAGTTACCCTCGAGGAAATTGAAAATCTCACTGCCGATCAACTGGCACAACTCTTCGACGCCATCATCCCCTCCGGCGCGCAGGCCGGCATGGACGTCGTCGACGGCAATCTCGATCTCGCCGCCGCCGAAGATGAAACCTCCATCGCGCTGGCCGCGGCCAAGGTTTTCATGTTTGCGGGCTTCCCTATCGCCGACCAGCCGGAAGGCTTGGACCTTTCGTCATTGGGCGAAATCGAAGGCGTGCAGACGGCCACCTTCCAGGAATTCCAGGCGATTCGAAATGCTGGCCAGAATCAGGGCGCTCCTGACGATGCCGGCACGGCCGAGCCCGAACCCGCACAGTCTGGTGAAGTGCGCTTCGAGCCCACCATCTTCTACAACACCGCGTCCGAACCGGACCGTAACTTCTCGGATGAGGAAACCAGCGGTCCCCAGCAGGCCGGTCCGCACCTTCCGCTCATCCATGACTACCTGCTCATTGAAATGGCCCGCCTGCAGCTCGAAGGTCGCCGCATCACGCTCGGCGCGCTCGCCCGCATCATCAGCAGCATCGACGATGGCTTGGGCGCGCGATTCAACTACTTTGTTCAGGAACCAAACTTCTTCGGTCCGCCCCTCAATATCTTCGAAACCGCCGACGGTGCCGGCAAGGCCGTCAACATTCACGAACTCTTCCAGCAGTTCGCCGAACGCGGATTCCAGGACCTGTCACGTGAAGAAGTCGAATCCCGCGAATCGGAACTCCGCACCCTGCTCACCACGCTCCTCGAAGGTACGGTCGAGCCGGACCTCCAGCGCCTCGCTGGCGGATTCATCACCGATGTCGTCGGAACCGCCGAAGAGCTGTCGACCCGCATTCGTGATGCCCGGGCGCATTTGCCCTTCAGCCGCACCGGCCCCAGTTCCTTCTTCGTCGTGGCCGATGGCGACCCGTTCCGCACTGACGACACCGTGTCACCCATCAGCGTGGACGCCGAGCTCGATCTCGACGGCAAGGTTCTTTCAGTTACCTTTAACGCCACCGGCGAAGGCAAATATTACCTCGGCTTCACCGAAAGCACGCAGGGCGACGGCATTGTCAGCCTGCATGTCCGTGAAACCGGTCGACTGGTTCACGGTACGGGCGGTCCGGCGCGCTTGAGCCTTACCGACACCACCATCTTCCAGTCCGTAAACGGCGCGCCGTTTGCTGATTTCGTTTCCGAAACCGGCAACTTCTTCCCCGGTATCCCGGTCTCCATTGTCAGTGGCGACTTTGTTCCCGCGCCGCCGCCACCGTCCGATGGCACGATCACGCCGGACGTTGAGACCGCCTCGGTGGATACCGCTGCCGGTCCCAACCAGCAGATTTTCGTCCTCGCCACTTCCGCCGGCCCGGGTGCCGAGCCGGTACGCGTTGACTATGACCCCACGGCCGGAACCGCGACCTTCAACATCGGCGGTCGCTATCTGCTCCAGTTCGTTCCGGACTCGCATGAAACCGGCGTCTTCGCGCTCTTTAACGAGAAGACCGGTCGTCCGGCACGCGATGAAGACCCGGCCGACTTCTTCGAACAGCCCATCGAACAGCCCGACGGCTTCGAAGATATCTTCAACGACACCGACGGTTTCACCGACGTCGAGGGCGTGATCGATCAGTTGCCGCCGGATGTCGTAATTCCGCCGGCCGCCGATGAGACCATGGACTTCGCGGGTGAAGTCAATGCACTCGGTCAGATCCTGATCTCGATCGACGCCATCGTGGGTCTGCCGGTCGCGCGTGAAACGTTCACCAATATCTTCGGAACGCAGGTCGCCAATCCGCGTTACAACGCGGACGGTGATCCTTACTACGATGATATTGACGCCGATGGCGTGCAGGATGCCGAAGAGGCCACTTCGCCGCACCGTCCGGTGCTCTTCAACCGCGAGGATTGGCGCTCCACGGATCTGCGTCTCTACTACCGCCGCAGTGACAACAATGCGGCAGTTACCTTCGAGGAAGTGGACTTCATGTCCGACACGCCGCGTACGCTCGACGGCGTTACCTTGGTTGCGCGTAATTTTGTGCCGCGTCTGAATGCGTTCCGCTTCGGTCGGCCCAACACCGCGATCAACCTGCTCACCGCCTTCCTCCCGCCGGAGTTCTTCAACGGAACCTTCGGCTTCAAGGAAGACACGCCCCTCGACGTCTTTGCCGCGATTGCCGTCATCAACTTGATGATGGATCAGGTGCACAATGTCGAAGCGACCATTGATCCCGACGGCATCGGCCCGCTTGGTGCGGTGCGCTCGGTGACCAATGCGCAGATCTTCATCGCACCCATCGGCGATCCGTTCGTGCTCCTCGTCAAGGGCTTTACTGCCTTCGCGGAAGTCCCCTCCGAGCCGGTCGACGGCGGCACCGATGGCGGTTCGGATGGTGCGACCGTGGAGGAAACGTCTGACGCGGACGCGACGACCGACGCCGAAACCACTACCGACGGCACGACAACCGTCACCGAAGGCTGATCAACCCGCGCAGGTTGGGTGCTTGCACCCGCCCATGGGTGGTAGAACACTCATCTGGTGCCGCAGTGGTTTCTCGCACCGGATGGTTTGCAGGTCGGGTCTTTGACCTGACGCAGCTGTAATGAACGAAGGTGGGTTCGCGATCAGATCGCGGACCCACCTTCTTTTCATTCCGCACGGTGCCATTGATGCCTTAGATGTTAATGCCATGTGCCTGGCACTCTTGAGGGTGGCATGGTCCACGCCGCTGCGCCCTCGTCACGTCACACCCATCCTCAACCATCCAACTTCATCCGCGCCGCCCATCGCGAGGCGTGGCCATGCTCTGCCTCGCAGCTCCATACCGGTGATCGTCTGTGCCATATGTCGCG
>CAZKIN010000152.1:4240-6969 GCA_964552515.1 uncultured Phycisphaeraceae bacterium
GGCCGGGGTGCGGACAGCTCGCTTTCAGCTGCTGTTTGGTGGCGCTGGCGGTGGTGGAATCTGTGTGCCACTGCGTGCCCCGCACAAACCTTTTCCGCCATGGTACGCACCCCAAAAGGCTACCGCATCCTGACGACGATGTTCTCCTAACTCCCGATCTGGCAATGACTTGCGTTGACTCCTTGACTGGATCCTGTATGTTTGGTATAAGTTAACTATTCGTTCGCTCCGGCGGGAAAGTTGCGACCATGGCAGATTTCAAACTCGAGCCTGAGTTCTTCAGCCAGTCCGCGCTGGTTGCCGCGCCCGCGCTCACCGGAACCATCATGGTGCGCACCGTCGCCGGCATCACCCGCCGCGCCCGCATCGTAGAAGTGGAAGCGTACCTCGGCCCCAAGGACCTCGCTTCACACGCCTCCAAAGGCCGCACCGCGCGCACCGAAGTCATGTTCGGCCCGTCCGGCCGCGCATACGTTTATTTCATTTATGGAATGCATTGGATGTTCAACGTGGTGGTGGGCGAAGAAGGAAACGCTGAAGCGCTGCTCATCCGCGCTGCGCGGCCACTGGATGACTGGAACGTTGATCTTTCCGGCCCGGCCAAACTGGCCCGCGCCTTTGCGATTACGCGCGAAGTCAACGGGACGGATGTCACGATGAACGACGTTTACTTTCTTGCCGAGCCGCACTATCGCCCGCGGATTGTGCGCACCAAACGAATTGGAATTGACTACGCGAAACACTGGAAAAACCGGCTGTTACGCTATGTAGATGTCAGCGCAGAGTCAGTCATTAAGGGGGGTATCAGGGGGAAGCGGAATCAAAGATCGACTCGAAGTAAACTCGCGGGTCCTGTACGACCGACGTGAAAACCTCCGTGGCGGTTGTGCCATTGCTCGTGCGCTCCACCTGCACCTGCCCGCGCAAAAAGTCGAGTTCGCGCAGGAAAGCCAGCGTGGCCGAGCGGTTCATAAGATCGATCTGTTCAACATGCACCAGCCCGACGAGGTGGCCGATTTCGTGGGCGCCGGTTTGTGCGATGGCGAAGACGATGTTGTTGACCGAATTGATGACTGCCGTCCAGCATTCCCTGCCGCGGCCCTGGAAACTGCCGACGTACACGACGGCGTCATCGTCGGGAATCCGGTTGCCGACATCTTCGGCGGCCCCGCGCGGGAGAATCTCTCCGAAGATGACGCGTACCTGGCACTGCGGCCGGGTCGGGTCGAGTGCCGGCAGCGCGGCATCCAGAACATCCTGGTCGTCCGCTATGACGCGATCAGGCAGGAAAGTCAGCGTGGAAAATGGCTCGTCGGGCGGTGCTTCGTCCGCCCCAATGATGTGAATGGGAGTGCCAGCGAAAATGTCACGCAGCATATCCAGCACTTCGGTCTGCACCGTACCTTCGAGCCCTTCGAGTACAGCGCGATCCTCGTCCGCTGCGTCCACCGGATCGAGCAGGCCGGGCGCGGTGAGAAAGTCCGGCGCGAAGATCACCTGCACCACCTGCCGGGCCGGGCGTGCGGGAGCCGTGTCGATGGGCATCGCAGAAACTGTCATGCGCGCGTCAGCGTCGGTGGCATCCAACGTGGTCAGGAAAACCAGGTACGCGCCGTCGACCGTGGGCGTGAAATCAATGTCGGCGCCGCTGGGTCCGCCGCCGATGTATAGCGCGCTGTCCGCCGTTTCAAGACGCAGAAGCAGGAACGATTCAGCGGACGTCGACTCGACGCGAATGCGCAGCGCGTCGTCAGCGGTCAATTCACCGAGCGACGCGGCGTTGCCGCGGATCTCCTGCGGTGTGCCATCGAGTGACACTGTGCGCAGGTCCGCGAAAGGAGATTCGTTCACCGTGGGCGAGAAGGTGCATCCCGAAAGCGTGATGCCGATGATGCAGGATGCCAAAGCCATTATGCGGCGGTGATTGTACCGAAGTCGTGACCGTTTCATGGCAGCGGCTCCGCGATGACAATGATGCGCTCGGAGGGAGTTTCAAGGTCTATGATCGCCGGGCGGAACGCAAAATTATCAGAGAAAAGCTCCACGCGGTATGCGCCGGCCGGTCGGGCAAAGGCAAACTCGCCGATGGCATCGGTTGCCGTGACCGCGATCGGTTCGCCGAATCCGGCGTCCGGATCATTGGATGCAGTGCCATCATCAAGACGCAGGCGAAAGCGTGTACGGATCAGCACGCCGATGCCGGGCAGCGGCGAACCATCCAAGGCGATCACCTCTCCGGCGATGGGTAGGTTGGGCGCAGCAATCGGATCGGGTGGTGCGAGTAGCGCATCAACTCCGGTCACTTCCCATGCGGCATCGACGTTGGGGAAAATGCCGGACGCGCGAATGGCCGAATCAATCTGTGTATCCTGGGCGAGTTTGACGCGGGCTTGTCCAAGCGGTGCATCCCAGTTGACGATCGTGTATGTCTCCACCACCTGGGTGTCACAGGCCGGCACGCCGAGCATTTCCGCTGACGCATGCGGGTCAGCAACGACCTGTTCACCTGGGTCCGATCCGATAGGCAGATCACTGTTCACGCGTTCAAAGAGGAATACGCGCAAATCCACGCGCCGCGGACAGGGATCGCCGAGCAAATCGAGGAAGCGCACGCGATGAGTCGCGCCGGGAGGGAGAAGGGGGGTCGCCGCATAGTCGTCGTCCGTGGAACCATCGGCACTGGCGCGGACCTGGAAAACCACATAGAACTCGGTGGACAGGTTGGTCGC
>CAZKIN010000152.1:7069-9076 GCA_964552515.1 uncultured Phycisphaeraceae bacterium
GAATCAGGGTTTAAGCTGCATCCCGTTGCAAGCAGCCACGCCATGGACAAGGTGCGAAGTTTACGAATGGAGCGCGGAAATGAGTGCCAGGTTTTGGTCATGGCAGGTACTCCATCACGATGCGCAGGCCATGATAGTCGGTAGCGCTCTGTGCTTCCGCGAAGTTGCGCTGCGTACTGCGGCAGCGCAGCGCGGGCGAGTAACTTGCACCGCCGCGCACCACCCACAGTTCCTTGTCGGCCAGGCCGAGGGGAGCCGCGAACTGCGGCTCGTAGCGCGAGTCGGTCCATTCCCACTGGCCGCCGTGCATGTCGAAGAGGCCGTAGAAGTTGGGCATGTGCCGCGCGACCAGGTGCCAGCGTGTGGCACCGGCGTTGGCCATGCGTCCGTCGCAGTTGGCAAACAATGCCGCGTACTTGACATCGTTTCCGTAGCAGAAGCGGGAACTTCTTCCGCCGCGCGCGGCATATTCCCACTCCGCTTCAGTGGGCAGGCGATAGGTCCGCGGCGGAACAGCCGTCGCGCCGCGCTGGGTGAGCCACGCGCAGTACTGTCGGGCTACGTTTTGCGAAATCAGGCCGGCCACCGCGTCGGCGCGGTCGGCATCGGACAGTGCGCTTACGTGGCGTTCCATGGCCGATCGCGGGTTTTCACCGAACAATGCGGAAGCGGCGGCATCCGCCAGGAAGGGCTGAAACGCGGCATATGGCACTTCGGTGGCACTCATGTGAAGCGCGGGAATCGAGACCGGGCCCGCGATCGGCTCTTCATCGGCGAAGCGGTCGGGGTCGGCTGCGCTTGCGCCGCGCAGGTAAGAGTCGGTCGCGGGAACGAGTACAAACGGCAAACCGGAAACCGCATCAAGTTCGTTGCGGGGTGCTTGCTTTGCGGTATTTATTGGCGTTCGACTCAGGGCCGAGCGAGCGGCAGCGGCCACTCCGGGATGTTTTTCGTTTTCCAACTGCTGCGACCCGACGGACTGGTCCAGCAGGCGTGCGGTTTTCGTACAACTGAGCAGGCACCAGGCGGCATAACGCTGGCGGTCCGAGCCCATGCGGGTCATGCGACTGATATCAGGCACCAGCGGATCAACGATTTCGGCCGGCAGGTCGCAGACTTCGAGCCATTCGCCGTTTTGCCAGAGCGGTCCGCCGTCGACACTTGCCCAGAAGGAGGCGGGGTCGATAAGCAGACCTCCGCGTGCGGCGACGATCCGATCGGTGTAGGCGACAGAGGAAGCGCCGCCTGCCACCGCGCTGTTTACCCGCTGCTGGACCGCACCGGGCGCGGAAGCCAACATGGTGCGGGCCTGCTGCGGTGATGCTACGACTTGGGCGATGATCTCGCGCGCCATGGTTTGGTGACTCAGAGATCGTTGGCGCAGTGTCGCGGTCAAGGCAGCGGCGGAAGTGATCAGGAGGGATACGCCGGCGATAACGGCCATTCGATGCCGAGCAATGGCCTTGCGTATTACATAGGCAACATGATCGCGCTTGGCCGAAATCGGACGGCCCGCCAGGAAGGCGCGAATATCCGCAGCAAATTGATCGACCGACGGATAGCGACGATCACGATCTTTGGCCATCGCGCGCGCCAGGATGATGTCTACTTCATCGTTGAGGTCGGCGCGCTCGGACGAAGGTCGCGGCGGGTCCACTTCCGCGATGTTGCGGAGTGTCTCACGCACGCCGCCACTGATTGGATAAGGGTGTTTGCCGAGCAACAGGCGGTAGAGAATGACGGCGAGGGCATAGACATCGGAGCGAATGTCCACGTCGCCGTGGCCGGTGGTCTGCTCGGGAGACATAAAGGGTAGCGTGCCCATCAGTTCGCCCGGCTGCGAGATCATCAGGCGCGTGGTTTCGTCATCGGAGGCGGGGGCGGTCGCCTTGGCGAGACCGAAGTCGAGAATGTGCGGGTGACCGTCGGCAGTCACTAGAATGTTCGAAGGCTTCAGGTCGCGATGAATGACGCCGTGCTGGTGGGCGAAAGTGACGGCATCGCATA
>CAZKIN010000153.1:0-2153 GCA_964552515.1 uncultured Phycisphaeraceae bacterium
GACGACCCGGTCAGTCCGACCACGTTCGGGACGATGATTCAACGTTACGGACGTCCCTGGAAGCCGGGAACGGGGCAGACGCCGGGCGGGGGAGTCTGCACCGGCGGTACGCAAAATGGTGTAGCGTGCGGTGGCACCGATGATTGTCCCGGCGGCACCTGTGATCCTCCGGCGGGCACCGGCACGACACGTGATCCGGCAGAACGGCTGCGGATGTTGACGCGCGATCCATCGTGCCTGCCGACCCATGTTGCCCAGGCGGCGCTCAATGAGCTGTTTGCCTTCGAAATGTTGCTGGGCAATGACGCCTTCGCAGATGCGATGGACCCGACGGTTGGTGAGGGCGCTTTGGGGGAATCCATTTCTCTGGACCAGGTGCCGGGCATCTTTGCATTCCGCGGCATACCCGGGATCAACTCACTGCTGGACGAGGAACTGGCGCTGTTGCGCGGGCGGGAGATTGCGTTGCCGGCGTCGTTGAACATTCCGTTCAACGATGACCCAGCCGCCAATCTTAATGGCAACTATCCGCAGTTTGGAACGGCCACGCGTGCGGCGATCTATAACCGACTGCGACCGAATGCGACGAACGCGCTGGGTTCGCTCGGGTATCGATCCAATTATGGATTTGCCAACACGACAACCAATGATCTCGCGTCGGAAGCGATTCCGCAGGGGCATGGGGACAGTTACGGGTATTACCTGACGGCGACAAAGGCCTACCTGGATATGTTCGGCGCCGCGCGGAGCGTGCCGGTGCCGGTCGAGTTTTCGCTCAGCCTGATCGATTCGTTGCTGGTACCCGATGGGAGTGTCGATTGTGGGACACTGGATTGCGAAGAGGTTCTGGATGACGATGGGATTGCGCACTTCGTAGGCTTTCAGTCGGTACGCAACATGGCGGCGGCGATGTCGTCACGGGCGCGGGCGGCCAACCGAATTGTTGATCTCACGTTCCGTAAGGATTATCGCGAGGACACGGACACTCTATTGGCGGATACGGACGCAGCGCGGGGCTGGGGCACGGCGGATTGGGCGCGGCGCGGCGGGACCGGTGCCTATTTGGATTGGGTCGTGCTGAATCATCTGCTGCCCGTAGCGGACAACAGCGTGGTGGATGAGATAGAGGCCGTGCATCGCGAGCGGGTTGATGAAGTCCGACTGCTGGCATCGGCGGTGGAGGAGATGCAGGAGCGCGTGGATGCGGCGGGTGCGGGGCTTAATCCGCTGGCGCTGCTGACCAACGTGGTGCCATTCCGCATTATTCAACCGGGTCAACTGCTGAATTTTCTTCAGGGAGGCAGCAGTGCGGGACAGTCGCACTATGGCATCGTGCGGAATGCGGCGGTGGAAGCGATCAAGAATACCAGAGGGATTCTAATGCGCGCGAACAGCGCGCTGAATCGCCTGCGGGGTAATGAGAGTGACTTCGCGGACTTTGAGGATCAAGTACGGCAATCGGACACGGGGCTTAATGACCGGCTGATTGAGATCTTCGGGTTGCCTTCGGCAAGTGATACATCCGACAACGACGGTGAAGACAACGACGGCGACGGGGTGCAAGTCACTGGCGTGGTGAATGATCCGGATGACGACTTCATCGAAGCTGGATGCAACGGGACCTGCGCGGGCAGTCCCGACCTGCGCAACTCCATGGTTGATGCGGAGACGTTGAGCGAACTGGGCTGGGTTGATCGCGCTGCCGTCGGGCAAGTGCAACTGGCCATGTTTGAATTGCGCACTGCGGCGCTGCGGGCGGAGATTGCGGAGCAGGGGTTGGCCAATCTGGAGGCGCTGATCCAGGCGAAGGCGGAGAACGTGGCGCTCGTGCGCGTTGAAGCCGTTGAGCAGCTTGAGATACGGGCTGATGCGTGCGCGGAACTTATTAATGTTGTTGACCGAAAAGAGGAGCTGGCCAAGGCGCGGGAACAACGCGGATTCTTGAGCCGGGTGGCGGGACTCATTCAGAGCATGGCGATCTGCGCCGGTTCAAGCGGGGTGGCCGGCTGCGGAGGGGCGATCAAGAGCAGCCTGGGTTTTGTGGGCGAAGCGCTGGGCAAGCTGGCGTCTGGAAGTGATCCGACATCGGGAATCAATAACGAATTTGACGTGCAGCGCGAAGAGCTGCGCATCAACTGCTGGCAGACGGCATC
>CAZKIN010000153.1:2253-7614 GCA_964552515.1 uncultured Phycisphaeraceae bacterium
CGGCAGGAGAGCGAGTTTGTCGGGCGTCTGCAGAAGCTGTCGCTCTTTGATAATGGTGGAGACGAGTTCAGCATGCGCAAGAACATGCTGGGTCTCGCCATAGATCCCGCCACGGACACGCCGGCAAAGCAACTGGAAAAGAACAAGGCGTTTCGGTCTTTCCTCGAGTCCCACATTGTCCAGGAACTTTTTGATGTTCCGGCATTTCAGCAATTGGCGAGTTTTGACAGTGATCGCGACGCCGG
This sequence comes from uncultured Phycisphaeraceae bacterium, assembly GCA_964552515.1. Lineage (GTDB taxonomy): Bacteria > Planctomycetota > Phycisphaerae > UBA1845 > UBA1845 > JACQXM01. Next base: position 2,499 of record CAZKIN010000153.1, read on the forward strand.
ACCGGCCCTGGTGCTCACGTTCTCGACGGAGGTGGCGGGCAGAACGATTTTTGGTCAGCGGCGCGGCACGACGTTCGGAGCGCCGGCGAATTTTGACACGTGTTCGAATCCCAAGTTGTTTGAATTCGCCATTCTGCTCGAAGGCGTGGATAACCCGAGCGCGCTGGGCGTGGACAGTCCGCTGATCTTCGCACATTTCCTGCCGGTGGGAACGAGCATGTTACGCGCTCCGGATACGGGGGATTGTGCGCTGCGTGCGGTGCGCTCGTGGGAAGTGGTGGATCAGCGCATCCCGGGGGTGTCGGCGGTCTATCGGACACCGGGCACTTCGATCCTTGATTCCTTGGGAATTCCGCGTTTGGCAACTTCCCCGGATCTGAATGTAATCAACCGCTTTCCCGTCACGCAGGCGCAAATCCGCATGACGGACGTTCCCATCTTTCAAGACGATCTGGCCGGCTGGTCAGTATGGAATACGCAATGGCTGCTCGCCATACCGGGCCGTCAATTTGCGGATTCCGCTGATCCGCCGGACCTCGTACGCAAGAAGCTGCTGATCATGATTTTTGATGCGGATGCAAACGGCAATCCGCGCAGTCCGGATCAGAACCTCGGAATTGACGATGTCAAACTGCGTTTCAAAGCGTATGGGAAGCCGTCGTAATGAATTCGGCCGCGAGACAATCAAGAGGCAGTGAGCCATGAGAATACGAAGCAACATCTACCAGCTCATCACGGTTTGCGCCGCGTTCGGTGGTTGCACCGTGCTGGCCGCGGACAAGAACGGCGTTTCGCCGCAGACGATTTCCCTGCCGTCAGGGCCGGGGTCCATACAGGGCCTTGGTGAGTCGTTTCAGCCGCAACTCAACAGCGGGAGCGGATCGCATTCCATTTCGATTCAGCTTCCCAAGGGGCCGGCGGGTTTCGGCCCGGGCCTGGCCTTGCAATATCACACGGGAAACAGCAACGGCATTCTGGGAATTGGCTGGAAAATCCCCGGGATGCTCATGGTCAGCCGGAACATCGATGGAGGATTGCCGCTGTACATCGAAGCGGCGAACGGCATTGACGATGACTTTGATGGGACAGTGGACAATCCCGAAGAGATTGACCGGTTCACCGGCGTGGACCTTGAGGAACTGCTGCAGTTGCCCGACGGGACACTGCGCAGTGAAAACGAAAGCGGATTCCTGCGTTATGAGCGCACGGTGAGCGGGTGGCAGGCACGCAGCAAGGACGGGTTGCTGCACGAGTTCGGGACGACCGCGTCGTCGCGCATCGAAAATGGCGGCCGCGTGTTCTCCTGGTTGCTGGATCGTACGACGGACCTGAACGGAAACCAGATTGAATATCATTACACGTCCGACGCGGCTTCGCCGGGGCAGAAATATTGTCGAGAGATTCGCTGGGCTGGAAATGCCGCATTTTATGCCGTCGTCATGAACTATGAGCCGGGTCGACCGGATGTGCATTCCGATTATCGCAGTGGGTTTGAAGTGCGCACCGCGCTGCGACTCTCCAGCCTTGACGTCATCGTCCAAGGTGTGCCGGCCGGAGCGAACGCGGCCACCGGCGATTTTAACAGCGACGGACAACCGGACGCCTTGGCGCGCCGGTATGTGTTCGAATATGAACCCAATCAGATTCAGTCCCTGTTGCAGCGCGTAACGCTGTTGGGAGCGGATGGAGTCACGACGCTGCCATCCACTACCTTGGCTTACACCACCTGGCAGCCGCTGCACGACGTCGCCGCAGTCATGACGCTTGGTGCCGGAGAACCCGGTATCGGCCTCAATTCTCCCGATGTTGAACTCATCGACATGAACAGCGACGGGTTGCCCGACCTGCTCGACGCGCGGTTCCAGGGTAGCGGTGGCCATCGCGTGCATCAGAATCTGGGGATTGATGCAAACGGTCGCTTGGCGTGGGATACCGTCGGCACCACCTTGCAACAGGCGCCGGATATCAACCTGGGCTCAACGTCGGTTCATCTTGCGGATCACAGCGCGGACGGCGAAGCAGACCTCATCCGCAAAGTGAACGGCAACAGCTTTGAATGCTTCATTAACAGCGGAAATACGGCGTGGCAGTCCGCCATCAGCCTGAGCAACTTTGACAGTTGGCCGTTGTGGCCTTTCGAGAATTCCGGAAGCCGTACGCTGGATACCGACCACAACCGGATGCGCGATGTGCTGCACACCTCCGCGAGTGGCAATAGCCTGTGGATGTTGATGCCGGGAGGCCGATACGGGAAGCAAGTCCCACTTCCCGTGCTTTCGCACATGGGTCAGGCTTTCAGTTTTGCGAATCCCGGAACCAGGATTGCGGATGTCAACGGTGACCGGATCAGCGACCTGGTCTGGATTCAAAGCGACCGCGTGGTCTATTGGGCAAGCTGCGGGCGCGGAACTTTTGACGGTCCGATTTCACTGCCGTTCGTCGGATCACTCATTCCCGCTGAAATTGATCGCGGTGACTTTGCGGATATCAATGGCGACGGGCTTGCGGACTTCATCGTCCTGCGACCGAGTACATCTCCCAATGCGTTGCATTATCGTCTTAACCGAGGCCACGCGGGATTTGATCCACTGCGCACCGTATTGGGACTGCCCACCGCTATAACCGGCGATGCGGTGCGTTGGGCCGACATGAATGGCAATGGCTCCGTAGACCTTGTGATCTCGAACAGCGCTCGACCGGCCGGGACGCGTGTACAGTTTTTAGATTTCGTTCCGGGTGTTCGACCGCACTTGTTGCGATTCATTGATAACGGCCTGGGCCTGGTCACAACCATGGACTTCGAACCATCGGTTGCGCAGATGGTGAAGGCGCGAAACCTCGGAACGCCCTGGGCCTTAACCATGCCGATTTCGGTGCCGGTGGTGTCGAGAATTACGGAGTCGGACAGTCGGGGAAATGACTTCGTTCGCGAACTTACGTATCGCGACCCTTACTATGAACCCGCCAAGCAGGAATTTCGCGGTTTTTCCCAGACCGAAGCCAGGGAAATCGGCGACACTTCCGCACCGACCAAGATCGTCAAATATGGATTTGACACTGGTGTGCTGGCGGACTGTCGGAAGGGCATGGTACTGAGTCAGGAAGTCAATGACCTGGGCGGCGCGCGCTTCGATCACGTGGATAACACCGTGCAGCACTTGTCATTGGACTCTTCCATTGACGGACGGCAGGTGTGCTTTGCGTTCAATGGGGCGACGGACACCTATGTCTTCGAGCAGACCAACAACCCGGTGCACCTGCGGACGGAATACCAGTACGACAATTTCGGCAATCTGCTCCACGAGAACATGCACGGGATTGTTGACCAGACGAACGATGAAGTGTTTGTCGAGAAAGCCTACAACTATGATCCTCAAATCTGGCTGATGGACCGCATGATTCGCCGTACCACGCGCGACGGCCAGGCAGCGCTCGCCGCGGAGGAGCTGCTTACCTATGACACGCGGGGAAACCTGACTGAACAGCGTCACTGGTTGAATACCGAAGACCGTTTCATCCTGTCGATCCGCAATGAGTACGATGCCTTTGGAAATGTAATAGGCATTTTGGACGCCAATGACCACGGCCGGTCTATTGCCTACGACCCCATACTCAACACCTATCCGATCACCGAAACCGTACACTTGGAATCTCAGGATCTGGTTGCCACCGCAGACTATGACCTGGTGCTGGGCACCGTGGTCGCGTCGGTGGATTTCGCCGGTGCTCAAACGACCTATGCGTATGACAGCCTTGGCAGGAGCACATCGACGTTACGTCCCGGCGGCGCTTCCACAACCTATGAATACAATCTCGGCAATCCAGTCAGTCAGATCGCCACGCGGGTTCTCGAAAACACGGGTGGCAGCGGCACCTTTGACCGGTTCGATTTCTTCGACGGATATGGGCGTAAACTGGGAGCCAAGGTTGAAGCCGAGAACGGTCAATGGCGGTTCATTGACGCCGTATCCTATAACCTGCGAAAACTCGAACACATGCGGTGGCTGCCTTATCACACGGCAACCCCCAACTATGAAGTCCCCGACAACGCGATGCCTCGCCATCTTCTCGAATACGATGCTCCCGGGCGCACGATTCGCATGACCAATCCGGACGGGACGTTTGCACGCACCATCTACGAGCCCCTGATTCACCATCAACATGACGAGAACGACACGGCCGGCGCCAATGCGCCCAAGACCCTGCGACAGGATGGCCTCAATCGTCTGGTGGAAGTCGTTGAGCGGAACGGCGCTGAATCTTATCAAACGCTCTATGCGTGGAACCCACTGGGCAACCTTGTTGAGATCACTGATGCTCAGGGCAACAAGAAAACCATGAACTATGACTCACTCCAGCGCAGCATCGCGCTGGCGGACCCCGACCGGGGAAGCATGTCCTACGAGTATGACGACGTTGGGAACCTGATTCGTACGACCGATGCACGGGGACAGCAAATAGACTACGCCTATGATTTTGCGAACCGACTCCTATCGGAAAACTATCTCGACCAAGGTGGTGGGGCGGCCGACCCCGTCGATGTTCAATACACGTACGATCTTCCCAGCAGTCAGGTGGATTTTGGAGACGGGCAATTCGGCACGGCCACGTTCACTGGCGGACGGCTCTCGGCGGTTGCGGACTTGTCCGGTGAGGAACATTTCTCCTACGATGCGCGCGGCAATGCGGTCTGGACAGTCAAGCGGATTCGCGATCCACTCCTTGACGTACTCACTTCGTTCAAGACCGGTTTTGCTTATGACGTCATGGACCGTATGGCGGAAGTGTCCTATCCCGACGGTGATCGTTGCGCGTATGCCTACAACACGGCTTCGTTCCTGGAAAGCGCGGGAGGCGGTCCGGGCGGACAGATGATTGTCACCAGCGCGGCCTATGAACCCACGGGACTGCTGTCTCAACTTGTACACGGCAACGGCGTTGCGACGTCGTTCACCTATGACAATCGGGATCGACTGGCCAGTTTGCAAACGGTATCGTCGCCCATTGGCGATCTGATCAACTACGCATATGTCTACGATCCGGTTTCCAATATCACGAGGATTAACGATAACCGGCCGTCCGGATTGGTGCCGCCGTCGTCACCGCGGCGCAACAC
>CAZKIN010000153.1:7714-9075 GCA_964552515.1 uncultured Phycisphaeraceae bacterium
GTGAATAGCGATCGCGTGGTTTCCGCATTGGGCCTTTATGATCCGCCCACGGACCCGGTGGCGGTTCCCGTCGGGCAATCGCTCATTGCCTGGCCCAGGCTGGAACCCTTCGTCCCCGGCGAACATCTGCAGTCAGGCAATTTGCGTCTGCGTGCGCATGACACGCCGCGGTCACAGTGGCTGACCATTGATACGACGCTGCCACCGATCATCGCCGATTTTGTCAAAGCATTGCCGACATCGACCGCCGCGTGGTACACCGCATCGACGGAGAACATGCTGCTTCCGGAAGCCACCGCAGATCGCGAAGTATTGTTCTACCACGCTGATCATCTCGGCTCGGCTCATGTCATGACGGGCCTGAACGGGATCACTGTCCAGGAAAGTTACAACTATCCATTCGGGGCGATCCGGCATTCCCATGAGCCCATCGAATTACTGGACCAGCTTTATGGATTTACGCAAAAGGAAAAAGATGCGGAATCGGATTTGCATTACTTCGAGGCGCGATACCTGGGCAGCTCGCTTTCGAGGTTTCTGAGCGCGGACCCTAAGTTCAGTAATCCCGGTTTACTGTCGCCGGAAGGCTTGGGTGCATTCTTGGGAGTACCGCAAAAATCCAACCTGTATTCCTACGTTCTCAACAACCCAGTCAATCTAGACGACCCCACTGGCCTTGACGAGGACGATGGAACTCCGTCGCCTGGCGATCAAATGGTGTACGGCACGAAGAAGATAGTTAATTCCTTCAAAGACGGTGTAGTTCAGGGCTTTAAGAAGACGGTGCTTCCGGTGATGGAGTCAGATGCGCCAGATGGTGTCAAAGTCGCCTACGCAATCGTCAGCCCCATTCCGTGGGCCGCTGGCACGTTTGCTTATACCATCGCTAACCAGGGAGAGGGTGTCCTGCATATCGTCACCGGAGCCGGAAGGGCATATGTAAACGCCGTGAAGTCCAGTGTTCCGATTCCATCGGCACCATTAGTGCAAGAGCCCGCCCAAACGGAGGACCTGACAACACTGAAAGTCAATGACTTTTTAGTTGCCAAAGAGCCTCCTCCTCCGCCTCCCGGCCCGGAGGAGATTAGAGTACCGCAGCGCCGGACTCCTCCGGCACCACGCTCAACGCCGCAACGACCACCGATCAAAGAAGGTTCGCCTTGTGTGTATCGATCCGTGCCTGGCGGGCCTCTGTATGGAAAATAGAAATTGGGTGCCGTTGCGTTCAAGAAGAATATGTTTGATGGTTCGAGCAATTGCGAGGGCTTCGTGTATCTGAATCTGATAATTGCGATTTTGGGAAGCGTTGTGCCGGCCGGACTGGCTTGGGCGGCCAGTCCCGCTCCGAACGCCACTCCCAA
>CAZKIN010000154.1:0-3270 GCA_964552515.1 uncultured Phycisphaeraceae bacterium
CTAGCCGCTTAAGGGCACTCCAGGCGATTGAAGATGCCGATGTCCCATGAAAATCTCGGGTCTCTTTGCACTGCCAAATAACAGAAAGTGGTTAGTAACAAAGTTAGTCTCGAGGAGCTGAGAATCCTCGGCCAACTTCGAGGTTAACATCGCGTCAGGCCACCTTCGAAGGCTGTGATTTCTCCAGTTCACATCGATTTCTGCGCGGTGCAGCGCGGTGTACACCGCGCTGGCAGATGCAAACTGCGTGAAACAGGCGCAAACGCACACATCACTTGCAAAACGTAACCCACGTTGGCAGTGTGGTTTACGTGCCTTGGGCCGGTTAGCCTTGGGTTTTGTAAACCGCAGGTCAAGGGTTCGAGTCCCTTCGGTGGCTGGTGACGTAAGTGTAGCTGACTTCAAGGTTTACGAAGACCTGCCGGTGTTCGGCAGTGCGGCTCAAGGCGGATTTTTGCGCGGTGTAACACCGCGCTCCGTCTCCTTGGAGAACCGCACATGCCAAAAACGCCCTCGTACCGTCGGCGGGTGGGTTACCCGCAGGCCATCGTCACACTGACCGATTCGGTCACCAAACAACGCCGCGATTTCTGGTTAGGGATCTACGACACGGCTGAGAGTCGTGAGATGTACCACCGCGTAATCGCCGCGTGGGAAGCGAACGATCGGCGCTTCCCGAACATGCCAAGCGCTGATTCTGCGGCGAAAAACGATGATTCCACGTCCGTCGTCGTTCTTCTCAGCGGGTTCCACCGTTGGGCCAAACAGTATTACGATCCGGGTGAACTCCGCTCCTGCGAGATGGTGATTCGACTCTTGCGCAAATATTACGGACGAACGCCAGCAGCGGATTTTGGTCCAAACAAGCTGCGTGTCGTTCGTGACGAAATGGTTCGCGGCGACGGATCTAACCGACGACCGTGGTCGCGCAAATACACGAACCAACAGGTTCAGCGCGTGCGCCGAATGTTCAAGTGGGGGGCGGCAAGGGAATTGGTTCCGGCTTCGGTCTACCAGACCTTGGCCACGGTGGAGCCGTTGAAAGCCGGTAGGGGGGCGGCGGCCGAACGGCCACGAGTCACCCCGGCGTCCACTGAAATGGTGGATGCGGTGCTACCGTTTCTGAATCGACAGGTAGGTGCACTGGTGCAACTGCAATTACTCACTGGGGCTCGCGCGGGCGAATTAGTCGGGCTCCGACCTTGTGATGTAGAAATCGATGACAAGACCGACGTATGGACGTTTCGACCGCAATCTCACAAGACCAGCCATCGCGGTATCGAGCGGGTGATTTACCTGGGGCCAAGAGCCCAAGAGATTCTCAAACCCTTCATGGCCGACCGCGAATTGACGGTTCCCTTGTTCAGCCCCATGGAGGCTGAGACGGCTCGACGCAAAGTGATGCACCAACGGCGCCAAACACCGCTGTCATGCGGAAACCGACCGGGAACTAACCGAAGAATCGATGCGTTTGAGAAAAACATCGGATCGCAGTATACGACTGACAGCTATCGCAAGGCCATTTGGTATAGCTGCGACAAGGCGTTTCCGCCACCTCCTCCGCTGGCGAGGGACGCGGGCGAAACACTGGATGGGTGGAACGAACGACTGACCAGGGATGGACTACGGGGCGAATTGAACAAGTGGCGACGGACACATCGCTTCCATCCTCATCAGCTCCGGCACTCGGCAGCGACATCCATGCGGCAGCAATCCGGGCTGGAAGCGGCGCAGTTGATGTTGGGCCACAGTAGCGCAGCAATTTCCGACGCGGTGTATGCGGAACGCGACTGGACGAAGATAATCGAGGTAGTGCGACGGGTAGGTTGTTTTATTCATGGCGCGGCTAGTGGCAGCCTCTATGCAATGAACCGTTTCGATTTTGCGTTCAAGGACGAAGTAAATGGACACAAAGCTGGAGGAAAAACGCATCATTGCGTTTGCGAAATGCGTTCACTTGTAGATGTCGAAAGCCTACGATGACTCTAATTTAAGTTCGGGTGCGAAGGACAGAGGAAAGTCGATCCGTACGAAACGCCAAGCGGGCAGATCGGGCAACCGGCTTGTGCTCATGCTTCAACATCCGCCATCGGGGGGAAGAGCAGTTGCATGAGGCCTTCTATTTCAAAAAGCGAACTCACCTTATGGGTGAAGTCGGACCGCGGGTGCTTTTGGCTTTTATGCTTCGACGATAGCCGAGTCTAGCGGTACTATGCCGCTGCGGAAGTTTGGCCACGGTCACTGGACCGAACAAGAACCACGATTTCCGCTGGGCAGGCAAACGTCGGGAATAGGTGTGATTGTCATGAGTCCAGTCGCCTCGTCGCCACGCCCTCTTAACAAGAGGGCCATTCTCTCCCTTGACCAAGGCACCACCAGTTCCCGTTCAATTGTCTTCAACCAAGACGGCTCCATTCGTGCCGTCGCGCAGCAGGAGTTCCGGCAAATCTTCCCCCAGGCCGGCTGGGTCGAGCACGACGCGAACGAAATATGGAAGACGCAGCTCGACACGGCGAGGGCCGCACTTGAAAAGGCGAGTCTTACCGCCGACGGCATCGCGGGTATCGGGATTGCCAATCAGCGCGAAACAACCGTCCTCTGGGATCGGAAAACGGGCGAGCCGATTCACAACGCGATTGTGTGGCAGGATCGGCGCACTGCGGAGTTCTGCGATGGCCTCAAATCCGCAGGGCACGCCGAGCTGATCCAGCAGCGCGCGGGACTCGTGATCGACGCGTATTTTTCGGGCAGCAAAGTGCGATGGCTTCTCGACCACGTCCCCGGCGCGCGTGAGCGGGCGAAGCGGGGCGAATTGGCCTTCGGCACCATCGATTCATGGCTTGTGTGGAAGCTCACGAATGGTGCACGTCACATCATCGATGTGTCGAACGCTTCCCGCACGATGCTCTACAATCTGCGCGGTGGTTGGGACGACGACCTGCTCGATGTGCTGGGCGTGCCGCGTTCGCTGTTGCCCGAGGTGCGCCCGTCAAGCGAGGTGTATGCCGAGACGACGCTGCTCGGCGCGCCGATCAAGATCGCCGGCATCGCGGGCGATCAGCAGGCGGCGCTGTTTGGGCAGAATTGTTTCGAGCGCGGCCTGGCGAAGAATACTTACGGCACCGGCTGTTTCATGCTGATGAACATCGGCACCGAACCGAAGATCTCGCAGCACAAACTACTCACCACAGTCGCGTGGCAGCTTGATGGGCGGACGGAATATGCGCTCGAAGGCAGCGTCTTTATCGGCGGCGCGGTCGTGCAGTGGCT
>CAZKIN010000154.1:3370-9063 GCA_964552515.1 uncultured Phycisphaeraceae bacterium
ATGCTGATGCAATTCCAGGCGGACATCCTGCGTGTGCCCGTGGTGCGCCCGAAGGTAATCGAGACGACCGCGCTCGGCGCCGCGTATCTCGCTGGCCTCGCCACCGGCTTTTGGAAGGATCGTGCCGACGTCTCGCGCGCTTGGCAGAAGGACCGGACTTTCGAACCGCAAATGAGCGCCGATGAAGCTGCGCACTCGCGCGCCCGATGGAGTCAGGCCTTAGACCGCGCACGCGAGTGGGAAGAGCACACATGATCGAATCTAATTCTTCAAACGAACCCGCCCCACTCCTCCGGCGCGATGCATCCCTCCAGCGGATTGCCGATCGCCGGCAGCCGTGGGACATCGCCGTGATCGGCGGCGGCGCAACCGGTGTGGGCATCGCGGTTGATGCGGCGTCGCGCGGCTACAGCGTGGTATTGCTCGAGCAGCACGATTTTGGAAAGGGCACTTCGAGCCGCTCGACCAAGCTTGTACATGGCGGTGTGCGCTACCTCCAGCAGGGCAATATTTCGCTCGTGATGGAAGCGCTCAAGGAGCGCGGCCTGCTGCTGCGCAACGCGCCGCACCTCGTCCACGACATGCAGTTTATTGTGCCGAACTACGCCTGGTGGGAGGCGCCGTTTTACGGCATCGGCATGAAAGTTTATGACCTGCTCGCGGGCAAATACGGGTTCGGTCCGTCGCAGATTCTCTCGCGCGAGGAAGTCCTCACGCGCATCCCAACGCTCTCGCAGGACGGCCTGCGCGGCGGTGTGAAATATCACGACGGACAGTTTGACGACGCGCGGCTGCTCATCGACCTTGCCTGCACCGCGGCTGTGCACGGCGCCTGCCTGCTCAACTACACGCGGGTCGTTTCGCTCGGGAAAGACAGCGACGGCTACGTCAATGGGCTGACCTTTCGCGACGAGGAAAGCGGCGCGTCGCACACGCTCGCAGCCCGGTGCGTGATCAACGCGACAGGGCCGTTTTGCGACGTGTTGCGTCGCCTGGACCACCCTGCATCGAAGCCGATCATCGCGCCAAGCCAGGGTGTGCATATCACGCTGCCCAAAGAGTTCCTGCCGGGCGACACCGCGATCATGGTGCCGCATACGCGCGATGGACGCGTGATGTTCGCCATCCCCTGGCATGGCCACACGGTCGTCGGCACCACGGACACTCCCATCCCTGTTTCCATGCTCGAGCCGAATGCGAAGATCGAGGAAGTGGATTTCATTCTCGAAACGGCGGGCGACTACCTCGCGAAGCGCCCGACGCGGGCTGACGTGCGCAGCGTCTTCACGGGTATTCGACCGCTGGTGAAAGCCAGTGACGTCTCGAATACGGCCACGCTTTCACGCGATCACACGATCGAGATTTCCTCCTCCGGCCTTCTTACCATCGCCGGCGGAAAGTGGACGACGTATCGGCACATGGCCGAAGACGCGGTCGATCACGCTATCGTACTCGGGCATCTCGACGAACATCCGTGCATCACGCGCGAACTGCGCATTCACGATCCCGGCAGTCACGACGACTCCGCGCGCTGGTTTGCCCGACATGAGATGGCCCGCAGCGTCGAGGACGTACTCGCCCGCCGCACGCGACTGCTCTTCCTCGATACGCGTGCCGCGCTTGCCAAGGCGCCGCAAATTGCCCGCGAACTCGCCCAGGAACTCGGGCGAAACGAGGCGTGGCAACAATCACAACTGACCGCCTTTGCCGAGACGGCCAGCCACTATATAGTCCCCGTGTCATGAACGCTTACCTCGCAGAATTCATCGGCACCGCGTTGCTCGTTCTCTTCGGCAACGGCGTCGTTGCCAACGTCGTCCTCGCCAAAACGAAGGGAAACAACGGCGGCTGGATTGTCATCACCGCCGGTTGGGGGCTCGCCGTATTCGTCGGTGCCTGTTGTGCCGCGCCATATAGCGGCGCGCATTTGAACCCGGCAGTAACAGTCGCGATGGCCATGGCCGGAAAGTTTGCGGCGGCAAAGATCGCGGGGTACATCGTTGCGCAAATGCTCGGCGCGATCGTTGGTGCCGCACTCGTTTTCTTCCACTACAACGCGCATTTCCGGGCGACTGCCGATCAAGACGCCAAGCTCGCGTGCTTCTGCACAGCGCCAAACATCCGCAGCATCCCGCAGGCGTTTTTTTGCGAAGTGGTCGGCACCTTCTGTCTCATCCTGCCGATCTTCCTGATTTCGGATGTGAGGTTTCAGGTGCCTATCGGCGCGGAGTCCAAGGACATCGTGGTCGGCATGGGCAGTCTGGGCCTCGTTCCCGTCGCGATGCTTGTTTTCGCCATCGGTCTCTCGCTCGGTGGCACCACGGGTTACGCCATTAACCCCGCTCGCGACTTGGGCCCGCGCATCGCGCACACCCTCCTACCGGTGCCCGGCAAGCGCGATAGCGACTGGAGCTACGCATGGGTGCCGGTCGTCGGGCCGCTCGTCGGAGCCGCGCTCGCGACGGGTGTGCAAGCCATGCTCGTTCGGTAGCAGGTTTTGGAATTGGGACGGTCCTTTTCGGAGCTCTGGGCTTCCTGACTTTGTGGACGAACTGCCGCTTCTGTGCCACTGTTCACAAGGACACTGCATCAGTCGTCCGCCATTCTAATCCTTTCGGTTCGAATCGAACTCCGTCGGTTCAGAATGAAAGGCCACTGGCAACCGCCAGCCATGCTTGATGGCCATGAGTCGAAGTCCAAAACATACTGCGATGCCCGCAATGTTCGCAACAGTGGGCGGAAAATCCAAAACACTCCCCACCACCACCATGCCCGCACCCGCGAGCGCAGCGATGGCATAGAGCTCCGAACGCAAGACGGTGGGAACCTGCGCCAGAAGAATATCGCGGGCCATGCCGCCGCCGATCCCCGTCACCATCCCCAGCAGCGCGGCCATCACCGGATCGAGGCCAAACGAAAGCGCCTTCTGCGCGCCCGCCACGGCGAAGAGCGCAAGTCCGACGGCATCAAAGAGCAGCACCGGACTGCCCAGCCGATTAATAATGGGATACCAGTAGAACGTCATGACGCCGGCGGCCACCGACACGCCCATGTATTTCATGTCTTGAAGGGCTACCGGAGGAATCGCCCCGATCAAAACGTCGCGCGCGATCCCGCCAAAGTTCGCCGATACGATCGAAAGCACCAACACCCCGAACAGGTCGAGCTGCTTGCGTACTCCGGCAGTCGCCCCGCTGAGCGCAAATACAAATGTGCCTGCCAACTCAATGAGGAGCATAAACGTGGTCATCTCGGGGTGATCGTACCCCGATTGGAAGTAATTTCCACGTACCCGGTTGCTGACCACGGTTGACGGAATTATCCTTTTGACTCAGGCTTAACCATTCAGGTGAATAACAAGGCACATTCCAGATATGTTGCCCCTCGTCAAACGCAGGCCAGTTGCGAAAGAGAATCATTATGAACACCTCCAAAGAATTTCGAATGGAGCGGGATTTACTCGGAGAAAAGAAGATTCCCGCCGAGGCTTACTATGGAGTGCAAACCGCACGAGCGATGGAGAATTTTCGCATTTCGGGCGTCCCCATCAGTCAATATCCCGATCTCATCCGCGCACTGGCGGTTATCAAATTGGCTGCCGCCCGCGCCAACGTCGACTGCCAGGTTTTTGACAAATCAATTCTCGTGGGCATCGAAGGAGCCTGCCGCGAGTTGATGGACGGCAAGCTGCATGACCAGTTCCAGGTCGATCTGATTCAGGGCGGTGCCGGGACGTCAACAAACATGGCGGCGAACGAAGTCATTGCCAATCGCGCCCTCGAACTCATGGGGCACCAGAAAGGTGAATACAAGTACTGCGATCCGCACGACCATATCAACTGCGCGCAGTCGACCAACGACGCCTACCCCTCTTCATTGCATGTCGCCATCGTGTTTATGAATGGACGACTGATTGAAGAAATGGACCGGCTGGTCGCCTCGCTGCGGAAGAAAGGAACTGAGTTCGCGCGGATCCTGAAAATGGGCCGCACCCAATTGCAGGACGCGGTTCCGATGACCGTCGGCCAGGAATTCGACGCCTGGGCTCAGAGCCTGGAAAACGAAGTGGAAGCGCTGCGTCGCATCGAAAATGTCATGCTTCAAGTGAACATGGGCGGCACGGCGATTGGCACGGGGCTCAATGCGCCGAAGGGATACGCAGCGAAATGTGTGCAGCACCTTGGTCAGATCACCGGCAAGGAATTTCGACTCGCCCGCAACCTCGTGGAAGCCACGCAGGATACCCAGCCGTTCGTGCTCTATTCTTCAGTGTTAAAGAGCGTGGCCATCAAACTTTCCAAGATTTGTAACGATCTGCGCCTGTTGTCGTCGGGGCCGCGGGCCGGTCTTTTTGAGCTTAACTTGCCGCCCAAGCAGCCCGGTTCGACGATCATGCCCGGCAAAGTGAACCCCGTTATTCCAGAGGTTGTAAACCAGGCTTGCTATCGCGTAATCGGTAACGACCTGACGGTTACGTTTGCTGCGGAAGCCGGTCAGATGCAGCTTAACGCTATGGAACCGGTCATTGCCGACTGTATCTTAAATTCGCAGACGTTGTTCATGAACTCGGCGCGAACGCTGCGCGAACACTGTGTGGATGGCATCACGGTCAATGAAGATGTCTGCCGTCACCATGTCGAACACAGCATCGGCGTCGTGACTGCCCTCAATCCCGTGATCGGATATGAAACCGCCACCAAGCTGGCCGCTGAAGCGCTGAAGACCGGCCGCGGGATCGTGGAGTTGGTGCGCGAACAGGGAATTCTGACGGATAAACAAATCGCGGATGTGTTGGATCCCGCCAAGATGACGGGTAATTTATGAATTCGGCATGATCACGTGCCCATGAGGAGTCACCAGTGTTCTGGATCGAATTCCTGGTCGTCCTGGCAGCGATTTTCATTGGGTCGCGGCTTGGTGGCATCGGGCTGGGAGCTATCGCCGCGCTGGGCCTGGCAGTGCTCGTGTTTGTTTTCCGTATTCCAGCGGGCACACTTCCCGTAGATGTCATCTTCATTATTGCAGCGGTGGTAACGGCCGCGGCAGCGCTCGAAGCGGCGGGCGGCCTGGACCTCATGGTAAGACTTGCCGAGAAGATGCTCCGTGCCAAGCCCGGAGCCATCACGTTCATGGCGCCGCTGGTTACCTGGCTGTTCACATTTCTCGCAGGGACTGGTCATGTGGCCTACGCCGTGCTGCCCGTGATTGCAGAAGTGTCACGAAAGGCTGGAATACGTCCGGAGCGACCGCTCTCCATTGCGGTTATCGCTTCGCAACAGTCGATCACTGCCAGTCCCATTTCGGCAGCAACCGCAGGCATGATTGCATTACTCGCTGTCAATGACACGGGTCTGGGCCTCATCGATATTCTGTTGATCTGTGTCCCCGCTACGTTGGGCGGCGCTTTCCTTGGTGCGCTGTCCATGTACTGGTACGGAAAGAAGCTCGCGGACGATCCAATCTATAAGGAGCGGCTGGCGAAAGGACTGGTCAAAGCAGCCGATGCCGCCGTGGAGATGCCTCTCGATCGCCTCGCGCATGCCCGTCGGTCCGTCGCGATTTTTCTCATTGCCACGGTGGGCGTTGTGGTCTTCGGACTGGTGGACAAGGGTCGCCCGATTATTGATTGGCGGGCCACCGTATCCGTCTGGTCCCTCTGGCTCGATGAGCAAAGTGATCAACCTTACGGTTGG
>CAZKIN010000155.1:0-3762 GCA_964552515.1 uncultured Phycisphaeraceae bacterium
TTCGAAACCGCGACGTCCGCCAGCCCGCCGAGCCCAACACGGAAATTCAGGACGCCCTTTACCTCCTTTACAAGTCCCAACCCAGCCTACAAATCCTGTTCGAAATGATGACCGATTTTGACGAAGGCCTGCAGGAATGGCGCTACCGCCACGTCAAACTCGTCGAGCGCACCATCGGCCAGAAGCACGGCACCGGCGGCTCTTTGGGGGTCGAGTTCCTCAAGCAATCACTTTTCAAGCCGATTTTTCACGACCTTTGGGCCATCCGCCATCGCCTGTAAGACCGCCGGCAAGAATTCCGGCCTTGGACACATCTTTATCATTGCAGGAACCCTGTGCCGATAAGTATGCTACTTTGATAAGGACTTCGTAGTGTCGGCCGGATGTCAGCGCTGTGCCGAACCGCGATTGGCCTTAACAACATCAATAGAACGGGGGAGCGCTGTGCAAATCGTCATCACCCGCGCCGTATTCGGTAGGTCCCCCCATACCCAAGACCGCCGCCGGAGAAAATCGCGGATTCCTGTGCCATGGTCACTGCTGGCGGCCGCCATCGGCGTTTCCGCCGCAGCATGGGCTCAGCCCGCCCAGCGCAATGATCGCAAACCTGCCGCCGTGGAAGCTAATCAAACTGACCTGCGGGCCGCAGAGCGAGTCAGTATCTTCGTCGAACTGACTCCGCAGCTCGACGCCGCGCGCCGGCCGTCCATCCGCGCATTCGCGGCACAGCGCGGCGCGACGGTCGCGCATGAATATTCTATTCTTCCGCACGTCCTCAACATTCAGAACATCGCTCGTGCCGATGCCGACCGATTGCGCACGCTGCCCGGCGTCCGCGCGGTCACCGATGATTTTCCGGTGTCCATTTCGCTCAACGATTCGGTGGCACAAATCCGCGGTACGCAGTCGCAGATGACGCAGGCCGGATACACCGCGACCGGTGCGGGCGTCCGCGTCTGCGTGGTGGATACGGGCATCGATTCCAACAGTGTCATGTATGCGTCACGCATCGACGTCGCCGCGGGACACGACTTCTTCAATAACGACACCAACCCCGAAGACGACAATGGACACGGCAGCCACGTTGCCGGCGTCCTGCTCGGTGGCACGGATACGGCCGCGGATATCGGTTGCGGAACATCCGATTCCTTCGCCGGCGTAGCGCCGGAGGCCACTTTGATCGGGGTCAAAGCGCTCAACTTCAACGGAGTCGGTCTCGGCTCGCACCTCGTCGCCGCCATCAACCATTGCGCTTCCCCGACTCTTCCCGGCGGCCCGGCGCACGTCATCAACATCAGCGCCGGCGGCGGACAGTTCACTGGCACTTGCGATACCAACATCGTGGCGCAAGCGGCGAACAATGCGGTCGCGGCGGGGCTGGTCGTCGTAGCGGCCGCGGGCAATTCCAATCTCGCCAACTCCCTGAGCGCCCCGGCCTGTGGATCACAAGTGATTTCCGTCGGCGCCACCTACGACCGCGCCTATCCCAATTGCCAGTTTCCCGCACAGAACTTCTTCTCGTTCTGCGTCACACCGACTTCCGGGGGCGGCTGCCTGCAAACCTGCGTGGACCATTTTCCCGCCGCCGATCAGCGCTGTTGCTTTTCCAATCGCAGCGCCATTCTTGATGTCACCGCGCCCGGCTGCAGCATATTCTCCGACGATTTTGCCTCTCCCGACGGCACCGGGCTGAAGGGATTCTGCGGGACCAGCCAGGCCACCCCGCACGTCGCCGGGCTCGCCACTTTGATTCATGGATTCAACCCCTATCTCACTCCTTTGGAAATTCGCACCATTATTCGCGCCGGCGCGATTGACCTCGGGGTTGCCGGTTACGACTCTTCGTTTGGACATGGTCGCATCGACGTGCTGAACTCGCTCCTGCTCGCCACGCCCGAATGCGTGCAGGACGCCGACTGCGTGGACGGCGTTTTCTGCAACGGTGACGAAATCTGCCTCGAAGGCGCGTGCACTGCCGCAGCGCCGCCCATCTGCGACGACGGCATCGCCTGCACTATTGATCTTTGTGACCCGGCGACCGATACCTGTCGCGCCGTGCCTGACGACACCCTCTGTGCAAACGCTCACTTTTGTGACGGCAATGAGTCATGTTCGCCGGATGTCGGCTGCGTGACCGGTTCTCCTCCCTGCCTGCCTACCGAA
Source organism: uncultured Phycisphaeraceae bacterium (assembly GCA_964552515.1). Classification (GTDB taxonomy): domain Bacteria; phylum Planctomycetota; class Phycisphaerae; order UBA1845; family UBA1845; genus JACQXM01. The sequence goes on from CAZKIN010000155.1 coordinate 2,164, forward strand.
ACTTGCGACGACTTTGCGGCCCTCTGCCGGCCGCTCCCCGGCGTAATCTGGATGAGCTTCGCGAAATCCACCGATGTGCCCGGTCTGGGCAGAGTGGAAAATGAGGATGTGGTCGCCTTCGACCTCGTCGGCGCCACCTGGTCCTGGGTTTTCGACGGCAGCGATGTCGGTCTCGGCAGTTTCGCCATCGACGCCCTCGCACGCACGCCCGACGGCGACGTGCTCCTCAGCTTTCGCAACCGCAACATCCGCATCCCGGGCATTATCGGCGCGCCCGGCGGCGGCGACCGCATTGACGACTCCGACATCATCCGCTTTCAACCGACCACCCTGGGAAATGACACCACTGGGTCAGTCCATTTCTACTTCGATGGCAGCGATGTCGGACTGATGGACAACGAACACAATATCGATGCGCTCGCCCTTACACCCGAAGGAAACCTGCTTCTCTCCACGGAGGGTGCCTTCGCAAGCGGAAAACACGTCTGGACCAGCGGCGACGTGTTCCTTTTTGTCCCCACTGAACTCGCCGCGTTCACCAGCGGGGTTTATGCGCCTTGGTTTGACGGCCTCTCCGCGGGCCTGGGCGATGATCCCGGAGAAAATGTCGATGGCGCGTGCCTGCTCCCCGACGGCAAAATGCTCCTGTCCACCGAAGGACCATTCACCGTCGCCACCGCCAGCGGAACCAATCTCGATGTGCTTGAGCTTACGCCCAGCCCCTTCCGACCCGCCCCGGCCGTAGATCTGCAGCTCATGCTCCAATTTGGCACGCTCGGCCTGACCGGCTCCGCCGAAATCGCGGCCCTTGAATACGTGCCCTAGCCTCCACCGGGAAATCCATACCAAAGTCTGCTATGATCCCCCTTCGGCAAGGCAAACATAACCGGAGATCATCATGCTGCGCATAATCATGGCGTGCCTGTTTACTGTCACCATCGTTCCAGCCGGCCTGGCCCAGTCCAACCCCGCCCTGCGCGAACTCACCGACCGATTCTGGGAAATCCAGATGGAATTCTCCCCCACCCGCGCCACCGCGCTCGGCGATTATCGCTACAACGACCGGCTGGAAGACTACAGCCTGGACGCGCGTAACCGCTGGCGCGGACAGATCGACAAATTACTCACAGACCTTCGCCGCGTCCCGCGCGTCACTCTTTCCGCCGATGATCAACTCACCCACCGCATCTTTGAACGCACCCTGCGCGACGACATCATGCAATGGGAATGCAGTGACTACCTGACCCCCCTTGACCCCCTCGCCGGCGCACACCTCAACCTGCCGCTCCTCCTGGTCGCCCAACCCTTCCGCGATGCCAAAGACTACCGCGACTACCTCGCACGACTCCGCGGCTGGGAGAAACAAGTCTCCGACCTCATCGCCAACCTGCAGGACGGCCTGCGCAAGGAAGTCGTCTCGCCGCGCGCCATCGTGCAGAAAGTCATTCCACAGATTCGCCTGCAAATCGTGCCCGACGCGGAAAAAAGCGAACTCTATTCCCCCATGCGCAAGGCCGACAAACTCTCCGACGCCGATCGCGCGGCCATCGACCGCGAACTGCGCGACGTCATTACCAGGGAAGTCGTCCCCGGCTACCT
>CAZKIN010000155.1:3862-9060 GCA_964552515.1 uncultured Phycisphaeraceae bacterium
GAAGCGCTCACTTACCACGAAGCCGTCCCCGGCCATCACCTGCAATACATGCTCGATCAGGAAAACAAGGACCTTCCGAAGTTCCGCCGCTACACTTCCTACAACGCGTACGGCGAAGGCTGGGCCCTCTACACCGAAAAACTCGGCTACGAAATCGGCGGCTACACCGACCCCTACAGCCGCTTCGGCCAGCTCACCTTTGAAATGTGGCGCGCCTGCCGACTCGTCGTGGACACCGGCATGCATCACAAGGGCTGGTCGCGTCAGCAGGCCATCGACTTCATGCTCGCCAATTCCAGCCTCGCCAAACTCGACATCGAATCCGAAATCGATCGCTACATCACCTGGCCGGGTCAGGCTTTGTCCTACAAAATCGGGGAAATTCGCATCATCCAGATGCGCAAGGACGCGGAGGCCGCTCTCGGCGACAAGTTCAATCTTCGCGACTTCCACGACTTTCTGCTCTCCGGCGGACAGATGCCCATCGACATCCTCGAAGAACGGATGAAGGACTGGACCAAGCGCCAACAGCCTTAACGTGTCTCCCGATGCGCAAGTTTCATACTCAGTTATCCCGCAAGTTCGCCAACTGAAAGTCATGCACCTTCACCGGCACCGGCAGTCGCGCCCGGATCGCCTCAAACAAGCTCCGGCTCCGTCGATAATCGTTCAGACAAATCCGCACCCGCCGCAGCCCGCCGTAATTCAGCACCAGCGTCATGACCGACCCCTTCTGACTCGTCACCTTCGCCGCGCGCACATCGCGCCAATAAAACTCCCTCCAGCCGCGCCACATCCGCACCCGCACCCCATCTTCCATCAGCTTCGTCCGCAGCGATCCCAGCACCACATAAAACATCAGCAGCGCAAAGCCCAGCACCCAGCCGGCGACCAGCAACCCCCCGGCCACCAGATCCCCGCGCGGCTCGCTGCTTTGCCAATCCCGCCCAAACCAATACCCCATCAGCCCCAGGGGCGGCAGAAAAACGACCACCACGATAATCAAAACCGGCAGCACCAGCCGCTTCGCGCTGTACCGCTCGAAGTCTTGCAACAGCGTGACTGACTGATTGATGACACTTCCATCCATGAATATCTCTCCATCCCTGTCGAGAGAGCCTTCCTCGCCCTCCCGGAAGCTGCGGAATTCGTGTTTTCACATTTTGACCTCAGTCTGGCCGATCTGCACGCTTCCTGCGTATTTCCTCGTGCCTGCGGCTGGACAATCAGTGCCGCATCCTGCGACTTCGAGTGCACCATCAAAACCTTGGGAAAACCCTGCAATATTTAGCAAGCTAGTTGCTTGATGTTTTCCGGAAATTGCGAATTGAAATTTTTAGTGTCTCTGGTATAATCCCTGCTCAGGTGGAAAATTGTAGGGCTCATTTCCTATGACGAATTTTATTCACTTGCAGTGACTATCAATTGGGCAATTATTACGAAAGGAATCCCATGCATTTCGTAAGTCGTTTCGCAATTGCGTCTGCTGCATTATTCCTTGCTTCCCAAACGGCAGAGTCCGCTGACCCGAAATTGTATTGGAATGATTCTTCAACAGGAAAAATCGAGCGGGCTAATCTCGACGGCACGCAAAGAGAATTGATTCTTACAATGGAAAGGCCTGGATACAGCCGCTCATGGGAAGCGCTCGCTGTCGATGAGGCCGCGGGCAAGATTTACTTTACGTTTGGGCGAGAGCGCCTCTTACGCTGTAATCTGGACGGGTCTGGAATCGAGGAAGTTGCTAAGGCCGATTTTGCAAACGGCGTTGCGCTGGATTCCTTGGGGAATATTTACTGGACCGGCGATGTTCCCACGTTGCCTTCAGGAGTTTATCGTTCAAGTCTCGACGGCACACTGCTCGAAAGGTTTGGCCCTAACGTCGGAAATTCCGTCGAGTTGGTTCCATTGGTCAACTATTATTTCCAAAGTACCGACAACAAGATTCTGCGATGTTCACTCACTACTGGAGGCAACTGCATTACGTGGGTCAACACCAATGTTCCTGCTTTGGGATTGGAATACGATCCGACGCGCAATTGGCTTTATTGGACAACTTCCGGTGGCCAATGGTCTAGTTGGATTTTCTTTGCTTCCTTGGATAACGCCATCCCGGTAGCATTGCGCTTCGAGGATGCCGAAATCCACGATGTCGTTTTGGATAACTATTCGAATCGATTGTTGTACAGTGTTCGGCACGTCTTGGCGGACAATTCACTGGACGGCCGAATTCGAAGCATTTCGCTACCCCCCGGCCCCGCAACTTTAACCGATGTTATCACTGGGCTCTCGAGCCCTTATGGCATTACGCTATATTCGCCACCTTGTGTTGGTGCGATCGATGGTACACCCTGCAGCGACGGAACACCCTGTACGGAAAACGATCTTTGCGTGGCGGGAGAGTGCGTTGGCAATCATACCACCCAAACTTTGGCCCCCTATCTGACATTGCCGCTCACCGGCGAGCGAAAGAACCGGTATGTTACATTCAGTCCGACGCGTTGTTCTGGCGTTATCCAAGCCTTTTCGATCTGGCGCGCTTCACCTGGCGCGTGCGATGGAGGTGCGTTCGACGGACAATCGTGTCTGGACGCCTCGACTTGCGCAGGTGCCGCGTGTATTGCAGTACAAATTGGGTGGGTCGGATCACCGGATTCTGATTCCAGGACCACAGTTTCTGCTACGCCCGTCTTCCGTGATTGGACTGAAAGTCACGTCCACATTGGCGACTGTCTGATACAGCCGGTCAGCACCTATGAGATTCGCGGCGATCGCAACGGCATGGAATCACTCGGACTTCCCGTGGAAACCACACGCAAACCGCAGGGCAAGTTTTACGGTGACATCGTGGGGAGCAGCAGCGCCGGTTCGACGCCCAACGGAATTGTCAACACGGCCGATGTCTTGAGTGTCGTGAAGTTCATACAAGGCGAGCACGGTGCCCCTGCGGATCTCACATGGGCCGACCTTGCGCCCGCCTGCCCCAACCGCATCGTCAACGTGGCCGACGTGCAGCAGGTGGTCTTTGCATTTCAGGGACTCCCATATCCCTACACTGACCCGTGTGGAGTGTGTCCGTAACGCAATAGGCTGCTGACCCGCACTACACCCCCAGCTCCACCGTCCGCGCCACCACCGGCCGATCCGGCAGACCGTCCACGTGCACGCCCGCATGCTGCGGATCATGCGGAAAAGCGAGGATTCCCCCGCTGGCAATCACCCGCCGCGCAAAGTCCGTCTTCTCCGCGATCGTCGTCACCGGATACAGGTCATACGCCATCACCCATGCCTGCCGCAGGTGCGCAATTGTCGGGATGACATCGCCGGTCCAGATCAATTCATCCTTCTCCGCCCCGAGCACCGGATGCAGTTGATATGGCGAATGCCCATGCGACAGCAGCCAGCGCACTCCCTCAAACGGTGCCGCAGGATGGTCACCCGTAACAAAAGTCAGCAGCGGCGAACCCTCCAGCGCGGCAAAGTCCTCCGGCAGATACGACGCCCGATCCTTCGGAGTCGCCGCGTGCGCATGCTTCCACTGCTTTTCGTGAATCCAGTGCCGCGCTTTCGGAAAGCACAGTCGCGTCTCGCCCCCGCGCTCCTCCACCCATTCGGATAGCCCGCCGTTGTGATCGAAATGCAGATGTGTCACGATGACGTCAGTCACCTCGGCGGGCGTCAGTTGCAGCTTCGCCAGCGCCCGGATGATCGCGGTGCCGTCATGCTCAATCCCATACCGCGCGGCCACCTCGGGGTCCCACTTCGTCCCGTTGCCCGTATCCACCAGCACCACGCGCGGCGCCGCCCGATCCACCAGCAGCAGCGTCCGCGCGGCGAGCGGAATGCGGTTCGCGGCGTCCGGTGTGGTCGATTTTTCCCACATCACTTTCGGCACCACGCCGAACATCGCGCCGCCGTCCAGCCGAAACACGCCGGTTTTAATGGAGTAAACTTCAAACGGACCGATCCGCATCATGGAAAGCCCCTCGTACCCGCGCCGCACCGATTCGCTATCGCTTCCGCGCCGCGCATCTTATAATACGGCTCTGATGCCCATGACGAAACCATCCGAATCGCCAACGCAACCCAGCGTACCCCCGGCGCACGTCGAACCGCCGCGCTCCGCCGCCCCGCCGACCGATACGCCCCTCCGCGACGCCGCCCCCGCCGTCGAAAAGCCCCTCGGATTCTGGCCCCGTTTGTCCTTCGGCGTCATTCACGCCACCACCGCCGTCCTGCTCCGCATCATCGGCCTGCGCGGGTTGTACCTGTTCGGCCGCCTGTTCGGCACGATCGAATGGCTGATCAACTTCAAACGGCGCGGCCGCTTCCTCACCGCCTTCGAGCGCGTGATCGGTCGCCGCGGCACGCTGCGCGAAAGACTCTCTGGCTCCCGTGAATTTTTCTGCCAGAGCCGCTGCGACAAAATGCTCTACCTGATTTTCGATTGCCTGCCGCATGACCGCGCCGTGGCACTCGCCACCATGGAAAACCGCGAACTGCTCGATGCCTCCCTCGCGCAGGGTCGCGGCGTATACGTGGCCTTGTCCCACTTCGGCCCGCACCACGTCGCTGCCACATTCATGGCACTCATGGGCTACAAGATGGCCGGCGTGCGCGACCGCAACGAAGGCGCCATGCGCCGTTATATGCAGCAGCGCTGGGACAAGGTGCATCCCGACCTGCCGCAGATGCGCGTGATCTACGCCGACACCTTCCCGCGCGAAATCTTCCGCTGCTTCAAGGATGGCTACCTCGTGGGCAGCGCCATGGACGTCAGCCGCGTCCGCGCCGCCCACCAGAAGATGGAGGAAGTCGTCGTCTTCGGCGAGCCCCGCGCCTTCATCTCCGGCCCGCTGCGCATCGCCCTCCGCTGCCAGGCGCCGATCGTGCAGGGTTTCATCACCCCGCGCCGCAACTTCCAATACCACATGGAAGTGCTCGGCCCGCTGCTCGATCCCAGCGTGCCCATGGACGAGGACGCCGCCGTCGCACAGGCGATGCGCGTCTACGCCGAAACCGTGGAGCGCTACGTCCGGGCCAATCCGGCGCTGCTCACCCGACTCTGATCCCTTCGCTTGACCTTTGCCGCGATCCTGTTACTTTCTCTGACGAAACCGGGGACGTAGCTCAGCTGGGAGAGCGTCGCGTTCGCAATGCGAAGGTCGAGGGTTCGATCCCCTTCGTCTCCATTCATC
>CAZKIN010000156.1:0-3838 GCA_964552515.1 uncultured Phycisphaeraceae bacterium
TTGGTGAGCACTTCGGCGGTTTCGATGTCGGACCAGTTGCCGCCGAGCTGCGTGCGGCCGAGGACCGCGATAAGAAGTCCCAGGGTGTAGAGACAGAAGCCCGTCACTTGCAGGGCGGTCGGATCGGCGCTGATGAGCAGACCGAAGCGGGCCATGACGGAATCAGGCACCATCGTCTGGGCGACGATGCCGAGAAGGATGGCGAGCTTGACCAGCTTGATCAGGCGGGTCTTGAACGGAAGCGCCGGTTTCGGTGCGGCAGGTCCGCGCTGGCGGCGCTTCATGTATTCCCAAAGGGCCTTGTGGAAAACAAGACCGGCGAGCAGGTAGCCGCGGAAGAGCCAGGCGAGTGGGGTCACGATTTGCCCTCCGAGGTGCCGTTGGCAAGTTTGCGCTGGCGTTCGAACTCGACGAGTTCCGGGGCGCGGACGCCCACGACGGCGTTGGCGCTGAGGCGACCCAAGCGCGTGGCCATCGCGTCGCCGAGCATTCCGATGAGCAGGATGATCAGCGCGCTCATGAAGCCGAGCAGCGCGGATGCGGAAATGTTACGGTCTCCCATGACGAACAGGTCGATGCAGGCTTTGATAAACCCGTAAGCGAAACAGACCTGGACGATGGGTACGAAGACGCGCAGCGGTCGGAAGAGCATGGCGGTGCGCAAAATCAGGATGGCAAAACTGCCGGCGTCGGTGGCGACAATCTTGGATTTCCCGGTGCGGCGGCGGTAGTCGATGGGCACGAAGGTGACGGCGTACTTATCGCAGTGCATGGCCATGGTGATGGTGGTGGTCCAACTGAAAGCGTCCGGCAGGATCGAGAAGTACTGCATGACGATGTCGCGGCGGAAAACACGCAGACCGCTGTTGAGGTCGGGGATCTTCGTACCGGTGACATAGTTGGCGAGGCGATTGAGCACCCATTTGGCCGGTTTGCGGATCAGGGGGATTTTGACATTTTGCCCGGTGCGTGCGCCGACGACCATGTCGGCCGATTCGAGTTCCTTGAACAGCGCGGGCAGGTAGCTGGCGGGGTATGTCCCATCGGCGTCAGTAATGGCAACGATGTCGCGCGAGGCCGCGGCGATACCGGTCTTCAGGGCAGCCCCGTAGCCGCGGTTGGAGCGATGTCGGATGACCAGCGCGCCTCCTTCGCGGGCTTTTTCGGCGGTGTCATCCTTGGAACCGTCATCGACGACGATGATCTCGGCGTCGATGTTGTTCTGTTCCAGGATGGCGCGCATTTCCTGCAGCACCGGCTTGACGCCGGCGCCCTCGTTGAAGGCGGGGATGACGATGGAGACGAGTGTTTTCAAATTAGATCCCGAGTACTGATGGTTCGCTGATGCGTACGCTACTTATTTTGATCGGAAGCACAGACAACAACTTCTCCGCCGCCAAGCGTCCCATAAAACGTTTTCACTTCCTTGAAATCCGCATCAATAGCCGAGGCGATTTCGCCCCAGCGGGACCGCAGTTCTATCGGCAAAGTGTAAACGAGCCAAACGCGATCGTGCTTTTGGCGCAGTTCGTCCAGTTCGGCTCGGGTTTGAACGAAGCGCCAGTCCGGAGCGAAATAGCGCTGAAACGCGATGCCCGCGAGTCCGACGGCAACTTTTGCATCGCCGGGCTGCATCTCCTTTTCGACATAGTCACGTGCGCCCCAGTAGTCCTGCTTGGGTGGATCGTAGCAGCGCGGCAGCGTGGTGGCGGAGGCGACGGCGACGAGCAGGCAGCAGATCGTGCCCACGGTGGTGGCGAAGCGCAGCGCGCTGGTGCGTTCCATGAATGCGGTGAACACGAGACGGACCATGGTCATACCGCCATGGACGGCGATCAGGATGAAGAAGCCCATGCAGAAGAAAAAGAAGCGTGGCCAGAGGTTGTGCTTGAGGGCGATCATGGTTCCCGCGCCGAGGAGCGGCGGGACGATCGCGACGACGGCGGACTGCCAGTCGCGTTTCCAGAGGGCGAGCCAGCCGACGAGCATGACGATGGCGCCAATGAGCAGAGCGACTCCTCCGATACCGCCGTCACCCAGGCGGGCGAGGCTTTCCCAGATTACCCAGAAGGGGTTGAGCCATTCGGAATCGGGAGAGTGTTCGTGCAGCGCCGAGCGGAAAAACTCCGGCAGCGCAAGTGCGTGCAATTGCAGGGTGAGCGTTCCGCTGAAAATCCAAGCGAGCCACGCTTTCCAGACGAAAGCGGGGTCGATGGTGTCTGGTGCCATGCCACTGGCACGATGGCGGCGCGTGGCGATAAGGCCGAGCCAGGCGAGTCCGTGCGCGGCGAGGACGAAGAGCATGGTCATGTGAATCCACATGCCGAGTGCCACACATACGGCATAACTGATCCACCAGCGCGGAGTGCCATGACGGACCGCCTCCAGCCAGAGCCAGGCGGCGAGAATGGTGAAGAAGAGCAAACCGCTGTAGCCGCGGGCGCTCTGCGAGAACCAGACGTGGTGATAAGAAAAGGTCATGACCGCACAGGCGAGCAGCGCCTCGCGCGAGCCGATCATGCGGCGACCCAGGAAGTAAAGCGCGGGGATGCTGAAAACGCCGAACAGAGCGGCGGGCAGACGGGCAGTGGCGGCGGACTCTCCACCGAGAACGACGCAGATGCGTCCGAGCACGGAATAAAGCATGTGCTGGTTCTGCGAGGGGAACATGGTGACGATTTCCGGCAGGGGTCTGCGCAGAAAATCGACCAGCGTGAACATTTCGTCGATCCAGAGGCAGGTGCCGAGCTGGTAAAGGCGCAGTGCCGCACCAACGACACAAAGCAAGGCAAGCCAAAGGTAGGCATAAGGCACGTCGCGCTGATCAGCGAGCGAAGGCAGGGGTCGCGAGAGGCGCGGCCGCATAGCGAAGTACGACCATGCGAGCAGTGCGAGTCCGTGAATCGCCAGTAATCCCCGGAAAAGCGCAGGGCCCCATTCGAGTTTGCCGGTTGCCTTGCCGAGCAGGTCCGCTTCAAAATCGGCACTTGAAAACCAAGCCGCGAAGAAAATCAGTATGAGGCCGCTTATTGCAGCGTCCATTCGCCTGAAGAGTGGAGTTTTGTTTTTGTTCAAGACGCTCATTTCACGATTTTGAACTTCGTTGGATTCGGCTCGGAAACTTTTTGCGAAACGTGAGACCGCGCGGGCGAATTCGATCTTGCGCGCCCGCCCTTCGTTACTTCACATATCCCAAGCCGCGCAATCCGCGCAGGGTATCCTGGCTGGTGGGGGACGATTCGATGGTTTCGCGGGATTCGTACGGCGGCTGCGCTTTCCACCAGTCATGCATGTGCGCTTCGAGCTGCGCGGCGACTTCGGGCAAGTCGTTGATCAGATCGTGCGCCTCCTGCGGATCCACGGAGATGTCAAACAACTGTCGCTGTCCGCGGTCGGACCAGACAAACTTATACTGGTCGGTGCGGACGCTGCGCCGGTAGCCGAGGAACTCGGCAACATCGCGCTTCATGCCGGTGACTTCGGCGAGGCGTTCCAGGTGGCCGTAATAGGGATGCACTTCCGAATAGGCGTACTTGCGGGGTTCAAATCGGTCCGGCACGAGGGTGCGGCCGGGAAGTTCGGACACAGGGCAGGGGACGCCCAGGACATCGAAGACTGTCGGAACAATGTCAACCAACTGACATTGCCCGGGAACGCGATGACCTTTGGGAAACTTCGACGGATGGCGGATGAGCAGCGGGACATGGATCAGCGCTTCGCCGACGGAGAATACATGATCCCACTGGCCATGTTCGCCCTGGTGTTCGCCGTGATCGGCGGTAATGATGACGAGCGTGTTATCGAAATCCGTGCGGGCGCGCAATACATCCAGTAGCGC